>JAJZLK010000057.1 GCA_021803655.1 Thermoplasmata archaeon
GCCACACCTTCCTTGTTCAGGTACCAGGATACATTGCAGAATGCATATTGCGCAATCTCAGAAGCAGCAAGCCATTCATCATCCGGGATCATCTGGTGCTGCCCGTTCCAGTCCTGATCAGCACCGGGCCAAAGTCAAATTCCTGCTCAAGTGTGATCTGTTTCCTCTTTGCCAGGAACATGGAGTAAACCATGAATGTCCTTCTTTCATCGCCATCTCCCCATATCTCTTCCATGTAAAAACTCTCGGCACCTCTGGACATTATCTTGAGGAGAAGGGTCTCTATCTCCTTTTCCGGCTCCTCGGAATGAAGTTCGCTGACAATTTGCTCCACCTGGGCCGGGGTTATCACTATCTCTTCCTTTTCCCTTCTGTAACTGCTTCTCTGTACTGTCACAGCGTTCTTCAGGGCAACAAGCACATCCAGTACCATTATCTTCCTTGTCTCTGAATGTCTTACAGGGGAACTGATCTCAAGGGGATGGAAAACTGGGCCAACATTCAAGTAAAGTTCCGCGGGATCCGGAATGGATGTCTCCGTGAGCTCCAGCGGTACGTCATCTGTTTCACTCTCCAGCATGGAAGAAGCCTTGAAAAGCACGGTTTCGCTCTTCCTGAACAGAAGGTGCCAGGCACTGAGCATGACGTATCCTGCCTGCGCAAAATCGGTAAAATTCTCATCAAGCATCCCCCTGAGTGCTTCAGCAAAGCTAGTTATGTCAACATTCCACGGATCCATCTTCCCATTCTCGCACATCCTGACTATTCTTGTCACGATCCTGGAGAAGAGGTCTGTATCGTCCGAGGCGAGTTTATCAGAATCGCTGAGGAGATTTTCGTAGAAGGAAGTATCTACCTCCATCATGGTTCCCTGGACAATAACGCTCTTCATTATCTCTTCAGCCTTCATTTTTCCACCTCCGAGAAACTCTTCACGAAAATATCTGTATTTTCATCATCGAACGTAGTCACTCCGATGATCTGGTCCGCGTATTTTAGCATGGCTTTCCTGAGGGATACAATGAGCACCTGGGATGTCTTTGAATTCTCCTTGAGCATCTTTCCTATCCGCTCGGCATTTGAACCGTCAAGGAACATGTCTACCTCATCAAGGTAATAGATTGGAGAGGGATTTATCCTCTGTACAGCCATTATGAAAGCCATTGCCGTGAGACTCTTTTCTCCGCCGCTAAGTGCATCAATCTTGTTGAAATTATTTCCTTTCGGCTTTGCACGTATATGTACTTCAGACTCAAGCGGGTTATTTTCATCAGAGAGCACAAGCATGGCTTCACCACCCTCGGAAAGGGCATAGTATATCGAGTTCATGTTCAGGTTGATGTCCTTGAACAACTTCAGGAAGACTACTTTCTTTTGCTCGGTAAGGGATTCCTCAAGGCTCTCAAGTTCGGCTTTCTCCTTCTTCAGCTTCTCAGTTTCCAGATCCAGTCCTGCGAGGTAGTCCTTTTCCTGCTGATACTCCTCTATTGCCTTCTGGTTGACCGGTCCCATGGACGTAATTTCGTTCTCCTTTGAGGTCACCGAGGACTTCAGCTCCTGCAGCGACATGGTGGTGATGATCGTGGCTCCTCCCAGTGCTGCTATCTGGCTCTCCGTTTCAGCTATCCTGTCTGTAAGTACCCTCTTCTTGACATCAAAATCGGATGCAATCTCATTCTTCGATACAATTGCAGATCCTGTGCTGTCAAGTTCTGCAGATTTTCCTGAAACCTTCTTCTCAAGTTCAGCTATCTTCCTGCTGATCTCTCCGAGCTGCTCATTGATGCTGTTTTCAAGCAGAGTATACTTGGCAAGCTCGTCTCTCAGGACGACGATCTCTTCCTTCAACTGGTTCCTTGAACCCTCTATCTCGGAAAGTCTCTTCCTGCCTGCAGTTTCCTTCTTCTTTCCGTCCTCGATATTGGAGCGGAGGTAGTCAAGCCTGATCTTCTTTTTCTCCAGTTCAGACGCAGAGGATGAAATGGAATCCCTGAGGGCGTTCAGTTCTGTTTCCACCCTGTTCTTTTCATCCACAATCTCCGGAGAGAACTCCCTCATCTTCTCGAACAGGGTTTCCTTTTCTTTTTCCTCCGCAGATATACGATCGACAATCGCCCCTTCCTTCTCGCCGATTTCCCGGAGTTTCTGTTCTATGTCAAGGAGCTTGGTCTTTTCTGTCTCTATGCTCTTCCTGCATTCAATAAGTGCGGCCTCTCCCTTCTTTATGGTTTCACGGTAAGAGGCGAGTTTGCCCTGATCCGTTCCCTCGTTTCTCGAGGTTTCCTGCATTTTCTCGCTTATTTCGTTATATTCTGAATTGAAACTTGCAAGATCATGATCGATTTCAGAAAGTCTTGCTTCAATGGATGCCATCTCGGCAGAAAGCTCCTTGATTCTTGCTTCGCCTACCTGTGCCGACTTATTCTTCTCAAGGAATCCTCCGGTGATTGCTCCGCTGGCCTCAAATATGTCTCCTTCAAGCGTAACCAGGCGTATTCCTCCCATGTGCTTCCTCGCGGTCGGCACGTCTGGCATGATCAGGGTATCCTGGAAGCAGTACCATGCAACGTTCTCATACTCCTTGTCGAGCCTCACGTTCTCGAATATGTAACCGAGGCTTTCACCGGAGTTCTTCACCATTATTGCCTTGCCTCTTGGTCTCGCAGTGGCCATCTTGTTCAGGGGCAGAAAAGTCATCTTCCCTGCCTTCTCTCTCTTGAGAATGTTCAGGCACTTCTCGGCAACCATGTCTGATTCGACAACGAGTGAGTTCAGTCTCCCTCCTGCTGCCGCCTCCACTGCCATTGCAAACTTTTCATCGTAAGCTATGAGTTCCCTCACGGTACCGTGTATGCCGGATACCTCTCCACGCGATCGTGCAGCAGATATGCATGCAAGCGGCTTGGAGACGTTCTGTGATCTTATGTTATATGAGGCATTCAGCCTTTCATATTCCCTTCCGACCTCGGACTGTCTCTTTGCAAGTCCTTGCCTTTCCGTGTTGAGATCTGATAAAAGTGTCCTTAGCTTGTAATAGCGATCAGTCAGTTTCTGTCTTTCGTTCCTGGTTTGCTGCGATCCATCTTCGGATTCCTTTAATCTCCATTTTGAATCCTTGACTTCCTGTTCTATGTTCTTCTGTTTCTCCTCAAGCAAAGTGAGGGACTGGAGTATCCCGTTCTTGCGGGATTCATAGCCACCAATCTCAGAGGAAACAGCCTGCTCTTCACCCCTCAGTTCCCTGATCCTTGAATCCCATTCTCTGAGCTTCTCCTGCAGTTCGGAGATCTGCCTTGAACTGTTGCCGGCGGTAGAGAGAAGGGTGCTGAATTTTTCGTCAAGCTCGGATTTCGTGGTCTGCTTTCCTTGAAGTTCAGTCTCCATAGAAGCAACCGATTCACTCAGTTGCCTGAGTTCTGTGTTCCAGGATGAAACACTCTCGGCGTTCTGTGAGAGTTCCAGATCGAGACGGTCCTTTTCACGTTCGAGAGACTGCTCCTGAAGGTTCTTTTCTCCAACGGCAAGCCGTATATCGTCAATCTTCTTTCTCACTTCGACAGATTCCTTTGTGGATGAACGATCCCTCAGTTCCTGCTGCCTGGAAATCTCTTCCCTGAGATTCTGTATCTGTTGCTTAAGTGACTCTCTCTGTTCATTAAGATGCTGGATTTCCGTGTTAATGACTTCTACCTGCCTGACAATGCTCTCCTGTTCCCTGATGTGGCCAGCCAGCTGCCTGCTGAGAATAGTTGCCCGCAGATCCCTTATTTCCCCCGTCAGTGTATTGTAATGTTCGGCCTGTTCCTTTTCAACGTGAAGCTGTTCCAGTCGTGACCGGTGGTCGTTCCTTAGGATATCTATCTTCTCCAGATTAACGACAAGTCCACGAATATCTGTCTTGGCCTTCTCAATCTGGTTGTTATAACTCTCTATCCCGGCAATGGATTCAATAAGTTTCCGCCTCTCGTTTCCAGACATCTCTATGAGATTGTTGATGTCTCCCTGCAGCACAACACTGTATGAATCGAGATAAATCTGGGAAGTGTCCAGTATTTGCTCAACGTCGGATCTTCTGCTTCGGGTACCATTGATAAAGAAATTGCTCCGGTACTCTCCATTTTCGAGAACAAGCTCCCTGGTGAGCTTGATCTTCCGGTTCTCTTCCGGCACGTTTTCCTTCTCCGTGTCTATGACCAGAGATACACGGCAGTAGTTTCGTTGCCTTTGGGTAGACGATGACTTGTGGATAAGATCAGAAAGTCTCTCTGCCCTTATGGTCCTCGATGATCTTACTCCAAGAACAAATAAAAGTGAATCCCCAATGTTGCTTTTACCGCTCCCGTTTGGTCCGCTTATTACAGTCAATCCTTTCTTGAAGAGTATCTTCTTCTTGTTCCCGAATGACTTGAAGTTGTCCAGTTCAATCGACTCAATAAGCATGAGTTCACCTGTCCGACATATGTCGGATATTATAAAACTAATAATTATATTATATATAAGTGTTTTCCTGAAGTCCAGTTTCAATGGCTGTAATCAGAATGAGCGTTTCATCCGGGGAGCCATGAATTTCTGGATCATCCACATGTGCTTCAGGAGTCAACTTGCAGAAAATGTCCCGCCTGACTGGTTGGCGAACTGGCAGACAAACATATGGGATATCTTCTAGTGTTGGGTTTCAATTGCTTCGTTTCCGAATAATTATTCAGGAATAGTGGTGACGTGAAGAAATTCTACTGTATTCGTCCTCAAGTGACCTAATCAAAGCGAGACGTTCCGAGGATCTCAGTTAGATGGTCAGGAAATGACGATTGGCGACAATGAAGGTTGTAGAAGATGACTCTCGCAGGGATTTCCGGAAAAGTTTTAAGTAAAGACAGTTGTTCTCTTTATTGATACCGATGAATATAACTGGCCATATTTCGTGCAACGGATCATCAGAGAGAGAGAGAGCAGGAAACACCTCATGATTATCATTGCGGTTTGTATTGCTGCATTGATGGTGTTTCCATCAGTGCAGTACGCCAGATCTGATACGCCGTCATCTACTGTATACCGGTATGGAAATGAGGTGGTAAAGTTCTCAGGATCGCAAAGCTATGTTGGATTCGGGAATTCCCTGTATCCGGTCTCATGGAACATTTATGAGATTAATCCCGGGGCAATTTTCGCTCCGCTAACGAACGGATCAGCCTCCCCGCTGATGAAGGAGAAGTTCAATAACTCCATAACAAAGCGTGTCCAGAATGGACTCCAGGATTCCGCTGTAATGATCAGGTGGAATAATAATGTCAAGATCGCAGAGATATTTTCTTTCATTAACGGAGGGATAGATGCGAGCATCGCAGTGGAAAACATCCAGAAAACATCTGGACAGTTCATGGTATCCTTCACCGTCAAAGCAGATCGGAGCATGAATGCCCAGATACAGGGATTTGATTCCGCGTCAGTGCGTTATTCCCCCGGAATGGGCGACCATACCTTCATCATAGGAAAGAACAACTGGGAAATCGACACAGGTAACATATCAGTCTCATGGGCAGTAGAACAGTCCATATTTACGGCTGGGGCACTCTCAATCACGTCATCTGCAAACAGCATAACCCTTCCATTCGGACCCTTGTCTCTTTCTCCAAGAGAGACATATTCCATTGACCCGACTATAAAGCCATACGGAATCATAGGAGGAGGTGGCGGAGGGTCATCACCTGCACCTCCAACGGTCAGTTCTCTGAATGACTATTATTCATACGTTACCACTGACCAGGTGATCGGCGCGTATACCAACGTCGGACTGAGCGCACAGGTTTCTTCGATGGGTTCATATTCGATGGCCAGACTCACATTCTATGCCGTTACGGTGGGGGGGTCCTATGTATATGCCTGCGCCAAGACAGTTTATGGGACTGGCACATATTCATGTACATGGTCAGCACAACCTCAGGCATATAACAAGTTTTCAGTTGAGATTGTAGGACTCAGCACGGCCTTGGGAGATTATGGTACATGGTATGACAAGAGCTTAGGATATATTCTCAACGTGTACACTGAGTTTCCAGTTATACAAAATAATCAATATATACTGTTCAACGACTCAATTCAGCACGCTGTTCTTTACAATTCATCTGGGGTGTATGTTTCTCTTGCTTCGGATACTGCTTGGTTGCAGACGAACGGAGTCCTTTCCTCTGGGAGCAATAAATCGTTTGACTTTCAGGCAGGAATCTGGAATAAGACTCATTATGTTGGAATCTACAGCCTGAAACAGTACCTTAACTGGACAGGCAATGATGTTGGAAACACGCCAGGGAACCCAGTCACTTCAACGTACGTAACGAACATTTTATCTGTTAATTTAAGCCAGGGAGTCAGTGGCAAACAGATAATAGGCGAGGCGACTCAAGCCATCTATACTGCCATAGAAGTGGGTTTGGTGCTTGCGTCGGTGGTTACAGGCTATGTTACATACGGGCTTGCGGCAGGCGTTATGCCAATAATCGCTCCATTCATCTTCCATACGGATAGCTATTACAGTTCTGACAACAAGCTACAATACAATAATGCATTTGTAAGCCAGCACGGTTATCAGTACGGTTATACTATTGGGTTTTTGAATCAGTCACCAACAGCTCTATCGTACTTCACGGGATTTAACGAGACGATATCGCTGATGAACGCTGCGGACAACTCTTATCCCTACGTAATGAATTACTTTACTTACTCGGCTTCATTCCTGTTATATCAGTTGCAGTGGTCCAACCAGACGGTGGAATACTGGGGGCAGGATAGATATCCGCAGCAACCTGTGCCACCCGAATCATACTCTACAAGCATTTCAGTGCCATTGTTTATCGTGCAGGGCTGATCGTACCTTGGGAATCCTAATCTGGTATTTCAGGAACCAAAGAAAGGTCAATGCTTTCCTTATTGCATTATTGCTCTTTTTTTCCGGTTTCACAGTCTTTGAATATGTTACTGAGCCACCATCCTGGAAACCGCAACCTGGAGATTATTCATATTTAAATCGCGTTCCTGTGTCTCCCCCCGGCATCATCTCTTTCTACAATTTCACGAGTGATGGGGCTTTTATCAGCATTGGTTATTACTACGGATTGGGACGTTTAGTGAACAATTTCACCGGTCAAACTGGCACGCCTATTCAGTTTGTGTTTTCTTATTGGCTCCAGAGCGAGTATTTAGTATTCCCATACACAGGGTTCTCCCTGATCTTTGACAGTCTTACCATTTCCGTCAATGGAACGCTCTTGAAGAACATTACTAACTTTGACAGGAACAACATACTTCCCTATTTCCACAACTACGGCCCACCTTTGCCATATAGCGCTCAAGGTGATACCCGCTTCCTTCTCATTAGAGGTCAAGGGAATTATGGCGAGACCCCATGGTATGAGTCTCTTAATAACGGAACGTACGCATTCAATTATACTCTTGTGGTAACCCCAGTTCTGGAGATAGGACCATACCACGTTAATTTGGCAGATAAGACTTTCAGATACCACTGGGTGGCGACTTACATAGCGTAATGGGATCTTATAGTTACATCTCGCGTTGCAAGACGCATTTTCTGTATGGAAGCAGTGGGGTCAAATCCGGTAACTTATATCAGTATCCTGTTCACTCTAGCGAGTAACCATACAAGGAACATAAGGAACGCGAAGTCTATAATCACGCTCACCAGCAAGATGTTCATCCAGGTACACGCCCCTCGTTTTCACTGAAAATTCTACTGAAATCTGATATATTAATGTGGTCCCACACACGTGAGGTCTCATATGAGAGTGGAATCTTCTCTGGAGTGGGTGTTTCACGCAACATTTTTCATGTTTGGTGCAAAAGTCAAGGTTAAGAGCACAGTGAGAATGACAGTGCTGGCAAGTGGACATGTTTGATGTTAGATGCTCATCATGCGGTTCCGCCCGGAAAAGGTTGGAGTTCAGGTGCGGATCGTGTGGTTCGATTTTCGATATAAGACCTAACTGGAAATATCACGGCAATGACCGGGATGATTTTCCCTACGTCAAGAAGCTAATCAGCCTTGGCGAAACGGTGACGCCGATAGTAATGCGCAACGGAATATCAATGAAGCTGGACTATTTCTCACCCACTTACTCCTACAAGGATCGCGGCTCGAGAGTGATGATCTCTAGTGCCCAGAGTTTCCTGGAAAGGGGAGCGATAGTGAATGAGGATTCATCGGGAAATGCGGGGGCCTCTGTTTCCGCATATGGCACTGCAGCAGGATTCAAGGTGAATATCTTCGCTTCAGGGAATTCCAATGAGACGAAGATCAGGCAGATACGGTCGTATGGCGGGGACGTTCATTTCGTGACCGGGAGCAGGGAGAATGTTGCCCGGGCTGCCATGTCCGCAGAAGGAACTTATCTCGGGCACGCGTACATCCCGGAGTTCAGGGATGGCATCCGTTCTCTTGCCTATGAAATTTTCAGGCAGACAGAAGGGAAACTGCCTGACGCAATCTATCTTCCACTGTCCGCCGGATCACTCCTTCTGGGAATGCACAGCGGATTCAGGCACCTGATGGAGTCAGGGGAGATCGATTCTATCCCGGCGTTTATTGCAGTACAGCCTTACGGGGTTGACCCCATATGTTCAAGGGTAAATCGTGAGGAGTATGATCCGGATAACGGGAAGACGTCTATTGCTGATGCGCTTGTGACAAGGAGGCCAGTGCTCATGGATCTTGTGGTGGCGGCTATCGGGAAGAATGGTTCATGTGTTTCTGTGAACGATGCTGAAATAATGGCCGCATGGAGAAACCTGGCAGAATCAGGGTTTCTCGTGGAGTACAGTTCTGCCGCAGCATACGCAGGGATCATGAAGAAGAGGTTGGGAGATCGCCCATTAATTGTGCTTACGGGGAACGGGCTTAAGTCGCTCTAGTCCCTGAGTTCCTTGATCTCGCCCGGTTCTTTCGGTTCCAGGCGGTCGTCGATTGTTTTCCCGTCGATGATCAGGGTGTATCTCAGATCGGCGCCTCCCCTGTGGGCTAGTATGGAGACATGACAGTACTTGGTCAGTGACAGGTTGATTGCCTTCCTTACCTTGTCTGCGTCAGGATTTCCCGTAAAGTTATATTTTATGTTTACGAACTTCAGAGTCTTTGGATGCTCATCTCTCCTTTCGGCTTCCACGGTGCAACTGAAGGTATCGTATGGCACTCTCATCTTGGGGAGAATCGTCACCAGATCAGCTGAAGAACAGGCACCCATCGCGAACATCTGGAACTCAGTCGGGGAATAGGACGAACTGTCAGGGGCATTTGGGTCCCTGAGAACAAGTTCATACTTTCCCGGGACTGTTGAAACAAATCCTTTGCCGGGGGAGTATCTGAAGGAGACTTCCATAAAATGGAATTGGATTATCGTATATTAATCCGGACTTCTACTCCGTGTCAACTTTCCCCAGTGCTTTTCCGAGGAACTTTACGAAGTTGAGCATTGCCGACATTCCAGCAGATACCTCTTCGTCCTTCATGATTGCCATGAGCTTCAGAAATGACATCCTGTTTGGATTCTTAGCTCCGTTCACCATGTCTGCGTACATTTCATCAGAATCGTACAGTATGGACTTAATTACGTCAGATGCTGATTCGTTCGACAGGGACCTGAGCAGAGCGGGAAGGATGTTCAGGGCCTTGGATATCCCGTAAAGCATGTCAGGATTGTCAACAAACTTCATCACTGCCTGCGGATCAGACGGCATTGAATTGCTGACGATCTTCTCAACAAGTGCGGGAAGTCCCGCCTTTGAAAGCTTGTCCAGAGATCTCGCGAGGGAAAGCAGAGATTCTCCATTTTCCAGCAGCAGTGAAAGTGCCTCTTCCATAACGTCTCTCTCATTATCCTCTATCAGTTTCTCCTCTACCATTCTTACATCATTCCTCTTACAATTGACGAAAAATACGTGTCAGCGCCAGTCTTCTTCAGGTGGAAATCAAGTTCTGCCTCCTTACCGAGAGTGGCTTTCCCGTTCTGTATGCGGATACTGAACCCCTGTCTGCGTCCATTATAAACCTGGCATATGGCCTCCCCGTCATATTCACGGTTGAATGAGAGTCCGCCGATTTCCGATGAAATACTTTCTGCCACGATGCCTCCCTGGAATGCAGCAGCGGTGCCTGACTTCGGAACCATGATTCCATTGAACTGTGCTGCATCGCCAATAACGTAGATTTCAGGGTTCTCCCTGTATTGAAGTGTCCTTGGATCGACCTCCACAAATCCGTTATCACCCTTGAACCCGGACTTCTCTATGAACTTCTGTCCCATGTGGGGCGGAGGCATGACCAGGAGACTGTACTTGATCAAATCACCTGAAACAGAGTTGATTTCCTTGTTCTTCTGGCTTATTGACTTTGGTGTGAACTCAGACCTAAACTCTATTCCACGATCCTCGAAGAGCTTCTGTACAAATTCAGAAACGACAGGAATGCCGAATACACCCTTTCCCGGGAAGAAGAATGTTATATTGACCTTGTCACGTACACCCTTATTCCTGAGGTATTCGTCCGCAAGGAGGGCAAACTCAAATGGAGCCGGCGGGCACTGTATGGGACCAGAAGGACTACCTATGACAAGGTTTCCCTCCTCAAGAGCCTGAATGTGTCTTGAGAGTTCCACTGAATGGTTCAGATCGTAGAAGTGTTTTGCCTCACCCTCAAAGCCTGGAACTGCCTCCGGTGCAAATCTGGCGCCTGGGGCTAGAACAAGGTAATCGTAATAGTATCTCTTTCCATCTCTGGTCAGAACGTTCTTTTCTGCTTTGTTAACGCCGGTTACTTCTCCCCTGATGTATGAGATATGTGAGGAGAGAAGGAACCGTGCATTCTTTGTGAACCTGCTGTAATCCAGTGAACCGTAAGAAATAGCCGTACCTGCCGGCTTGTAATAGTGCTTTGGCGAATTTCCTATGACGGTGATATCTGCAAATTCCCGGGGAATCCTGAACGCAAGTTTGTTTGCAATGCTCAAGCCTCCGGTTCCGTCTCCTACTATCAGTATTCTTCTTGGTGCAACCATTTAATCACCTATGACGTGTCCCGGCTGAGTCGGGTTATATCTCCAGTCTCCGGACACAAACGATGAAGCCATCCGGGTGCGTTATTCCTGAAACTTATTAGTATTTTGCTCATTAGCCTGCTCCTCATGTTTCCTCACAATCTCCTCAAATCTTCCTGTTTTCTGAGATTATGTGATCTCTGCGCGGACGATCCTAACTTATCCTGAAAGAGGACAGTGAACGAGACAGGTTGCATACACTCCATTGCGGCGTTAGAAAATCCTTGCAAACAATAATGAAATAGTAACAACTTCTAGAGTAATTATGGGCCAGACGACGGAACCAAGTGTCACAGACCACATGGCAAATGTGCGAACATATCTTGCCTGGATACGTACGGGCATAACAGTTATCGCACTTGGCTTTGTTGTTGCAAAATTCGGGTTGATCATTAGAGAGCTTGTACCCGGCGCCCCGTCGACAACATATCATTTCTCATCTACAGTCGGCATAATCCTGGTTGTGGCAGGCGGGTTCATGCAGGTTATGGCATTGAGGAGCTTTCTGAGCAATAAGAAAAGCATCGAGGAGGGAAAGTTCACGCCTTCAGCGGCTGGAGAAATAGCAACCGGCATGATCTCGTTCCTCATCGCAATTCTTCTTATTGTGTACCTCCTCCTGACGCTCTGAGCGGACAGGACATCAGGAAGAAAGGGGGCAGGGTGGAAGGTTTGCAATAGTGTTATCCGGTGTTCTCCTGAGTCCGAAATTATACCCGGGATGTTTCACAATAACCCTGAACCTGCTCCATTCCGCATCTGTTACTGCGCTTAAATGCATTACCTAACCCTCGCCTTTTCAGGCTATGAAAACATAACCACCGTCCCGGGAGCAGCACTAGACATTAACCAGTTTCGTTGATTTTGGTGAAACACTCAAGTTCTTTCTTGGGGAGATACCGAAAGGGGCAAGGATCTGGCGCCGGAACTGAGAATAAATCTCGATATATTAAGTAAGAATTGAGGAGCTAAGATAAATCACAAAGTATTGCGGATTCACTCCGGTCGATCTTTATAGCTGACAGACAGATCATCATAACATGAGATGGGCGGATGCGGACACAAAAATCGGGTCAAGATGTGTGTTATCCATCAGACAGGATTCGCCTCTCTTTGAGTATTCAAAAAAGTACAGGATATATGCGCCCGTTCTCATGAGACATGAAAATGAGGAAATTTCCCTGACAATGCTTCTTGACAAAGTTGAGGAACGGAGTACAAAAACATTCTCCAAGATTTTCTACGCCGAGGATCACGGCGGGAAACTGTTCGTCAAGTATCCTATAAGACCAGACAGTGAACTTTCCTTAATCAACTCTATTCTGAATACGCCGTCCATTGTGATGAGCTATGTGCATCTCGAACTTGACACGCTGTACATAGACTTCAGGTTTCACAGTTCCAGAACGAGGGAGATTTCAGATTCCGTAGTCGGCTATCTCAAAAAGAGCAATATGATAGAAATAGAACGGCTTTCCACAGGTTCTGGTGCATTCTCATTCCTCGAGGAGATTAATGCGAGGACTCCACTGTCAATGATTGAGTTTTCCTTCCCGGCTCAGGATGATGACGTTATCTATAACGCCCTTTCAGAGAACAATGGTGTTGGTGAGGTCCAGAAGAAACCGGGCAGAGATTACTCCGTGCAGCTCTATCTCGAATCGCCTGCAAAGAACATGAAGGGATTATCCCTGGTCTCAGGAAACGATAATATATACGAAACATCCGGGAACAGCCCGCACTTACAGAAATTGCGGAATCTGTGCAATGACGCTCTGATCTTCCGGGCTGAGCATCTCATGAGAACCTTTGACAGGAGAATCCTCATATCGGTCTTTGTTCCCACAAGACAGACTGAGGATTTCTTACGAATACTTGCAAGAATTAACACGGAGAAAGACACCCAATCAATTGTCTTACACAGAGTGGTGCCTTTCAACCCGGAATTATCAGGGATGTTGTGATAATCTAACAGCCTCAATCAAAGGATCTCAATCACCTTCTTGGTTGAGGAATGTCCTGAAATCAAGCGAATTCTGTTCATGGGAATATTACACAACTGCGAGATCTGTTTCATTACATCCAAGTTAGCACGGTTATTCTCTCTCCTTACCTTTGTGAAAATTATCCCCGTATCACCTGAAATCACCGATTGTCCGTTTCCAAACCTGACTTTTATTTTCAGGAGAGTCATGGAGCCGCCTCAGGCCTTGAATGAGTGCAGAAAAGCGTTTCCGCTTCAAGGCTAACAAGCATTCTAAACTGTGCCATCAACCATGGGTGAGGACATTCTCACCTGACTTCACGCCCCCGCGGGTTTCGCGACCTCAGGGGTCCCCTTCTTGCAATTAGGGCATTTTTCATACACGGGAGGAAGCATGGAGTGGCACTTCGGGCACTTTACCTCCTGTTTTTCTCCGCACACTTCACAATACACGTCAAAAAAGGTTGGTTTGCCGCACTTGACACAAAATATCCTAAGTGCCTGCTTGCAATCCGGACATTTCCGGTAATCCTTCTGTATAGTTGCCTTGCACCTGGGACAACGTAAGTACAAAGGGGACTCCTTACCGCAGAACGGGCACGCAACATCTTCCGGTAATACCAATTTCGAACAGTACCTGCATGGGCGCTTGAAACTCGGCATAATTTTACCTGTAGGGGATATGTTTTAAACTGCTCTTAAATGTTTATTAAGATCCTCGGGATGCTTTCATGATAGACTATGCAGTCCTTCACGAATAACTATCAGGACCTCAGCAATGAGCAGGGGTTCCAGTTTGTATTCAAGTGCGACGTGTGCGGAGACGGGTATAAATCCACTTTTATTGGCTCCAAGACAGCCAAGAAAAAGAAGCTGTTCAACACGATATCGACTTTTGGAGGATTCCTCAATGAGGGAGCATACATGGCCGGCGCTTTGGGAGGACAGGCTTATCAGACTCCTGCATGGCAAAAGGAGAGGGAAGAGTCATTCCTTCAGGCACAGAACGAAGCGATGTCACATTTCCACAGGTGTCCGAGATGTCACAAATATGCCTGTGATCTAGACTGGAACGAAGAAGCTGGAGGACTATGTACAAACGATGCTCCCAAAGTTACTTCTGAGATTGGAGCAGCAAAAGCTCAGGTCACCAAGGATCAGATTTGGCAGAACGCACAGGGCCAGAAACTGTATACTGGTGGGCTTGAAACACAACAGACGGTCTGTCCCAGTTGTGGCAAGACTGCGGGGTCAGGGAAGTTCTGTAATAACTGTGGCGCTACTCTTGGAATGAAGAAGTGTCAGAAGTGCGGATCAGAAAACAGCCCGACCACCAGTTTCTGTGGAAACTGTGGGACAAAAATGGAATAATCCGGCGTATTATTATGCCGGTCTTTTCAATCGCAATATGTGTTTGTCTGATTTGGAACAACAGTAGTTGAGAATGATTATACGGACAATCTGTGTGAAAACAGGCCGTTGGTATGATGTGAAGTCAGGGAATTCGCAGTACGTCGCTTGGCGGCTTTTCCTTTATTGAGTGGATCGGTAGATTTAAGAGCATTCTGAATGTATGCGTCCGCATATGCTTAACCCTCGCGTGGTTCTTCTAATAGCAACGGCCCTTGTGTTAACGTCCTTTGTGGTTCCACTTCAGGCAGAAACCGAGAACACTGGAGATAACGTGGCTGTTCCGGATGCCGCCTATTCAAACCCGCTTATGGCAACTGTGGCGGTCGGGATTAGTCCATACGGAATAGCCTACGACAGTGGAAACGGAAATGTATACGTTACAAATGAAGCCACTAACAACGTTAGCGTAATATCTCCTTCAAACAGCGTTGTAGCGACGATCAGCGCGGGTATATCTCCATACGCAGTCGCCTATGACGCCGGAAACGGGAATGTGTATGTTGCAAATTATGGCTCTAACAACGTCAGTGTAATATCTCCATCCGGAAAGGTTGTGGCAAACATCAGCGTAGGACATAGTCCCCGTGCATTAGCATATGACGCAGCAAATGGGAACATATACGTTGCAAATTCTCACTCCAACAATGTCACAGTGATATCGTCATCAGGAGTTATCTCAGAGAACATTATAGTGGGAGTCGCTCCAATGGGTGTGGCCTATGACGCAGGAAACGGGAACATATACGTTGCAAATTATGGCTCTAACAACGTCAGTGTAATATCTCCATCAGATAAGATTGTGGCTACCATTAACGTGGGAGTCAGTCCACTTGGTGTGGCTTATGATACCGGAAACGGGAATGTGTATGTTGCAAATTATGGCTCTAACAACGTCAGTGTAATATCGCTGTCAGGAACCATTTCAGCAACAGTTAATGTTGGAACCAATCCATACGGAATAGACTTTGACAGTGGAAACGGAAATGTGTACGTTGCGAATTACGGTTCGAACAATGTCAGCGTAATATCTCCATCAAACATCGTTGTTGCGACCATTAACGTGGGAGTCAGTCCACTTGGTGTGGCCTATGATGCCGGAAATGGGGACATATATGTTGCGAATTACGGTTCGAACAATGTCAGCGTAATATCTCCATCAAACATCGTTGTTGCGACCATTAACGTGGGAGTCGCTCCAGTCGCTGTAGCCTATGACGCAGGAAACGGGAACATATACGTTGCAAATTATGGCTCTAACAACGTCAGCGTAATATCTTCATCCGGGAAGGTTGCGGCGACAGTGAAGGTGGGCTCTGTTCCAGAGGGAGTATGTTACGACAGTGGCAACGGGAACATATACGTTGCAAATTACGGTTCAAAGAACGTCAGCGTAATATCTTCATCCGGAAAGGTTGTGGCGAACATTGGTGTAGGAGTTAATCCCCGCGCATTAGCCTATGATGCCGGAAACGGGAACATATATGTTGCGAATTCCGGTTCTAACAACGTCAGTGAAATATCTTCATCCGGAAAGGTTGTGGCAAACATTGCCGTGGGAGGCGGCCCAATCGGGATAACCTATGATGCCGGAAACGGGAACATATACGTTGCAAATTCCAATTCTAACAACGTCAGCGTAATATCTCCATCAGATAAGATTGTGGCTACCATCAACGTGGGAACTACTCCATTTGGGATAGCCTATGACAGCGGAAACGGGAACATATACGTTGCAAATTTCAATTCTAACAACGTCAGCGTAATATCTTCATCCGGGAAGGTTGCGGCGACAGTGAAGGTGGGCTCTGTTCCAGAGGGAGTATGTTACGACAGTGGCAACGGGAATGTTTACGTCACAAATCGGAATGGAGGCGATGTCAGCGTAATCTCTCCATTAAACACCGTGATTGCAACCGTAATCTTGGGAGTTACTCTCGAAGGAGTAGCCTATGACAGTGGAAACGGGAACATATACGTTGCGAACCCCCAACTTAATACCGTCTTTGTTATCTTTCCACAGACCCTTCTCCAGTTTACTGAAACCGGCCTTCCGCAGGGCATGCAGTGGAACGTGACCATAGGAGGGCAGACCTACAATTCTACATCGCAGTCCATCGCTATAGGACAGCCCATGGGACTCTTCAACTATTCTGTATCCTCAGACTCAAGGAAGTATTCTCCTGTCACCGGATCTGGATCAGTCCTTGTAAACACTGAATACACGCATGTCAGTATTTCCTTCTCTCCCTTCACCTACATGCTAGAATTCAAGGAGACCGGACTCCCCGCAGGAACCCTTTGGGCTGTGACTGTGAACGGAACTGAGGAATCCTCGGTCTCAGACATCTACTTCAACCTCACCAACGGAACATACGCGTACAGTGTGCACACATCCACCAGCACTTATTCCCCCTCCGTTTCATCATCACACATAACGGTCAACGGACGTGGAAGCACCACTGCTGTATCCTTCTCAGAGATCACCTATGTTCTTTCCATCTATGAAACAGGACTCCCTTCCGGTACATCATGGAACGTGACAGTTGATGGCATCACCCATGTATCCACCAAACCATACCTCAACCTTTCTGAGACAAACGGAACTCATTACCTGAGTGTAGCCTCCAGCGGATATATATCATCCGCGACATACAACACAACCAACATCAGTGGATCTAACGACACGGTTACGGTGCATTTCTCTTTGCCTGCGTCAGCACCGGCACCATTCCCCCAATCACTAATATACATAATAGCGGCGGGAATCATTGCGGCAGGGGCAGTGGGTGCGGCAGTGATCATAATAAGGAAGAAGAAATGATCCGCGGACCAACCTGCAAGCGATAAACCGGGATGGGGCTGGTCGGGTTTGAACCGACGGCCACCTGGTTATGAGCCAGGCGCTCTGCCAGGCTGAGCTACAGCCCCATTCAGCACGGGACACCGTATAAACCATTATATCTTTAAACTTTTCTTACGACTATTGCAGAAGTATTATAATAACTCACGATATAATGCTCTTTATGCAAAAGGGTTCTGTATCTGCCTCCCTAAACAGAGAAATGCATGAGTCCGTGTTGTCAAGAACTAATCGGAGCAAGACATTTGCTCTTGCGTTGATCGTCATGGTTATGATCTCGTACACCCCACTGGTCCTGGACACATATGCTGATATTTCATCTGTAACAGGTCAATCTTCTGATGTGACATCAAAGGGCGTAATTGCCATGGGTTCCGGTGGCACTACCACAACCTATTCTGTAAACAACACAATTATGCTTTTCAATAACACTTCTGTACCCGGTAACCTAATTAACACTGGTTCCGGATTTTATCCGAGTTGCGCGGTTTACGATCCTGCAACAGGGGATTTGTATGTAACGGAATCAAACACTAACAATGTTTCAGTCATCAATTTGTCTTCAAATGAGGTCATGGCAACCATCAGTGTGGGAGTAAACCCGCAGAGTATTGCATACGATCCATACAACACATATTTATACGTCGCCAATTCTAATTCCGGAAACGTTTCTGTCATCGACCCCGTAAGTGAGAAAATTGTTAAGACAATAGACGTGGGAACCAGACCCGTTGGGGTGGCTTACGACCCTGCAGATTCTGAAATTTATGTCGCAAACGGCGGTTCAGGCAACGTTTCTATAATTGGTACTGGTAACACAGTTATTGCAACAGTGACAGCCGGGTCTGGCCCAGAAGCACTAGCATTTGGACAGAATAGCGAGATATATGTGGCAAACGAGGGTAGCAATAATGTGACTCTCATCCAGGGTACTACGGTAATTGGTCAGGTGAAGGTTGGAACCAATCCATATGCTGTGGCCTCTGACTCTTCGTACACAAAAATATATGTTGTGAATTACGGCTCGAATAACGTCTCAGTTATCTCAGGTAATGCCGTGTCAGGTACCATAAAGGTGGGGGTACAACCTGACGGCGTAGCCTTTGATTCTAACAATGGCGACGTGTATGTCTCAAACAGTGGTGACTATACAGTATCAGTAATTAATCCATCCGGTTCTGTTTTCACGACTGTTTCCGGGACGTTTTCACCGGGGCCGATCGCGTACGACTCTCTAAATGGCCTCTTATATGTCACAGACACTTATGGTGGGAACCTCTCCGTTATCAACGGAACCTCCGACCAGATCGTCGGGACGGTGACTGTTGGAGTTTTCCCTACCAGTATAGCATATGACAACCTCAATGGAGATTACTACGTGGCGAACTCCATGTATTACTCGTCTGTCCTGGCCGTTAACGCTACGACAGGGAAGATCGTATCCACGATCAGGGTTGGAAACGAACCTGAAAATGTGGCTTTCAATCCTTACGACGGTCTAGTCTACGTTTCAAATTATAATTCCAACAATGTCTCGGTAATCAATTCTTCAACTAACAAGGTTACGGCAAACATAAACATCGGCCATGGACCACGTGGAATAGCCTACGATTCTTACAATCACAACATGTACGTTGCAGATGCGGCATCATCCAGCGTATCCGTTATTACTCCCTCAGGATCAGTTTCTTCCATTTCGGTCTCGTCCGGGCCTTATGCACTGATTTTTGATCCCTACTACAACTCAATCTATGTTTCTGCCGGGTCGAGGTCGGTTGACGTGATTGATTCCACCAATGCATGGGTGGCAACGATAACCGTAGGACTGGAACCTTATGGTCTTACCTGCGATCCGGTTAACGGATACGTGTATGTTTCTAATTATGGAGATAACAACCTCTCAGTTGTATCTAAATATACGGTCATACAGAACATAAATACAGGGGCTTTTCCTGCTCAGGGAATCTACAACCCGCTTAACCAGAAGCTATACATACCAAACCGTGGAAGTGGTAACTTATCTGTTATAAATCCTACCACTGGAGGGGTCATATCCTCCATAACCGTTGGGAATGAACCTGATTTTGTTGCTTACGACTCGGCGAATCAGAACATGCTTGTCACAAATATGGGCTCTGGTTCAATTTCAGTATTGTCCCCCGTAAAGTTCACGACCACTTTCACCGAAACAGGTCTTCCAACAGGAACAGTCTGGTTTGTGAATATAACGGGGCAGACTCCATCGGGACAAATTTCCGGTTCTTCGTATTCAGCCAGTCTTTTCAACGGATCGTACAACTACACCGTGTCAACGTCGAACAAGATCTATTCGCCATCCTCTTACACTGGGACATTCACGGTGAATGGAGTTCCCTTGACGAAATCAGTATCCTTCTCCAAGTACACTTACAGCGTAGCATTTACAAGGACAGGACTCCCCTCGGGCTCATGGTACGTGAACGTCACGGGACAGACCTCATCAGGACCGGTTTCAGGTGCTTTGTACACAGCCAGTCTCACCAATGGATCCTATACGTATACCATAGGGGAAACGAATAAGCAGTACAGTGCACCCAATGGAAGCTTCTCTGTCAATGGCGCGTCGGTTAACGTGAATGTAACATTCAAGGGATCGTATTCGGTCACATTCACCGAAACGGGGCTCCCATCCGGGAATGAGTGGTACCTTAGCCTGTCTAACGGCCAGAAGTTCTCATCTGTCAGTGATACTATAGGGTTCAACGAAACAAATGGCACCTACACTTATACAATCTCGAATCTCTCCTCATACTACACTCTTAACCACACTGGTTCTTTCACGGTGAAGGGAAGCAATACAGCAACCACGGTCTCCTTTGATCCATATGCATACATCACCGGTTCAGTGAACCCTGCCTCTTCTACCGTATCGGTAAACGGAAACAACATCACACTATCAAGTAGCGGATCGTTCAACGTTTCTGAACCGGCAGGCAAATACAAGATAGTGATAAGTGACCAGGGGTACCTGACAGTCTACAGTAACTTCTCCCTGAACCCGGGGCAGGTAGAGAAGCTCAACGTCACCCTAAAGACGCCTGCGTCGTCTTCGCCAGTGTTTACCATCTCAGAAACGGAACTGATCGAGATAATTATCGGAGTGGCGATAGCGGCGACGGCAGTAGGCGTTGTCATATATCTGAAAAAGAAGAAGTAGGTCCCAGGTTCCGACAGAACCTGGACATTTTTTTTTATTTGGTTTTGCAGCGTGGTGGAGGTGCTGGGATGCAGATCGGCTGCTGCTCTGATCTGACCCCATTTCCTGAACATACCCAACGGTTCGTGGAAGCAGCAGGGATATGGCTCCTATAACCGTGGGACACTGGATTTCAGCACGTGGTGTGCGATTTTGTTAATCTTTTTATAAGATCACAGTCATGAGTTTACCTATCATGGAAGGCAATACTGAGAAGCCCATTGCGGGTGAAAAGAAGTCCAGACTTAAGTACGCAATAATAGGACTTGTAATTGTTGTGCTTATTGTAGCTGGATCGGGATTGTACATAGCATATGGCACCGGCCATAGCAATAAGACACCGCTTACGGTAAATATCTCTCTATCCGGAAGCGAGCTGACGTTCTACCAGAAGACAATACTGCCGGAATTTGAGAAGGCATATCCGAATATTTCCCTTCAGTTCAGCACGGAGTCCGCTACATCTATAGTCTCTACGCTACAGTCTGAGGGCACAAGCCCGACGATTGACGTAGTACAGCAGGATAATGGTTTTACAGGACCACTGGTTTCCAATGGCCTTGTTCTTTCACTGAACCCATACCTGTCACAGCTTGAACCGAGGAACGGAACCACCAGTACCACACTCTCCGCATCATATGGCACGATAATACCGGCCTATTATCATGAGGGATTGTTCGGCAGCACGTACTACTTCTTCCCGATCAGGGGAAACGTTCAACTGGCCTATTACAACCAGTCTGCACTCACCGTGGCTGGAAAGAACACACACCAGGTGCTTCCACAGCCTACGAATGTGAGCAATCTGATGACCGACATGATTGCCCTTAACGCCAGTGGATACACGGCGCCATTTAACATGCAGGGCCACCAGGGGGCAAGTACCCCCACACAGGTGTTCCAGTGGATGGCCGAGTTTGGTGGAAACCCCATGGCATTCAACACAACCGGCGACATTCAGGCACTGACGTTCCTGCAGAATATGCAGAACAAGGGTCTTATGTCCCCTCATTACAGTACAGGCTTCTGGGGAAGTTATAAGGGACTTGCCTCAAACTCATACCAGTACATTGACCAGTGGCCCTACATTACTTCGCTCATGTCCGGTCTTGGCTGGAACAACACAACAACCTCAGCCACGCACAACCTCGGCATAAACCATGTGTTCATGGGACCTAACAACAACGCGCAGTACATCGTTGGCGGTGACGTCCTTGGAGTTGTTAACCACACTTCACACCTGTGGGCAGCAATTCACTACATCCAGTTCCTTGACTCCGCCACGGTGCAGACCCAGTTGCTGCAGAACCTGACATGGCCAGTGGTGAACGAGGTAGCATACCAGTCAAGCAGCGCAAGCGGCCTCCCCTTCCAGATGATCAAATATGAGGAAGAACACGGAATATTCAGGCCAGCTGTTCCATGGATGACGCAGTGGGACAACTACTTTGACAGCGCATGGGCACAGATAATGTCCGGAGTAAACGTAACTGTTGCACTGAACGAGGCACACGCCAACATGCAGAACTACCTCAACACATACTATGCTTCATCCTCGTACCCGTCTGAGTATGCGGCAGGCGCAATCGTTCCCACCGGTAGCTATACAGGTCCAACCTGATCCGGTGGGGAGAATGAATGCGTATTGTAAGGCAGCTTAAAAATAACCTGATGGAAGTAGTTTTTATACTTCCATTATTGATTTTTATTGGCATCCTGAACATCTATCCGATTATCCAGGGAATAAACCTCAGCTTCATGCTCCTTGGAAAGTACAGTCTGTACAATTACTACCAGCTCCAGAATTATACTCCATCTCTATACACCGTTACCGTCAACACGATAGCATTCGTCCCCTTTGCCTTGGCTATAGAGTTCTTTCTGGCACTGTTTACCGCCCTTCTCCTTAATAGATCGATCCGCGGGAGATCGGTTTTCAGGTCGATCATCATGCTTCCCTATGGGGTGGCAACCGTGGTGTCTGCCATAGCATTCTCCTTCATATTCAGCGCGACTAACGGATATGCAAATGAGATCCTCATAGGCATTGGACTTTCACATTCACAGGTAAACTGGACCTCTGGCTACATAGCATTTTTTTCAATCGCTGTTGCGGACTCGTGGAAAACATTCCCGCTTATAATGCTCATACTTCTCGGTGGTCTCCAGATGATCCCGGAGAGCCAGTATGAAGCAGCCGCAATCGACGGAGCCAGCCAGCTCCAGCAGTTTGTGAGGATAACTCTTCCCAACCTGTATCCGTTCATCATGATTGCCATGATCATCAGGGCGGTGTCTGAATTCAACATCCTCTCCCTACCGCTGATCCTTGTCGGTTCCAATGTCCAGTTCCTCGGGACTCTCTCCTTCAACCTTTATGAAACATTCTCCCTTGGCTCTGCGAATATTTCTGCGGCGGTTGCAACGGTTCTCCTCAGTATTGTGATGGTGTTTGTATTGATCTATATTTACGTGTCCGGCAAGCTGGGAAGTGGTAGCAGGTGAACAGGGACATTATCAGGAAATCTCTCTGGTACCTTGCCATGGGAGTCATGGCCTTTTTTGTCCTGTTTCCAATATACCTGATATTCCTAGTTGCCTTCGCACCTCCCACGGAGATATTCAGGCCGAATCCCGCCCTGATACCAAGTTCTCTCAACCCTTATTCTCTCTACGTAGTCCTGAAATATTATCACTTCCTCTCACACTTTATTCTCAGCCTTGAAACTGCGTTCATCGTGTCCGGAATATGCATTGCCCTTGGAGCACCCGCGGCATACACTATTTCACGGATGCCGAGAAGGGCTTCCTACCTGGTAATTATCTTCCTTTTCGTGACGCAGATGATACCGGAAATCCAGATTGGCGTTCCGCTTGCCAGTGCGATGGCTAAGCTTCACCTTCTCAACACCTCCCTCGGGATTGCACTTGCACAGTCATCTATAGCTCTCCCGCTGGTAACCTACGTTCTTGTGGGGGCGTTCCGGAGTATTCCGACGAGGCTCAGTGAATCCGCGCAGATAGACGGAGCAAGTAAACTCCAGGCTTTCTTCTACATCGATCTGCAGCTTGCGCTGACCGGAATATTCGTGGCAGTGATACTTGCGTGGCTTTTCTCATGGGATGAATTCATACTTGCACAGCTGATATCTCCGCTTCACACAACCATCCCGGTCCTGATATACCAGAACATTGCCAGGGGACAGGGGGGACTTCCGGCAGACGACGCATTCTCCCTGATAATGACGATACCCGTAATTGCCCTTGTGCTTATCCTCCAGAAATACATGCGGAGCAACATTATCGCCGGAGCGCTGAAGTAAAGATAACGAGGAATTGACATGACAACACTTGAACTTGAAAAGATATACCTGACAGCAGGAAAGAACGAGATACTCAGGGACGTGAACCTGAGCATTGGCAATGGGGACTTTTTCGTCCTCCTTGGGCCGTCAGGCTGCGGGAAGACTTCCACTTTGAGGGTTATATCCGGGCTCATGAAACAGGTTTCCGGTAAGGTAATCATGGACGGAGAGGACATAAGTGAATATCCGCCAAGCAAGAGGAATATCTCCATGGTCTTCCAGGACTATGCCCTCTACCCCCACATGACAGTATTCGAGAACATCGCATTTCCATTAAGAATTGCACACAAGGAAATGCAGTACATACGTGACAAGGTGAAGGAAGTCACGTCATTCCTTGCCATTGAGCATATTGTCGGGAAGAAGCCGCATGAGATATCCGGTGGCGAGAGACAGAGAGTGGCGATTGCAAGAGCGCTGGTCAAGAACCCGAAGCTCATGCTTATGGATGAGCCGCTGAGCAACCTCGACGCAAAGCTTCGTGACTCAGTGAGGTTTGAACTGAAAAGGATACACAGGGAGACTGGGGTTACCACGGTATACGTAACTCATGACCAGCTTGAGGCGATGACGCTTGGGACACAGATCGCCATCTTCCGGACCGGAAAGATTGAACAGGTCGGGAAGCCAATGGACATATTCAGGCACCCGATCAATACTTTTGTCGCTTCATTCGTCGGCAATCCTTCCATGAATATCCTTGAATCTGACGAAGCAAGAGACGTACTTGAAGCAAAAGACGCCCACTACGTCGGGATCAGGCCACGTTCAATATTCGTGAGGAAACCCCGCGATGCGTCTAACGTTGTAGCCGTTGAACTGAGGGTTATCATGAAGAACCTCCTTGGAAACGAGATTCTTGTACAGTCGACTATCGGAGGGGAGTTCGTCTACTTTTACGTACACGTAAATGACTCTGGACTTGTTGAGGAAGGCGAAACGACCACAGTTTATGTGGACAGGAGGAGGATTTACCTGTTTGATAAGGACGGCAACCAGCAGGGTAGAGTCCTGAACGAAGAACCTGAGGAAGAGATTGACGCCTGATGTTTTCCACTTACCAATGAGTGTTGAGGAAATTTTCAGGGAATGCAGGGAATTCACAGAGGAGGACAACCTTGAGGTATATCATGCGTGGATAAGGGAAAGGGATTCTCCATTATTCAGGAACGATTCCATGACTCTCCTGAAGGGACTCAGGGGGCATTCCATCCTTGACATGGATGGGAACCTTACTCAGGATTCTGATTCAAGATCACGTACAGGAATCTGGGGGGTGAGGACACGTCATGTTTCCAGGATGAAGATCAGCAGTGGAGCAGGCGACACAAGAGAGACATTCCGGAAAATGGTAAGGGGACTGGGATACATCTTCCGGGAGTTTGGAGATTTCAGCCGTCTGGATTTCGTTCCTCATGACCGGGATGCTCTTGTAATGATATTCCAGTCGGATAATCCTACAAACGTGATTATTGAGATGGAAATTGATCACCTCAATGCATGGCCTGATTCACATGCTCCCGGAGATTACAGGTCTACCGTGCAGGGCAACGTTACCGATTTGGTGAGCAGCAACGGAAGGACTTCAATCCGCATAGAAGGGGTATCGCCGGTAATCCGGATCGATGGAAGGGAAGTGACCCTGGAATTCATGCTTGACGGCGAGGTAACCGTCATTATTTCGAGGGAAGATCTTGAGTTCAGTGAATCCCTGTTGCACGAGACTCTTACCTACCATGGCAGCATAAACAGGTTCTGCAGGCTCGTAACACCATCATTCCAGTTCAACAAGGCCTTCATATGGGCAAAGCACGATCTCCTGGAACTCTTCACTGATACCGGAGATGTTTCCGGATGGTATGCCGGACTTCCGCAGTTCTCATGGTTCTTCGGGAGGGACGGGGAATGGATGAGCATGGCTGCAACCGAATCCGGGTTTGAGAAGATGTCGGAAAGCCATCTTTCGCTGCTCTGGAAATATTCACTCAATGGAAGGATTCCACACGAGATTCCTGCTGACACAAATATTTCAGATTCTTTGCAGATCGCCTCGAACGGCCTCTCCTCCAGGTATATGTCCATAGACAGCAGTCCACTCTGGATCATCTCTTGCATTAAGCTCTGGAAGTGGCATGGAGTGGATTTCCGTCACGGAGAAGTTGACCAGGTCGTAGATTTCCTCCGGGGATGTGACAATAACGGGGACGGACTTCTCGAGAACAACTTCAGCAAAGGACTCATCGGATGGCCGGAATCATGGGCCGAAGTGAGGGACGGTGCGTGTGTTGACATCAACGCGCTATGGATAGAGGCTCTTATTCAACTTGGAAGGCTTCGCGGAAGCCATGTTCACGCACACGACATTCTGATGCAGAATTATTTCAGGACTTTTTTTCACCAGGCAGGTGAAACTCTTACTATATATGATTCTGTGGAAGGAGAAACCGTCAGGACTGTGAGAACCCCTATGCAGCTGGTGCCTGCCATGTTCTTCAGCAGCAATTTAATGCGAAGAGTGGTTAAGGAAATGTCAGGGGATGATATGCAGACACCCTGGGGAACTAGATCCATGTCGTCCAGTGACCCGATGTATGATGGGAGTTATCATCTCGGAACCGTCTGGCCCCTGATGACTGGATGGTACGTGCTTGCGGCCTACAGGAATCCCCTTCCAGAAGAAGCTTTCAGGGCACTCTCAACGTTTCCCAGACTGGTCTTCGGGAGTCCGGACCCGGGAAGGATCAATGAAACTTATGATGACAAGATCGAAAAGGGAACGGGACAGTTTGCCCAAGGCTGGTCCTCCTCCCTGTTCATCCAGTCTGTGATAGAAGGGCTCTTTGGCCTTGACCCTGATGGGAAGGACGGCTTAAACGGGCTAAAGGAAAATTGCAACCCAATGCTTCCCGGAGGCTGGGGCAGGATGTCAATTGAGAATCTGAAGTATCGGGGGAAAACCTATTCGGTTACAGTTTCGCAAAACGGATTTGCGGTTGAAGAGGATTCACCAGTTGAGGATTGATTGACGGGTCCTCCGGCGATATTGAGTGACGGTTCCAATAACATTCCGCAATTAACAGGAAACAATAAGTGGGATCCCAGCGGTTCCTGTAGAGGAAGTCAGCACTATTCAACGTCCCGTCAAAAGCAAGTTCATAAGGACGTCAGCCATAAGATATTGTAGAGAAGATGTGTAGCGGCTCCAGAAGTTGATGAAGGAGGCATTTGATGGATAAATTCTTCGAATACGACACGAAACGCCGAGATTATCTCACAAATTATGAACAGGTTGGAAAATCCGTTAAGAATATCTGCCTCAAATACGACAGGAAAGCGAGAGTCATTCATTTTGGATCAACGGTTCGCGGGAACTGGAATGGGAACAGTGACATTGATCTTCTAATCATACTTCAGGATCAAGCTGCCAAGGACAAGATAATAGTCGATGTATATAGGGAAATCGAAGCTCCTGTAGAACTGCATTTTTCATCGGAAGAAACATTTGCAAACTGGTATATGAAATTCATAGATGTCTATAAGGAGGTCTAGGCTCCGTACCACGGTCTGTGGGCTATCGCTGACTGAAGATGATTGGCGTAGTCTACAATGCCAGATTTCCATCTGAAATTCTCGTCAATCCTGCCAGAGCAGAAAACTTGATGTGATCCCATGGTGAAGCAGGAGTTGGAAAGGAATCGATGCCGGAAGACGGTAGCGAAACGTTTGGGTACACAGTCAACTTCATATTTTCCCGAACCCGGAGCAGATATTCCGATCTCAAACACTTGTAGTAAGTAGTAATTAATACCCGCAAGTCATTCCACTCGTTAAATGAGTCGGGATACTCGTGTCCCATTTTCTGAAGTTGAGCGGACGGGTTATACTCTTATTTCTAATCACGGAATAATAGCCAGCAACCGTACCGCAGCTCTTGTATCGCTGAACGGTTCCATCGACTGGGCATGTATGCCCAATTTCAACTCCGATCCTGTCTTCTGTTCCATTCTGGACAGGGACAAGGGTGGCGTTTTTACCATAAGGCCGTCCGATACAACCGGTCTTGAAGTCAGCCAGTCGTACCAGGATCATACCAACATCCTGGTGACTGAGTTCTACAGGAACCGTGAACTGTGTCTGCGGCTTACAGATTTTCTCCCGACCTCGGAGTACAGTACCATAAACTTTCCTGAGATACACCGGTATGTTGAGTCCCCGCGAACGGAGACCCAGGTTTACGTCAAGATAAAACCGGTTCTTGACTTCGGGCGGAAGAAATATGACATTTTCAGGAACGGGAATGGCTTTCTATTCCGCAGTGAGAAGGATCCCCTCGGAGTGTCGGCGAGGGTCCAGATGCAGCATAAGAAAGATTATCTTGAGGGGAAGTTCTCCGTCGGAAAGGGGGATTCAACGTGGATAGTTCTCCTTCATGGGGTCACCTCTGTGCAGAGGGTTTCGGATTACAAGTCATATGAAAGGATGCAGGAGACTGCAAGGTACTGGAAAGACTGGGTGTCCGAGGGAAACTATCCGGCGCTTTACAGCCGGGAGATGATCCGGTCCGCTCTTACCCTGAAGGGACTTTTCTTTGAACCGACAGGTTTGATGGTAGCTGCCCCCACCGCGAGCCTGCCAGAATATCTTGGAGGAGAGAGAAACTGGGACTACCGGTATGCATGGATCAGGGACACGAACTACGTCATAGAAGCTCTCTCAATCATGGGCTACAAGAAGGAGGCAATCAAGTTCCTCTATGATATGATGGAAACGTTCAAGCGTCAGAAGAAGCTCAAGACGCTCTATCCGATCAACGACCTTGAGCCTGTTGATGAGTTTATTATTGACATGGAGGGGTACATGGGATCAAGGCCGGTCCGGTTCGGCAACGAGGCTGCAAACCAGCTTCAGATAGACGAATACGGAAGCCTCATTGATTCCATTTACCACATGGCCATGGCCGGAGGGACCGTCAACAGCTACCTGTGGAACTTCGTGAGGGAGACCCTCAGCACTCTGACGGAGATATGGAAGAGTCCTGATTCCACCATATGGGAGTTCAGGACTGAACCGAAGCATTACACCTACTCAAAGGCCATGGCATTCCTCTCATTCAGGAGGGCAATTGAGATGGGAAGAAAACTGGACTTCAGTGCGCCTTATCATGATTGGCAGACAACAGCAGATGCCATTAAGGCTGACATCCTGAAGAATGGCTATAGCCCGGAGACCAACTCATTTGTACAGTATTATGGTGCCTCCCATACGGATAGCGCACTGCTGAGACTTCCTCTTCTCGGGCTCCTTCCGCCAACCGATCCAAGGATGGTTGGTACTGTCCAGAGGATCGAGAAGGAACTGATGCACCATGGGTTCCTCTTCAAGAGATACAACAATGACGACGGAATCACGTCCGGAGACAATGCATTCATCCTCACCTCTTTCTGGTACGTGGAAGATCTCATCCTGATGAGGAAATATGAACTCGCCAAGGAAGTGTTTGAGAAACTGCTCTCTGCGTCAAATCATCTCGGTCTCTACTCAGAGGAGATCGATCTCGACACACTCGAGGCACTTGGCAACTTCCCGCAGGCATTGAGTCATCTGGGCCTGATAAAGACCGCGGACAGGCTGAACCAGGTGCGGAAATCAGAGATCAGGGTACAGAAGAAGATCAGGAGACTGCCATAGTCTTCAACCGGTCCAAGTTTTTTTACCCATGATGGCATGGACAGTACAGTGAAAATCTACGACATATCCATGGAAATAGAGGAGTCCATGATAGTTTATCCAAGCAATCCTTCTCCCAAGATCACGCAATACGCAAGGATACCGGAACAGGTTACCAACG
>JAJZLK010000078.1 GCA_021803655.1 Thermoplasmata archaeon
TTTCGTTTCGTCTTCACGCCTACACACGCATCCTGGCTGAACATCATCGAGACGTTCTTCAGCAAGATCGCAAGGTCGATGCTCAGGGGAATAAGGGTTGATTCGAAGGATGAGCTGAAGGAACGGATTCTGAGTTACATCGAGGAGATCAACTCCGAACCGGTCGTGTTCACCTGGAAATATAAGGTGGACGAGATGCCAGGGAGAATCAGTGCATGATATTGCAAGTGTATTTTAGAAACACTCTACTAGTTAGCAATATCCGGTCGGAATAGGAGGGGTCGGCCCCTCGTAGGATTTTTTGACCAATGAACTACTCAATTGAAAGTGGTACGGTCCCACAAATACCGTTGGCGTCAGCAGGAAAGAATATGAAACACTGTAGTTTCCACAGGAGAATGAAAATGGTGGAGAATAGTCCGCCATCCAGAGAAGAACCCTGTCTGAATTCAGGCTAAACGCATAGCTTGGAAATGAAGCGCCGACCTGCGTTCCGTTCTGGAATAACTTCACATCAGAGATAGCAAACGTGATTCCAGAGACCGGAAATGAAAGAGTCTGACTCAGAATCATAACGTATAACCACAGATTATAGTCGGTACCATCCCTCAGAATGTCTGGGGCGGCCTGCATTAGAAACACGTAGTTTATCTTACTCTTGCCATAGGTTACATTGAGGAAACTCACTGATGAGTAATTTGGCTGTTGTTGTGTGCAAATTGATGCACAAAGGTCATGTTGACGGTTCTGACAGGCATCAGGGGAGGGGATGTATCTGCACTCCACGCAGTGTAAGAAAGGGACACCGATAACAACGCGACAACTATGATCAATGCATAGAGTCTCTTTGATTTCATCATTTCACCTCAACTTGAATATGTAAACTGGACATCTCCGATGTAAAACGGCAAATTAGCTGTTCATCCGTAAAAGTGCATGTCTCGAAATGAATCTGGGTCAACATTCTATTGAGACTCCGGTCCAATGAAATTCTTATGAACACCCATTGGTGATTGTGCAGTTGGGAATATTCCGGGGATCGGACGCGGAGTGAAAGAAAATGAGTAGGAGACCGTATAGTTACCACTTAGAATAGTGTACGGGATCACGTTCGAATACTCCATGGAAAATACAGATTGATTATCCGATATACTGCCGCCCATATACGTAGGACCTAGATTAGTTCCATTCACATATAGGCTGAAATTGGAGATCTTGAAATTTATAGGGGAAAATGAGGATGATGTATCTTTAACCAGGATAAAGTCCAGAAACGCCCCCACCTCCGAACCGCCAGAAAAATATGGAGGTAAATTGAGGAAAATGAAGTACGACACTTTAGCTCCATCATAACTATAATTTAGTTGATAAGTGGAATTCAGTAAATTGTGTTGTTCGCCATAAGCAACTGCAAAGCTGTCAGTTGTGGCCCTCAAGGTTGGAATCGATGAATCATTGGCAATTCTAAGTTCCATTATGGAAAAGGAGAGCCCAGCAACTGTGATTCCTATGACCAGCACGGTCACGAGCTTCATGCTACGGTTCATTTTTGCACCATCGATAATTTTTGATCATCGGTTTCCTCATAAGTGTTGCGATCTGATGAAGCTCTCGCGTGCAGAGAAGGCGCAGCCATCTGAATTAGCCCAAATCACCGCGAACTGGAACGTTATGTGAGTTCTATCGCGGTATGCGCATGAAAAGGACTTGCAGGACGCGGCTCAGGAGGGGGGATTGAACCAGTTGTGGCTGACAAAGGTATGACAATATTTTTATCTGTATATTATATTCAATATGCATGAAAACCACCTCCCTCATCGGAGGAGCAGCATTCTCGATTTTCGTGGTAATCCTTCTGGTCTCAGGCTTTACTATGTATCAGTCAGTGTACGGAAGTGCGTCGTCTGTCCACGTGAACGGTTACAAGGTCGAATACACGCCCCAGGGAGTAATCGTGAATGCGAGTGTTTCCGTTACCAATCCGGGCCAGTTTCCGGTGAATCTCCAGTCTGCTGGCTTCGGGAACCAGGTTGGAGCCGGTAGCTCCGGGATATTCAATCTACTGATCAATGAAAACATGACCAACCTTTCCCTGCTTGGAATGCCAATTCACAACTTTTCCTATTACGCCAAGCTCACCATCAAGATGGCATCATACATGTTTTCTCTTATCAAGGTGATAAACCTCACCAATGTGAAGATTCTCGCGCTCTTTTCATCGTTCAACGCAACCGCATCGGGAGGAAATTTGCTGACCCTGGCATTTCATTACCTCTCCAACATGAATTTCTCCCATATCTCGGTATTCCTCCATGGAAACCGGATAGGGACGATTCCTCTTGGGAACAATTACACCTATGGCCAGTCAGTGGCTGTTACAGGCAATGTTAACACCAGCATCGAGAGCGGAACGCCTCTAACCTTCATGGCGGGCAACTACTGGTGGAATGCAACATGCAGCTAACACTTGAACCCGCTATTCAGCCATTTTATCTGTTCTGGTATTTCTGAAATTTCCGTGACAATCGTGTCGGTATACCTTCCTGCATTTCTTCCGTGTGTCACCTGTATTGCCGGGCACCCTAGAGATTCGGCAGGGATAAAATCAACCCTTGCATCGCCAACAACCAGCGTTTCGCCCGGACTGGTGCCCATAATTTCCATTGCCTTCTCATAAGGGTCCGTGTGAGGCTTTCCCTGCTTGACATCATCAATTGTTATAACGGTCTCCAGATGGAACGCAAGCGATCCGATCAGCTTTCTCCTTGAAGAGGTGACAACGACATACCTGATCCCCTGCTTACCTAGCAGTTCAAGTGTAGCGGGAACGTCTGGAAAGAGCTTGAGGTCTGGAATATGTGCTGCAAATATCACTTCCTCGTCATATTCAACTTTCTCCGGATTACTGGTAAACATAGAGGCGAGGGGGACACCAGGCGTGCCAATGAGCGGTTCAATTTCTTCTTCCGATACCTCAGCACCGTTCATGCGCAGGGCCTCGCACCATGATTTGACCCGTTGCATGAAGGAGTCCATGATCGTACCGTCCAGATCAAAAATAACTCCCTTTATCATTTCCGCCACTTGATCTCATCGTATTATTAATACAGACCGGGATTTGGGATCATGCAGGCTGCAAGGTTAACCGAAATTGGTAAGGACATCGTTGTGCAGGATATTGACCGGCCTGAACCGGGAGAGGATGACCTGATCATAGAACAGAACTTGACCGGAATATGTTACAGGGATATCCTGACAAAGGAAGGGCATCTTCCGAGGGTGACCATTCCGATAACACCCGGTCATGAAATCTCCGGAAAGATCGTGGCAACAGGATCATCGGTGACGGGGTTCAGGGTAGGAGACAGGGTAACCAGCCTGATTTACCGTCCATGCGGCACCTGCGAATTCTGCACCAGCGGCCGGGAGAATTTCTGCGCATCCAAGAAGATATACGGGGAAGACCGAAACGGAGGTTATGCCCGCTTCGTTTCTATCGGATCGGGAAGCGCCGTAAAGGTTCCTGACGGCGTAAAGGAAGAGGATTCTGCAATAGCTGCATGCGTCACCGGCATGCTTTACCGTGCACTCAAGGTGATCGGCAATCTTGCCCCGGGAGAGAAAGTGCTCATAACCGGTGCGGGCGGCGGAATAGGTACACATGCAGTGCAGATCGCGAAGGTTCTTGGCGCAGAAGTCATCGCTGAAACCTCGTCTCCGGGAAAGGAGGAATTCCTCCACAAGCTCGGGGCAGATCATGTTATAAGAATGTCAGATTCCCTTGACAAGGACGTAAAGAAGATCACGGGAGACGGCGTCCACCTGGTATTGGAGAACGTAGGCATCCATACGTTCAGCAGGTCGCTCCGGTCCCTTAGGATCGGTGGAAGGATGGTAGTCGTCGGAAACGTTATTCCGGAACCGGTGCCTTTTCCACTGGGGCTCATAATACTGAAGGGCAACTCCGTTACCGGAAGCATGAGTTCCACAAAGGAAGACGTGAAGGCTGCCCTGGAACTGTCAAGAACAGGCAGGATAAGGGCAATATCTGACGGCAGGATGCCATTGGATCAGGTGAACGAAGCCTTCGCCAGGATAAAATCCAGAGGAAACGTCGGAAGGGTGTTTCTCACACTGCCATAATGCAGGATCAGTCCGGAAGAAGAATGTCTGCCAGGTGATCAATGTAGCGGCCCACGATTATAGGGGTTTCCTGCACAATCCATTTCCTAGCCTCTGCCTCCCTGAGTCTTCCTGTAACGTGTGACCAGGCAGTGAGTGAGTCCGTCTCGTACATAACCACAAATTCCTGGTCTCCTAGGCCGTAGGAATAGGTCGTGAACGATCTTATCCCCCTGCTTTCCGGATGTGATGCAGCCATCCCGATGTGATCGGCCATTATCTTCTTCCGTTCCTCGAATGGAATCAGGTACCACTCCGGCGTCTTCGACATCGGGTATGCCAAGAAATATTTCAGAGGTTCCATGTTCAGGGTATCCCTGAGCGTGACGCCCTTATTCAGGTAAGGGGAGTGCTCATAGAGCGATACGAAGAGGTTGACAGGATTCAGGTAAGAACCATATCCAACGGATAAGCGTTCTTTCACGCTGAATAGCGTGTCCGGATCTTCAGATGCAGTCCAGATCATCAGGTCCGATTCTGCTCTCAGTGTCCTGTATCGCTTCAGGTGGATCAGGCCATTCGCGGTACCGGAAATACTTGTGTCAACCGAATCCAGGATATCTTTCCTCTTTCCCGGTTCCAGTTCGTGAAAGCCCTGCGTGAGTGACAGTGTAAGTACCATGGTGTAGATGCTACCGCTCATGGATTTTCTCAATTCATGTCACCTATTTAATTGACAGTGATAATGACTGTCAGTAAATCTTTATTTTAAGATAAGCACTGATCAGTCATGAACGCAGAACCTTACCTTTCAAAGGTTGACACTGTTGAATTTTACGTTGGATCAGCCCGCCAATGGGCATTCTTTCATCAGAAGGCGATGGGATTCACTCCCGTGGCATATGCAGGACCTGAAACAGGGATCAGGGACAGGGTTTCATACATCCTGAAGCAG
>JAJZLK010000010.1 GCA_021803655.1 Thermoplasmata archaeon
TATCTCCACATAATGATTTGGTCCAGGTGTTCCGTCGTTATAAGCGGTTCCGCTTATTGTATAGGCGGGCATCAGCGGGATTCCAAGAGATGTGTTTGCACCCTGTCCGTAGACCTTTTCATGAGAGCCCCACTGCCAGTAGGAGCCCTGATAGTTGCATCCAGAAATTGTGAGAAGTCCGGGGGTTGAGAAGTCTGTCTTGTTTATGTGCAGGTCCACCTCCAAATCTGATCCAACAACGTTCTGTCCCCATGACATATAAGATTCACTATCGTATTTTGAATAGTTTCCGCTCGGATATGAGAAAGAGAGGTTGCTGAAGAGGGTTCCGTCACCGTTCAATGTGGACGACCCAGAGGAAGACGGGTACCCGCTTGACATGTAATTAGCAATTGCAGCGAGCGCAGCGCCGGCTGCCATTGCAAATCCCACACCGGGAATGAAGCCAAGTGCGAGAAGCATAAGGGATTCCGCCAGCTGGGCATCCGATGATGTGGACCCAGACGGAGGAGGGTCTGGAAACGTAACGTTCAATCCGGCCATGGTCGCACCCCAGACCTGTGACGATGAATTGGGCATCCCAGATAACGTGGAAGAAATCTTCGATCCTACTATTCCCCAAGCTTCATTCACGTTACCTGCGGACGTTCCGTTTGCCCCTTGCTTTTGGTTGACAAGTGCAGAGCCTCCCGATACTGCTATCCCATAATGTATGACCAGTATACCATCACTCGGATCGTAAAACTCCTTGGTGTGCCAAACGCCTGAGTTGGATGTTGCGTCGCTGCCGAAGGTAAGTACTATGCCGTTCCTCTGCCATTTTGATGACAGGGCAGGCTGGACTGCCTGAGACTCTGTCAATGGCATAAAGTAAGGGTCAAGCATGTTCGTGAGATAAGTGGTCATGTATATCGTTTCGTTTCCATTGTACCCGTTCCATCCGTAATGCACCGTCGGGGATGATGGGGAACTGCTTGCAGCACAGACTGGCGTAAACACAGTGATTCCCGCAAACAGGCTGGCCAAAATGAGAACACTCATGGTGCACGATCTAAGTCTCTTACTCTTTACATTCTTTTCTTCTCCAAAACTCATTAGTTCCTCTCCATTACTATGTATCGGTTGTAACGATGCTCAACGAAGCAACTGGAGTCTCGCTGAGTCCCCCCAGTTCTGCCCATATCCCGAATGTGTGGGTTCCAGTGAAACTCCATATGTGGATCGAATAGAACGTGCTAAACGAGAAATTATAACGACTCTGCTTATAGCCGTTGGTGGCAGACCACTGTGGCTCATTTGTAAGTTTAACGCCAAAAAATACAGACGTATATCCAACGGTAGCCGCGCCATAAGATAGTGACACGTTATTACCCCTGTTATACCCTTCGAATATCTGGGATGAGACATTATACATGCTGGCGGAACCATTCGAACTCAAGCCCAAGATCAGAGCGGAAGGATGCAGGTTTGATTCTAAGAAGCCGGATACTGAGATGTTCACGTTTATTATGACCGCATTGTCTCCAGGGTCGTAAAATAGGAACCCTCTAAAGATACTTACACCTAGAGTGGAATCTCTGTGTCCCTGTTCCCTTATGACTGCAGTGGAAGTGGTATTGTTGAAGAATAGAGGTTGAGAGGTATTAGTATAACTTGCAAAGTTTCCCGTGACATTCACTTCAGATGACGCGTTCTTTACTGTCACGCTTGGAATGGGAGGTGACCCCGATTCAGATGGCAGTATGACGTATTCAAAGGAAGTGTATAGTCCCAGAACAATGACCACCGCTATGACTGCAAACAAGGCTTTCCTGCTCATTGCTGATGAGATTAATAGACCTAAAGGTTATGATATTTTTGATCACGAATATGATGGCAAATGGTTGTTAGATCCTCGTCTCGTGTTCTTGGAGCCAGTTCTCCTTTCCTTGCAACATAGGTCATTCCCATCATCTCATCCGAAAATGGATCACTTCTCAGCGTTCCCGCGATGAGTTTTTCCTTTCCTTTATCCACAAGCACCATCTTCCTCCGCATTGTATTCTTCCTCGGTCCCTTCCTGTGCCTGACAAACCTGGAAGCCGCCTAGTCTGATCCAAATACTCGGTTCATGCAATCAGGTGTTCCCATGTTCAGGAAGATCGCGCCATCTTTTCTCCGTTGAAGGAAAGGAACCTTCCCGTTACAAGGTTGCCCATTCTCTTCCTTACATTACGCCTGATCTTCCGGATGGACGGTTCCATCGAATTGTTCATCCTTGGTATTGTACCTTCCAATTTCGCATAGGAAGCTATGATCTGAAATCTGCGGAGGTCGGGCTATTCTGTAGAGTTTCTTGCTGATTTATATATTTGATGTGAATGCAGCCTCAGTTACGGACGAGTTATGAGGAGCATTTCCATCTTCGGGAAAGACCTGAAGAATCCTGTGGTGAATACCATTTCTTACGCCGAGTTTCTCAGGGCCTTCGGCCAATATGTAGTGTGGGTGATCATGTCGATCTACCTTTACGAGTTCAGGGGGCTATCCTTTGTAGATGTGGGCATTGTTGCCCTAGCTGGAGGACTGCTCAGCTTCCCTGCTTCCCTGGCATGGGGGAACCTCGTTGACAGGATTGGAAGGCGCCTGGTGGGTCTTGTGGTTCCGATTGCGAATATGATCATATTCTCAGGAATGTTTCTTGACATATTCCTCGCCGGTCCAACCTGGATCCTGATACTGTTCTATGTCATCACGAATCCGGTGAGTTCAGCGCAGTACATCAATGATGGAGCCCTGATTTCGGATACCACAGAGGAGTCCGATCGCATTGCTGCATTCAGCAGAACAAGAGTTGCAGCCAATATAGGCGTCGGTTCGGGACTTGTGTTTGGCGGAATCATTGCAACATTCAGCTACTCAGCAGTCTTCATTGCGCCGGTGATAGGTTCTCTCATTGAGTTCATATTGTATTTCTACAGGATAAGGGATACCAGGAGCCAGAGTACGGTTGAACAGTCTGCATCCAGTGGCAACGGAATCTTCATTCCACGCAAGGATCTTTTCTTCATTGCTGCTGCGATCCTCACCGCCAGTGCGTGGTTTGTTTCCGGAATGTTTGAAAGCCCGATGACACCACTCTTCCTCTCCTCAAAATACGATTTTGCCACCTATTACATAACCGGCCTGTTTGCAATCAATACAATTGTGGTGATCCTGTTTCAGAATTCCATCAACGTGGTCACAGGAAAGTGGAAAGACTCTGTCAGAATCTCGTCCGGCCTCGCGCTCTATGCTGTCGGGTATCTGATGATCGGATTAACGCCGTTCTTCCCTGTGGTAGTTGCGGCCATAATCGTGCTTACTCTGGGAGAGAATCTTCAGGTGCCTGCGACCCAGGCTTTCATAACCAGACTGGCACCAGAGAACCGGAGAGGAGGCTATCTCGGATTTGCGTCAGCCGTTGGGAGTCTGATCAACCCGTTCAGACCACTTGTCGGAACCATGATCCTCGCTGCGCTGATATTCAGCCCAATTGCGTTGTGGGGTACCTTTTCCTTGATGTGCGCTGCAATTTCGGTGGTTTTCCTCCTGTTCAGCAGGAGCCATCGTGCAAGAAGGGGACAGGAAGTGAATCTCCAAGCCGACGCCAATTGACCAGCAGGTGTTTCAAGCTATTTTCAATACGCACATGATCCGTTCGAAAACCCGTCACTGGGACCGGATCATGGTTTGAGTCGCAAGGCAAAGCTATTGAACCAAGCCTGCATCCATTTATCAGCAATGAAGATAACCATGCGGCTGGTTGCCGCAGCCTACAGGACCGAGGACGTCGCGGTTGAGCTCTTTGGAAGGACCGCGGACGGAAGGTCGGTCACTGGTCTATTTTTCGGTTTCCGCCCGTACTTTGACGTGGTATCTCCAGACGCATCCTACATGGAAAGAATTCAGAAAGACCCGGAATTCGTCAGATCTGAGAAGAAGCAGCTCTGGTACGAGGGGAAGAAGAGGGACGTGGAAAGAGTATTCATCAAATCCCCGTGGAAAGTCCCTGAATACAGGAATAACGTCCCGCGGTCCAGTCCTGTCCTGGCTGCAGACATTCCGTTCCACCACAGGTTCATCTACGATAATGATCTGGGAGCCTGTATCGAGATAGAGGGGGAACCGGTTGAGGAGGAGAAGAACCGTTTCACCACGGACCTCGTCCTCAGAGGCGAGAAGGTTACCACGGTTGATCCATTCAACCTGGAGCTGAAGATCCTCAGTTTTGACGTTGAAAACCTCATTGATACCCGCCAGATCCTGGTTATAGGATGGGCACTGTGGAACGGCAAGACCATGGAAACAGGTTCCATTGCGGGCAAAGAGAAAGACATGCTGCAGCAGTTTGTCGATCTGATCTCAGAGAAAGACCCGGATGTCCTCACGGGTTACAACATAGACGGTTATGATCTTCCGCTGATATTTGAAAGAGCAAAGGCCCTGGGCGTCTCCCTCAATCTTGGAAGGGATTTTGTTCCGCCGAGAAGAATAAACAACCGGTACTGGAGGCTCCACGGAAGGGTTATAAGTGATACGTGGTGGAACGTTAAGAAGTTCCTTCATCCAAAGAACGAGACCCTGAATTACGTTGCGAAGGAGATGCTCAATGAAGGAAAGGACAACATCAACCGCCTGAAGATAGGAGAGGAATGGAAGAACAGGCAGGACGAGGTCATCGCATACTGTGTGAAGGATGCAAGGCTTACACTTGAGATCTTCAGGAAACTGAGGGTAATGGACCGGAACATGTTCATGGCCGCGGTGGCGAAGCTTCCGATTGATGACGTAACGAACGGCGGAACCAGCAACTACGTTGATTCCATCCTCATAAGACAGGCAGACAGGGACGGCTTTGGCGTTCCAATGACTTCCTACAACGAAAAGGAGGAGGCCATAACTGGCGGATACGTACATTCCATCGGAGCCGGATTATACAGCAACGTGGTTGTCCTTGACTTCAAGAGCATGTATCCGTCAATGATCATGAAGTATAACATCTGCTTTACAACGCTCAGCCCTGAGGGGAATATAGTGGCTCCCAACGGGATTCGTTTCCTGGATCGGGCGCAGATGGAGAAACAGGATCATGAGTCACTGATCCCCAGGATACTGAAACAGCTCATGGACCAGAGAGATCGGGTCAAGAGCGACATGAAGAAGGCTTCTCCGGAGGAGCGGGAGTTCCTCGATGGGGTGCAGGGCGCAATAAAGATTCTTATGAACACCTTTTACGGAGTCCTTGCTTCGTCGTTCTACCGGTTCACAAATCCGGATATTGGAGCGGCCGTTACCGCATACGCAAGGATGACCATAACGGAGTTGATTGAAAAGCTCCAGAAGGAAGGGAATAGGGTTATCTACGGCGATACAGACAGTGTGTTCATCGAATCCGGGGAAAAGACCCTGGAGGATTCTATCAGGTTTGGTGAGGACATTGCAAGGAGAATGTCCAGCGAACTTGAGATAAGCCTTGAATTCGAGAAGATCATGGACCCGTTCTTCTCCCACGGTGCAAAGAAGAGATACGCCGGAAAGATTGTTTTTCCAAGGGAGCAGAGCGGAGAAATCCTTGTCAGGGGATATGAGGTAAGGAGGACAGATTCCTTCGGACTGCAGAGCAGAGCACTTTCCACCGTGTTTGATCTTGTCCTGAAGAGGGACATGGATGGTGCCAGAAAGTTTGCCCATGAGATAATTTCAAAAGTCCTGGCAGGAGACCCTGAAATTGAACTGGAAAGCCTTGTTATTTCAAGAAGCGTAAGGAGCTTTTCGGAGTACAAGGACAAGGAAAACTCCCTTGCTAACGTCAGGGTAGCCAAGATGCTGATGCAGAGAGGAGAACCGTTTGTTCCGGGGATGAAGGTGTCATGGATCGTCACCAACAGCCGCAAGTCTCCGCAGGAGGTTGAACCGTATATTGAAGGATCACCTTTCGTCGGGACTCCTGACTGGCACTATTATGCAAGACGCGTTGAGGAGACTCTCAACAGGGTCCTGGAAGGTGTCGGAGAAGAGATGAACATCACCCTGGCAGGGAAGAACCAGTCCAAGCTCACAGACACCCCTGCCAAAAAAGCGGGGAATAAAACCCTGGACAGTTTTTAATAATATTCGGCGGGATCGACCACATTCTCGGCCCTTCCGTCAATGAATTTCTTCACATTTTCGCAAGCCTGGATTACGGCTCGATCGAAGTCCTGAGGATCCCCGTCAGCTACATGCGGGGTAAGAATCACGTTTGGGGGTACCTCCTCGCTTATGACCGGTTCATTCCACCAGACATCTGACAGGTAGAATTTTTCGGGAAATCTCTTCAGGTAAAACAGCATGTCATTCTTGTTCACTATTTCGCCCCTTGCAATGTTGACTATCAGTTTTCCGGTGAACATGTTAAGGGCGTCCGCGTTGATTATACCCCTCGTCTTGTTTGTGAGGGGAAGTGTAATAACAATTATGTCGGAAAGGCTTATAAGTCTGGCAATTGAGACAACAAACTGATCCACGTTCGGGTCGTCCCTCTGCGTTCTCGTGTATGCGATAACGGACATGTTAAACGCTTTTGCAATTTGCGCTATGTTCCTTCCAAGAGCACCGTACCCTATGATGCCGAGCTTTTTCCCGTTCAGGGTATCTACAGGCTCCTTCTTGAAGAGCTTGTGATGCGTCTTGTTGTTCAGGTCAATTATCTTCTTTGACGCGGTCAGGATCATTGCAAAAACATGCTCTGCCGCCGAGGCCGAAAAGGCCCCTGAATTCTTGCATACTGTTACCCCCGGAGGGACCGCCTTGAGCCCGAGACTGTCCAAACTGGCATATATGCTCTGGATAAGCTTCGTGTTGTCTGTTATCTTGTACTTTGTGGAAACAATCTGGATCTCCCCGCCTGCATCCCGGTTGACGACCGGGTTGAGACCCGTGATCTCTCTGCACTTGTTGAGTAACTCAGGTGAAACATTGAAAGTGAAAAAGAGATCCATGCTATTCCCAATATGCCACTTGTCTTAATTTTCTTTCGGCTTAAATCTTTTCATTTTGATCAATCATCGCATCGTTTCAGTGGAACTCTCTGTTTCGTTATTGAATGTCACTGAATAACCGCACTTGTACTCCTTTCCCGGCTTCAGTACAACAAGGCCAATTCCATTGTTGAAGGCGTCCGGAGCCCCGGTCATAGGTTCTATGGCAACCGACTCACCTCCGGCATATTCTCCATTATAGACAACAAAGAACGGCATGTTTGTTCTACTGATAGAGAGCGTCCCGTAGCCGGTTCTGATGAATAGAGTACCGGTTCCGCGAAAACAGTTGTCATAAGTGATTCCATGTTCTGGTGAAAGGCTACCAGATTCTACGGGAACTGTCCGGTCAGTGGGAAAATACCCGTCTTCATACTCGAGTTTCACGATTTCCTCCTCGCTCCTGATCTCCCACGTTCCTGCTGTCATGAAGTATGGGTGGCTTCCTACAACAAGTGGACACTCTTTCTGTCCGGTGTTAGTAATGCTGAAACTGCAGGTGAATGTATCCGATGAAACCGAGAATCCGGTTTCACAGTGAATGCTGGATGGATAACCCCGGCCAGAAAGATCGACCAGCATTCTGATAGAGTCTCTCTCGATGCTTACTGGAGTCCATTCTTTATCCATGAGAAGTCCATGAATAGAGTTTTTCCCGTTGTTTTTCGGGAGATGGTACGTTGAGCCGTTAAATTCGTAGATGGCGTTCCTGACCCTGTTAGCATATGGAATGAGCGTTGCTGCACCACCATGTGTTGGTTTACCGTCAGGAGATGGTCTTATGATGCGTTCTCCAAGCAGGTGCAGATCCTCGACGTGGGCGCCTCTTGTGTTTATAACGGATTTTGTTCCTTCTCCGGATACAATGTCATACCTCATTCCTTCTCCGTACTGCATGAATGCAACAAATATATGCATTCAGTGAATGCCTATGGCAGAGATGCTCTGGAAAAAACGAGGTGAACCCGGCGATAATCTGGTCAAGTTCTGCCCAATGTGTGACAGAAGATATCCGGACATGGAAGAATTCTGTTCTAAGGACGGCCACAGGCTGTATCTGGAACAGGAGGAGGCACCTTCGGGAAGGGAAGATTTCTGTCCTTCCTGTGGCAGACCGATCTCCCCGGGACAGCAGAAGTGTTTTTTCTGCGGCGAAGACGTTTCCTCAAAATACAGCGACGGGAGATTAATAAGGCTGGACATTGAAAATTACGGAGTCATATACATCGACCAGTTTCCCTATGATCTGGGAAGGATCCAGCTTGTAAGGCATGAGGCGTCACCTTACGTCAATTCTAAACATGTGCGCTTTACACATGAGAATAATGTGTTCTTTGTGCAGGATTTGAAAACTCTGAACGGCACTCTGGTAAATAATAATATTCTTGGCTCAAATGGGAATGCAAAAAAGCTGGAAATAAAAGATGGTGACGTAATTGTTCTTGGCAACGCGACTAAGAATCCGGGAGTAAGAATGGTGTTCAGGGTCCTGGAGAGAGGCAAATGGTAGTATGGTTCTGGAGGAGATGATCCCTTGAGATCAGGCGTAGACAAGAGGAAATACCTGATAACAGGAACTGTACTGTTTACAGGCTTTGCCTATGCGGCGTTCACTTTCCTCTACGGATTCCTTCTTCCCTACGGGATATTCCCTTATCTTATAGCTGCTGCAGCGGTGATGGTAGCTGTCACATGGGCATCGCATCCCTTTCCCTCCATAAGCAGCGAGCCGGATGAGGAGTTCCGGACAACTTCCATGCTTGTAACGGGTGTCACGATTGTTTCTGCCATATTTTCCTTCCTACTCATACTGAAATATTTTGGCAGGTACTACGAACTGGTGATGCTAATCCCGCTGATTCCGATAACCTCCCTTTTGCCTTCGGGAAATTCAAACGGCAAGAGAAAAAAGAGGATCAGCACAAAAAGACCGGTGAGGTCTGGAATCATCACGCTGATACTTTCGATCTCAGCATTCGTTTTATTGTTTATTCCTGGAGTAGACGTGATCTTCGACCTACCCCTGATCGGTATACTCGCCGCTGTCTCAGTAAGGAGCAGTGCTATCGCCGGGAAACTTGAGAACGCAGGAAAGAAGCCACTGGTTCCGATCTTTTCAATCGCGCTCGGCGAGGTGGCTTTTTTGTCATTCCCCTACTTTGTCGGTTCTGGAATAATCCTCTTCCCCGTCGTGGTTTCCATCGTCGCATTCTTCGGAGTTCTTCTCATCCTCCTCAGCAGGATTTCTCTGGTATCCCACATAAACGATGCCCTGTTTCTGGTTATTGCGTGCGCATCTTTTCCAGTTCTCTTCTTCATTTCGTATGAGTACCTTTTCCTGGCGCTGTTCATTGCAATAATCGGGACCTCAGTTATGGGCCGGAATGTTTTTGACGGCCAGTTCAGGCTCATGGTCAAGTCTCTCAGGATTGGAGAGAGCCATATCCCTGCATTTCCCATAATTGCTGTTGCACTGCTTGGCACTGCATATTATTCCGGTACAATGCCCACTCTTCTTTCCATTACTTCTGTGAACTCTTTTCTGCCGCTGTTTGGCCCTTTTCTGGAGTTCTTCACAATCCTGCTGTTTCTCACTGCGCTGAGCCGGATTGGCAATGGTGCCGGAAACGCAATCCTATTCCCTGCGTCCTTCTTCCTCTTTTTCTGGGGACTTCTCTCCATCCTCTCCATAAGCTATCCTGGGCTTTGGGAGCCGGATTTCACGGAATCCCTGGTTATAGCACTGATAATCTCCGTGGTCATTCTTTATGAGCCTACGTTCAGGATTGCAAGAAGCTTCACTCCACGGGTTCCGATCAGCCTTTCCATATCCCACCAGATGGGGAGCAGCCAGTATCTCCATGCCAGATACGATGTGAATCTTGAGAAGAATAAGAAAAAGAACAAGGATCTGCTCGGTGCTGGTGGATTTGCATACGTTTTCAAGGGAAGAGACATAATTGAGGACAGGGATGTTGTCATAAAGACCCCGAGAGTCTATGACGAGGAGAGCAAGGGTGAGAGGGAGAGGAGAGAACTTCTGCAGGATGCGATTCGCCAGCTGAACAGCGAAAGCAAGATACTTTCGTCGCTGAGATATCCTGGGATAGTCGGTTTCATAGAGTCGTTCAAGGAGAACAACGAATTCTTCCTCGTCGAGGAGTTTGCAGATGGCAAGAACCTGAGCAGGTTTCTTGGAGACAGCATCAGGCCCGGGGAGAAGTGGGCAGAGAAGGATATCCTAGATTTTGCTACAAAGCTGCTTCTGTCACTGAACTACATGCATATGCATGAAGTATACCACAGGGATCTTAACCCAGGGAATGTTGTGATGTCAGACAGTTTCCCGAAGATCATAGACTTCGGTACCTCCAAGACCCTGCTCGGAAGGGTTTCGAAGTCCTTCTTCTCACACAGCCAGAGAGTTGGCGTTCCTTGCTATCACCCTCCCGAGCTTGATGTTGACCAGAGAATTCCTGCCAGCGCCTCCTACGACACATATTCCCTTGGCGCACTTATGTGTTCAATGATCACCGGCAAGTTCCTTGACGACGAGGAGATGCGGAGAAAGTACGGAGTCCCTTTCATAAGCGCGAAATACCTGACAGACGAGATTGAAGGTAGGGTTTCACCCAGGATGTTCAAGACGATAAAGAAAACCGTTTCTTACAATCCTGAAGACAGATACCAGTCCGCATTTGAAATGATCTCGGACCTGTATGATCTCAAGGGAGAGTTTATTGTAACAGACTTGGGACATTTGTACGCACTAAACCAGGATTCAAAGTTCAGGATATTACTTGACCCGGAATTGAGGCCCCCCGGCGGGATTATGAAGGCTGATAGCACTGGCGACATACTTCTTCGTGAGAATACCAGGAACGGAGTGGTTGTTGCCGGAGCCATCAGTTTCAGGGAATCTGATGGCGGCTATGCGGTATCCGCTTACCAGAGAAGGAGCACATTCCGAAAGAAAGTAGGTTCGCTGCCTGAGAAGAACCTTGTCTTGACGCTTGAGGAAAACTACACGTACTCGCTGAACTCTGACTTCACAGGTGGTACTTTCAGCTATTTCAGGAGGATCTAGAATGGATATAGGATCGATCAGCATCAAGGGAAGGGTACGGAAGAGAGATGAGGATTCAATCCTGGTGATGACTGAGTCCGTCTCTTCTGAAGAGGGCAGGGTTGAGAAGTGCCTGCTTGTCCTGGCCGACGGTATGGGTGGAGCCCAGAGGGGAGAGAAGGCGAGCAGGATTGCCGTGGATTCCTTCCGCCAGGCTGGCAGGAAGCTTTTTACAAGTACAGAGCCAGTGTTTGACATACTCCTGGACGCACTGGACGCTGCAAATCATAGCATTCTGAAGTATGCCAGGGAGAACCGCATAAGGGAGATGGGAACCACTCTCACTGCCGCATTCTTTGACGGAGAATTCCTCAATGTCATAAATGTCGGTGACAGCAGAACGTACATCCTGAGCAGGGATACCCCAATAGCAAAGACCGTGGACGATTCGTTTGTGATGGAACTTGTCCTTTCAGGGGTAATCTCGGAGAATACTGCCCGGCGGCATCCCAGGAAGAACGAGATAATGAGAGTTCTCGGCTTCGACCAGAGTATTTCTTCTCCTACATATAGATGGAGAATGTTCAAGGACGACTCCATACTTCTCTGCTGCGACGGCATGTGGGAACCCCTTTCTGAATACATGATGATGGATGCCATATCCATGTCAAGTTCAGCACAGACCTCCGTGGAAAACATGGCATATCTTGCAAATGAGATCGATGGTACGGATAACATCTCTGCCATCCTCTGCAAGCCCAGCCTGGAAACCGACTATTCAAGGTTTGTCAGCAAACAGACACAGTCCTTGAGGTGACTTCTTATCTCGTCCTTTTCATTGACCGTTTATTGCACCGGATAGGATGACTGTTCCGGATTAACCTGTATTTCCCGCCGGCGGGCCTGCGGCGATAATCAAATTGGATGTGCCCTGATTCTTCCAGCTTTCAACAGGCTGTCCAGGGGGCATCCCGACAGTTGTCTAGTTACAGGTTAGCCTTCATCAGACACCTGAGTTGATGATTTCCTGCTATCCTGGATGATCATACCAAAAAATGTTAATACAAAGATAAACTGAATGTATGGGAACAGCATGGATTGTGCAAGTTACGTGAAGCAGATTGTCAGCAAGCATCACAGTATGGTGACGAAATATGAATCCGTGCCAGACGCAAACCCCGGCGAGGTGGCCAGATCCTCCTCTGATTTCATTGAGTGGCTTGAAACGGTCATAAAGAATGGAGTCGTCGAGGATGGAGAGCAGACGATTTCCGGAAAGGTCTGCATACTTAAGTTCCTGAGCGAAACGCCTGACGGGGAGGAAGTTGACGATCTCTATGAGTGCCTTTCCCTGTTTTCTGACTTCAGGATCAAGGAGCTGCTCGGTGTTTCAATTTTTTCCGAGTAAGAACTACCAAGATTTAATTACAGATTGTATATAGAAAATGGAAATGATCGACCCCAAGATAGACAACAAACTCAAAGGATTCATGGCAACGCTCCCGTCAGAGGAGATTTTTTTTGAGGCGATACGGGAGTTAATGAAGGATATCATCAAGGAGTTCCTGAAGAAGAGGATAAACTCCGATCCTGAACTGAAGGACATGATAGTTGACTCACTCAAGGAGTTCATAGAGGCAAAGATGAAGGAGTACGACTCAATGGCAAAGATGGCCAAGATCACCGCAAGAATTGGGATCAGCGCAGCTCCCGAAGTCCTGAAGGAAGAAGCCCTGAGTGACGTAATGAGCACATTCCAGAAGGAGATTGAGGAGATTATCAGGAAAACGCTCTGAAGTCACTTGAAGTCTTTTGCAAAATAGTTCCTGGAATTCAGGTCGAACATAGTAAGCATGCTTGGATTCGGGCTGAAATTCATCATCTTCTGGTAATCAGTCTGGTTCTGCCAGGTAGATGAGTTTACGTATCTCACGCCACGGTAGTTTCCCATGGCATGTGAGTGAACATGTCCCGTTATGAAGATATCGGGAACTTCTTCTATCACGTGATAGTCCTCAGGTCCCGGCACCAGCGGGGTCTTTCCGCCGTATCTCGGGGCAAGATGCCTTCTCTTCAGGATTTCCTCCACGGCCTTCCCTATTGTATCGAAGTTCAATCCGGGAATCAGTTCCACCATATCGTTCAGCGACATTCCATGATAGAGAAGAATGCGTTTTCCTTCCAGCTTCAGGTTGAACGGATTCGGAAGGAACGTCACATTTCCCGGGAAATCGTTCCTGAGCCGTTCCGGAAGAACCGGCTGTGGCTCGGCCAGCCTCACAATGTCATGGTTGCCGGGCATTATGAATACATGTATGTCCCGCGGGATCTCGCTGACGTAATCGTTGAGCTTCATGTACTGTTCGTAGGGGTTCAGGATTTCCAGATCGTTGTCCTGTCCCGGATAAACGCCGATTCCGTCTACCACATCACCGCTCAGGATGAGATACTTGAGCCTGGATGCCGCCTCATCTCCGCTCTTTATCCACGAGATCATGTTTCTGAAGGAATCTTTCAGGAACGTCTTGCTGCCAACATGTATGTCGGATATCGAGCCAACGTAAGAGGGCTCTCCTGAATATTCTGTAATCGAGGTGGCTGGTATATCGGGCCTGATTATCTCTCTCGCGAATATGACCGGATCTCCTCCCTTGGTTGATAATCCGCCCACTATTCCCACAACTTCATCTAGAAGTATGATCTCCGAGGTGAGCCCGTTCTTCTGCATAAGGATAACAGTAATGCTGTCGTCCAGGTCCTCCACAACCAGCCGCCTGTTCCCGTTTATCGTGTTAGCTTGGTCTGATACCATGCCGACTATCTTGACCTCGCCGCCCAGCATCCTCTTGGCACTGCGTATGGACGTGGTTCCCCTCATTGCAACAGACAGCGTGATGAGTCTTTTCATCTTCTCATACCTGTTGCGGAAGTACTTCCTGAACTCTTCAACAGAGCTCTTTATCCTTACGTTGGCGAAATCAACTTCATAGGCAGGAGTCTTGACCGTATGCTGTTTCTGCAGGATACCAAGCACATCTTTCTCTGATATGTATCCAGAAGCCACAGTCTCCTCGGAGAGCAGATCCATCACGTAACTCCCGAGACTTTCCGACATTATCCGATCAACTGCATCAGGACTCAATAGAATTCCTCTTTCCGAGAAGAATTCGATAACCTTTTCCTTGTCCTGAAACAGCTGAGTCAATGTAGGAAAATAGGCTCAACTGATATATTAGTTCGCCGTAGTGTTCAAGGAGTGTTTCTGGGACCGGGTTGCAATGCATCAGTCACGATTGCTTCGTGAGCAGTCTATAAAGTTACGTTCTCATTTTCCTGCTGTTCTCACGGTTTCCTGCAGATTCCCGACCAGGTCATCCCCATGACCGGCGAACAGGCTTGTTGATCCAGTCCGTATAATTACAGAACTCGCAGCCTTGAATGTCGCTCTGTAGACATCCTCTGGAGGATCCTGCATAAATCCCTGCGGACAGGTTAATATCTTTCCTTCGGGAGTGCCCATGGCAATATCTCCGGCAAACAGATTGCCTCTGTTGTCTAGCAGCATCATCTCATCCATGTAACTCACAGTCTTCCCTGAGCGTGGGGGGACCGTTACCCTGAATGCAGTGAGGTCCAACCCTCCTATCTCTCCTTCCTCATAGGTTTCATATCCGGCAAGCTTCTTCTCCACTATCATTTTCTCCGGATCAAGTGCCTCAGACACCGGCTGGGACGGGATCAGCAATTTTGTGTCAAGATTCCTTGTGATATATCTGCAGCCGCGGGTATGATCGAGCGTTGTGAGTATCACAGCAACAGGATTCCCGAGTGACTTGATAGCCTCGGTAAGGCCCGGCACAAGCGGGGGATCAAATATGACCAGGTCCCCATCCTGATCAAGAATGTGCCCTCGCATTATCCAGTTATCCTCGGGATCCGGCGTAGTCCACGCGAAAATGTTTTTCTTGATCGGAATAAGCATGGATATCTGTAAAAAGTGAGAATATAATACCGTATTGATTGGCTTTTCAGGGCCTTGGTTGAGTACGTGCCGGATGCGAGACACCTTTATATGGCAAAGGGTATTTGTTTCCCAAGATGGGGCAAAGTTGCGTATTCTGTCAGGACGTACTTCGTGACAGGAAAGCCTGGATTATATACGAGAACGATCTTGCTGCTGCCTTCATGGATCATGCACCGGTTGAAGAGGGACATCTTCTTGTCGTGCCAAGAAAGCATTTCCAGGATATATTTACCATAGACCCTGAAGACTATCTTGCGGTTCACGAACTTGCGTGGAAACTGGCCCCGCTGGTGGTGAAGGTGACCGGAGCCGATGGAATGAACATCGGCCAGAACAATGGGGCCTGCGCCAATCAGGTTGTCTTCCATTACCATCTGCACATAATTCCGAGGTTTTGTAACAGGAAAGTTTCATGGGAACGCAGGAAAATGAGCATGGAAGAACTGGAGAATATAGCCTCTTCCCTTAGGGCGGAAGTTGAAAGCGTTCTTGAATGACAGGATAGAGTAACATATTTTAGGGTGAGTAATATATTAACTTAGAGTATGAGAAGTGCGGAAGAGCTCTATAACAGAGCACTGGAACTAAAAAATAAAGGTCTTTCAGATAAGGAGATTTCAACGGAACTTCACGTTTCCTCCAACACAGTCACGTGGTTGCTGAGCAAAGGCTTCCTTGGAGACACGAAAGTGCATGACGTAAGGGTCGGATGGAGAAGTATCGGGGTCTATGGCAACAGGATCTCCAGCATGTCGGAGATAATAGCCGACATAATCGATGAGGAATCCAACAGTGAAAACTATGAAGTGCACTCGATCCTGGGAATAACGATAAACGGCATTCCCTTTGCTACAATGGTCTCCCACCTGATGGGAAAGGAATTGATCGTCTACAGGCCTCACCCGTCAAGGCAGGAAGGATTCTTCAGCAAGAACTATGCCAAGGTGGCAGGGAAGAACGTGGTCATAATTGATGATGTTGCCAGTACGGGAGAAACCCTCAAGAGAACCATTACCGACGTGAAGAATGATGGAGGAAAGGTAGTCCTTGTCGTGGTTCTTGTCTCAAAGATGAATTCAGACGAGGTAATGGGAGTCAGGTTGAGATCGCTATTCAGAACCCATCTTGTTGGAACCCCTTAGTGAACTAGATGCACTGGGCAGACGCGTTTCTTGAAGGCGTTGACGGGGATCAGGTAATATCCACGGGGATATCGCCGTCAGGGCCGATTCACGTAGGCAACATGAGGGAGATACTGACAGGGGACATAATTTACAGGGCGTCCAGCCTTAAGAAACTCAAGGCAAGGTTCATTTACCTCTGTGACGACATCGACCCGCTCAGGAAGGTTTACCCGTTTCTAGATCCCGGATATTCCGAGCATGTGGGCAAGCCTCTCTACAAGATTCCGTCTCCCGATGGCAATGGAACTTATGCCGATCATTATCTGAGCCCGTTTCTTGGCTCACTGGAGAAACTCCATATAAACGTCGAGGTAATCAGGAGTTCTGATCTCTACGCAACCGGAAAATTATACAAGACCATAAAGAATGTCATTGAGGAACGTGAAAAGATTGCAAAGATCCTCGAAGAGGTTTCCGGGCGATCTGTTGGTAGGGACTGGTACCCCTACAACCCCTTATGCAGGAAATGCGGAAGGATAAATCAGGCAAGCGTGGTTTCCTTTGAAGATCCGTATGTGCACTATGAGTGCAAATGCGGTCATTCCGGAAAGAGCGACATCAGGAAGGATCAGGGAAAAATGCCATGGAGAGTTGAATGGCCTGCGAAATGGCATGTTCTTGGAGTCTCCATAGAACCCATGGGCAAGGATCACGGAGCAGCGGGAGGTGCATACGAGTCCGGAAAGAGAATCGTTGAAGAGATTCTGGGAACCTCTGCGCCAAGAATCCTGATCTACGAACGGATAATGCTGAAAGGAAAGGGGGCAATGCACTCTTCTTCAGGCATAGTCGTGGAAGCTGGAGAGGCCCTGAAATTCATGCCTGAGGAAGCTATGAGGTTCTTCATTGTAAAGAACAATCCTGCAAAACACCTGGATTTCGATCCGGCACTCGGTATACTTTACCTGATAGATGATTATGAGAAATACTTCAATGCTTATTTCGGTAAAGACAGGGTGACTGATGATGACATGCAGGCCGTTGTAAAGTATTCCAGCCTTGATTCTCCTGTTGGACCCGTAGACCCGTCGTTCAGGCACCTGGTTACCGTGGTACAGATCTACTCCGACGAGACGAGACTTCTGCGCGCACTGAAGAGCAGCGGATCGATGATAGACTCAATAGATGATAACCTGAGATCAAGAATTTCAAAAGTGCGATACTGGCTTTCCAAATACGCTCCTGAGAGTGTCAAGTTCAGCATCCTCCCCAGCGGAACCGTGGTCGAGCTGAGTGATAACGAGATCAGGATACTCAGGAGATTCCTGGAAACTTCAGAAGATCTCGACTGGGAGCCACAGACAATACATGATTCAATCTATTCCCTGTCCGCGCAGACGGGAGTTGATGCTTCCGACGTATTCCGTACGTTCTATCGTGTGCTGATAGGGAAGGACCGCGGTCCAAGACTTGGTTTCTTCCTTTCTGGAATGGACAGGAAGTGGGCCCTCGAAAGGCTGAGAGAGTGTACACAGGCTGCCAGACCGTGAGTGATCACCGGATTTCGCAGGCAACCTTTCTCCGAACTGCCTTTCAAGCCTGATCTTTCTTGATATCTTCTCAGGTGTAACCTATACCTGTCCAGAGGGATGTGCGTCCGCCACGAAGACTGGGCTGCATCAAAGAACGTGATAGATATTGTCTATCACAATTTTATGCAATATTGTTATAATAGTCCGTTGCAATCTGTAATTGAGAAGTATGAATCGCATGGATAGAATCCTCAACGGCCTGCCAGGGGATGTCATGTTCCTTCTGGGTAACGAGGCAATAGCGAGAGGTGCCATCGAAGCTGGAGTTGGTTTCGCAACAACGTACCCGGGTACCCCTTCAAGCGAGGTCGGTGACACCCTCTCTAAAGTCGCTAGGAAAGGAGGATTCTATTTCGAATTCTCAGTCAACGAGAAGGTCGCAACTGAGATGGCCTATGCAGCAGCCATATCCGGAGTCAGATCATTTGTCTTCATGAAACATGTGGGAATGAACGTCGCTGCGGATGCCATAATGTCAATGAGTTATGCTGGAGTCAGGGGAGGAATGGTAATCATGACCGCTGACGATCCATCCATGTTCTCATCACAGAACGAGCAGGATAATCGCCATTATGCGGAACTGGCGCATCTTCCAATGTTAGAGCCTTCAAATCCCCAGGAGGCAAAGGATTTCGTCATCAGGGCTTTCGAGATCTCCGAGAAATTCCGTATGCCGGTGATACTGAGGACCACAACCAGGGTGAGTCACCAGAGAACCCAGGTTAAGCTTGGCTCCAGGAGCGTCCGTGTTGTGGATGCGAAATTTGATCCGGCCAAGGGCGATTTTGTTACGCTTCCTTCAAGCTCCATGGGTTTCAAGAGTGAGTTGATCGAGAAGATGGAGCTCGCCAGGCAGTACTGTGAGAAGACGGATCTTAACCGTACTGAAACCCATGGAAGCGGGAAATACGGCTTCATAACCTCCGGCGAGGCATATAATTGTCTCACGGATGCAATAAGAAAGCATTCTATTGACGCATCAGTCTACAAGATCGGCATGACAAGCCCACTTCCTGAGGAAGAGATTGCCTCATTCCTCTCTTTGCATGAATCTGTCTTTGTTGTTGAGGAACTGGATCCGTATCTGGAATCGGGCGTCAGGAGGATTGCACAGATGCATTCCAGCACGGCAAGGATATACGGCAAGATTGACGGGATCTTTCCCGCCAGTTTTGAGTACAGCCCGGAGGTCGTTGCATCTTCCCTTTCGGGAATCATAAACATAGAAGTGGGAAACGAGTCTCCCCCGGTTTCCGTCGCGGATCTGCCTAAGAGACCTCCCGTTCTCTGCCCCGGGTGCCCTCACCGGGCAACATATTATGCCGTCAGGAGAGCAGCAAGAATGTCAGGCCTCTCCGATGTAATCTATTCTTCCGACATCGGGTGCTACTCCTTGGGAACGTACGAACCATTCGAGATGGCCGATGTTCTCCTGGAGATGGGTTCTTCAATTGGAGTGGGAAGCGGCCTTTCAAAGGTGACCGGAAGGCATGTGATCGCATTCATAGGCGATTCCACCTTTTATCATGCAGGGATACCACCACTCATAAACGCCGTAAGAAACGGCTCAAGAATGACCGTAGTCATCATGGACAATGACATAACCGCGATGACGGGCCAGCAGACGAATCCAGGGGTACCTTACGACGGCATGGGCCAGCCCGTCAAACCGGTCTCGATGGAGGCTATTGTCAGGGCAGTAGGCATTGATAATGTAGTAGTTGCAGACCCGTATGATCTCAAGTCGTTCCTGCCAACGGTCATGAAGGCACTGAAATCAGAGGGGGTTTCTGTTGTCATCGCCAGGAGGGAGTGCGCCATACTGAGAGACAGGGAGATGCAGAGGAAGGGTGAGAGGGTTGTTTACGCTGTGGATAGCGGGAAATGCGGCCTGTGCATGAACTGTGTTGAAAATTTCTCCTGTCCGGCAATCTCAATACAGGAAGGAAAAATTGCGATCAGCCCGGACCTGTGTGACGGATGCGGCGTTTGTGCAGAGCCCATAGTTTGTCCATTCAGGGCCATAGCGGCAGGTGAGTAGACTGAACACAAATATCATTATAGCTGGAGTTGGGGGGCAGGGAGTTGTGACCGCCGGAACCATAATTTCAGACGCTGCTTCCAACGCAGGCCTCAAGGTCGTGATGTCCGAGATACATGGACTTGCCCAACGGGGAGGATCAGTTACGGTCGATGTGAGAATCGGCAATGTGGAAAGCCCCATGGTGCCAAAGGGAGAGGCCGATCTGATCCTCGGATTCGAGGAGATTGAGACCGTTCGTTCCCTTGAGAGAGGGAACCGGGACACGTTTGTTATCATGAACTTGGAAAGACTGCCTCCGGTATCCCTCGGGATCAGGAGGAGAGAGTATCCGGACGAGCAGGAGATGGAGAGAAAAACTGCCGGTATCGCGAACGTGCATAGAATTGATGCGAACAGGATCGGTCGTGAGGCAGGAAACAGTAAGGCGTCCGGTACAGCCATAATCGGAGCGGCTCTTTCCCTGGGACGGTTACCCTTCGCGCTGAGTGATGTGGAGACTGCCCTCAGGAACCAGTTCTCAGGCAAGGTGCTTGAAGTCAACCTTCTGGCGCTTTCGAAGGGGTTTGAAAGCATCCCCGGAAAAGAACCCACGCCAGCCAATAGATGATCTGCTTCTAAGGCAAGCATTCATTGGTCTACGTCTATGTTCTCTTTAGGAATCCTTTCCCTGAGAAAAGACAGTAGGTACTCCCCATGCGCTCCCCTGGCATTCCTGAACAGGAATTTTCTGTCACCGATGTAGAACGAAACCACGTTGCGCACGTTTACCATCTGTTTGGGCGGGCCTCCCGGCACACCAGGTATTGTGCCAGACGGCGTGGCGTACTCGCCGAAGTAGGCGTCTGTAAGGTCGGAGTACCCGAGCTCTCTAGCGTCTCTTCGAACTTTCCATGTCACGTGGCTTTCAAAGAAGTACAGGGTGCCGACCCTCAGGTACATCACAATCATTAATATGCAACCGAGACCGGTTAACACCACCGAGAAAGACGCAGCTAACCCAATGGCTTTCCATACCTCCAGCTGGATTCCAGCCCCCACGGCTGCAGTCTCATTACCAGCTAAAAAAAGAACAGCCCACGAGATGATAAGAATCACGGGAAACCGAACGGCACGGGCAACTCTAAATCCCATCACAAAAACAGGTTCTTCTCCGGTTGCATCTGCAGACATTCTTCATTTCGATAGTAACATTCTTTTTAGATTTTACTGAGTTCAGTGGATCTTCCGTTCATTGAACAAGAAAAAAGCAAATAATTAATTCATGCTTCGTTGATTCACCAGCTGTAGAAGAATGGTTCTAGAGATATTGCGACGTTATCTTTCCGTCATATCAGGGAAGACCATATTCCTCAGGATCGGGTGGATTGCCGGAGCTGCCCTGTCATTAATATTTTTCCTATTGGGACCACATTCTCCCGTATACTGGGAGATATTGCTGGTCGTGACAGTACCCGTCACCTGCATTTTGTACACAATGAGTGTTGGCCTGCTGGATATTTCAGGTTCGGACTTACGCATAAGCGTGCCCTCTATTGTGTCGACGATCATAATCGGCACCCTCCTGCTCATTCTGGCGTCCCCGTTCATTGCAATGCCGCCGTATGTCAGTGGCCCCGGATCGTTCCCTCAATACCTGGAGACGGGAATTGGCACGTTTGGAACAATACTGTTCCTGATTTCTGCCTTGATAAATATGTCTCCTCTTGCTTTTGGAAAGAGGCTTTCCTGGATCAACCTGGTTTTTTACTTCGTGTCGCTCTCATCCGTGATTTACTTCGCAGGCCTATGGCTTCTTTCCGGAAATCTCTCTGTTACAGATTTAGTGCTTCTTTCCGGCATTGCGTTTCTGGCAGGAAACCTGATCTCCATCCTGGCGTCAGGAAATCGTCTGGATCAGCAGTCAATGATCTATTCCAGTCTTCTGTTATCCTTCATTTCGTTCGTTCCTGCGGCTGGCCTGATTGTGGGTCATGTGTCGCCGGTTTCCCTTTACACCGGAAAGATTCTGCTGGCCTTTCTTGCCATGATCCTGATGTTCTCGTGGGTTTCAGCAGGATCTGCGGCCTCAATCCTGCAGAAGAGAGACCCCTTGGGTATCGGATTCATGTTGATACCGGTTATTCTTCTTCCGGCATTCCTTGCCCTGACTCCCAACCTCTCTGAACTTGCAAGGTCGATCGCCTTCGGCAATATTGTCCAGACGGCAACGACCGGATCAGTGTCAATTGCACTGATGGTCCTGGTCGGATCTGTTACTGCCCTGGCAGCAAGAATAAGATACACCAACAGGGATCTTCTTCAACCTGTATTCTGGTCCTCGTCGCTTGCGGTTGTACTTACCATGTTTGACTCGCTGCAGTCGAACCTTCTCCTGCTATTCACCATAATGCTTCTTGTTTTCACTGTAGCCATGACATCAGTCACGATCTCAGACATTGTATTTCAGTCAAAACTGTCTGATGAGACCGACGAGGAGGTGCCTGAAGAAGAACCTGACGAGGTGAAAACTGAACCCTCCTTGGATCAGGAGCCTCCACCCATGGAGGCACCGAAGAGTGCCGGTACTTACCAGAATGTTGATCCCTCCAGGATCTCAAAGAAGATCAACGGATACAGGATCCTCGGTGGAAAGAATCCTCCTTCATCTCCATTCTATCTGATCGACGCGACTTTCAATGAGGAAAGCGTGATCCTGAAAGTCCCGAAGGGTTTTGTTGGAAATGAGGGGGCCTTTTTCTCGGACGAAGAAACCCGGAATGAATTCATGAGTTCACTAGAACGTTTCTGTGAAGTCGAGGGCCTGGTGAAGCCAACGATAGTGGGCGATAATGACGTCAGAGAGTACCTGCTTGGTTACCTCAAAGAGGACGTGAATTCTGTTGTTCTGATGGAGAAAAACTTCAACGGGATGAGCCTGGATGCAATGCTGGAAAAGGAGAATTCGGGTGAGGTTATCGCCCCGGCGTTCCTTTCATGCCTCCAGATCATAAGGAGAATGCAGGAATCGAATGTACTCCACCTTGGACTGAGTCCATCTTCCATTTTTTTCACATGGTCGGGGGACAATGCAGGCACCGTTTCAGCTGATGACCTTGTTTCGGGAAAAGTTTCGGCAATATTCTTCAACGCATTTTTTGCCCCGATGATGTTGAACAACAACCTCCTCCTTCCGTTTCTCTCCAGCTACTTCCTTCCTCCTGAAATCATGGTAAGAGGATACGTACCGGACTGGCGAACAGATGTCTATTCCCTTGCCCTGTCACTTTCGTTCCGGGCGTTGGGAAAAATCCAGGATCATGAGTTTAACAGGTCATACCAGAGGCAGATTTTCCTGAAAAACCACTTCTCGAGAAGAATCACGTTTCGAAGCATGAACAGTTTGCTGAACGATTTTGGAGTGTACAATCTGGCCAACCCGTCGCAGGTTGATCCGGGTTTTGATCCCAGGCTTTCGGACATAATAGTGCGTTGCACAAGGCTCGATCCTTCAGAGAGATACGGAAGCATCGGGGAAATAGAGGATGATCTCAGGGCCATTATTGGTGCAAGGGAACAGTGAGACCTTTCTGAGATGGAGCCTACAACATCCTTTTCCTTCTTGCCGTCACTGCGGCGAACAGCACAGCACCTGTGATACCAGCGAACACTGCACCGTCAATATATTCAAGTTGCACGCTTCTCGACGCAGTAACGTACACAACCACGTTTGAGAAGATACTCATCTTAACATGGGTCTCGTTGAGGAAGTAATGCGAACTGACGCTCATATTAAGGGAATAGTTTCCTGGAACAACGTACGCATAAAGAACAATGCTTTGATACGCAACGCCGTTGAGTATCACTTCCCCACCGTAAGAGGCCTTTGACATGGAGGCATGATCGTATTGCTGCAGGGACTGTGGTGGAGATGCCCCCTCCAATGTGAGTGACGCTGTTACGGCCATGGTGTCGGTGATGTTAAGGACGTAGATGGAGACTTCCTCCAGTATCTTGGAATAACTGACGTAAATGAAGCTGTAGTAGCTGGGGCCACCATAGTTTGGGACACTGAAAGTCACGTTCATCCGCACATTCAGATTCCCGTCGGGTGCAGGTGTGTTAACTCCGTAGGATGATTGTGCATACGAAGGAGTGAAGTATCGGGTTGGAAGAAAGGTTAGGTTATTGTAACCGTATGGCAGAGACAGGATCGCCTGGCTGGAGTTGTATGATGTCATGTTTCCATTTACCACAACGTTCCACCGGTAGCCATTTGGCAGGGAGGTTTCCAGGGTAATATTGAGTTTTTCCCTTGAAAAAGAGATTGCAGCGGTCTCGTTTCCTGACTGGTTGATGGTGCCTCCGGTACTGGACGGTATCATTCCCGGCGTGGCAGAAACACTGTACACAAATGACCCGTTGGGGAGACCTAAACTCATGGATGAATTGGCGGTTCCATATGTATAGTTCCTGACGGTGACATACGCTTTGGTCCATGGAAGGAGGTTCCTGAACAGGAATGTGATGTTTCGTCCCACGGAGTAGTTCTGCGTGACGTTAAGTTCTTTTCCGTCCATAGTAACATTTTCCTCTGGAAACTGCGGATAGAAGAACCCTGAATCTGAAAAGTGCAGAATGTATGTTCCATTGGGAACGAGCAGACTGCCGTTTTCCGAGTTGAAAGTAAAGTTCTTCCCCCGACTGTATATAGAGCCGTTCTGTCCGACTACGGTAACCCGCCATTGATCGCCACTCTTGAGGCCATGTGTCTTGATAGAGACGTGAAAGGTGACCAAGGTTTCGGACAGATAGATGTAGACTGTATTGCTCGAAGCGGTGAAATTCCCCTCCGAGGGAGTGATGGCGATCGAACTGTTATACGAACCCGTGAAGTATGTGTAGTTTCCTGCAGGAAGGAGAAATCCTGACTGTGTGAATTGGGTAATATTCGCAGTGAAGTTCCTGATAGTTATCCACCAGCTTAACTGAGAAGAAATGTTGTTGTACAGGAGAAAATAGACAGGATATCCCTGCACGAACTGGACCGGGATATTCTCTGCGCTCCCGTTGATCGTCATTATGAAGCTGAAATTCACGGCAGCGGATGATCCTTCTGATGGAATGAACACGTTGTAAGTACCATTACCAAGCAAGATAGTGTAGGAGGCACTTTCTGTTGCGTGGTTGTGTCCATCAATAGAAACGATCCATGTCCATCCTGAGGGGAGTCCGGATTCTGTGAAATTGACCCTATACAGTGTGTCGTTCAGAACTACGGGGGAATAAAATGTATATGGCATTTTCCCTCCGGGAGGAGCGTTCATCGTTGCGAGCCATTTCGCGCTCACGTTTGCGTTTGACTCACCTTCAAACCCGGCATAAAGTGGAAATGGGATCCCCCGAGGGTCTGTGATCGGTTGAATGGATTCGCCGGTGGATCCGTCCAAGAACTGTATTGTGCTTGTGGAATTAATGACGTCAACGGAGTAGATCCCCGGAACTGATTCCCTTCCTGACAGATTCCCGTAAGTATCACCGCAGCCATTTATTTCACCGCCTGATGGGCTCCATATATCTGGATATGTGACACCACACGCAGGCCTGATGAAAGCCCCATAGGGTGTCGAGAACCCGTCGGTCACATTGAAGAAGCCAACGTTTGAAGTGTCACCAAGAGATGTCACGTCCGTTATCATGGAACCCCCTGATCCGTACGAAGGAGGGGCAAGATAGTACCACCGGCTTCCTGAAGGATATATTGTCAATCCCTTATAGGCTCCGCTGATGGTGGCGTTGTAGTAGTGCCACCCAATCGTTCCGTTGCCGTTTGAAAAGTTGCTGTAATAGGAGAATACGTTTCGTCCTGAGTCGTAAATTCCGTACGTATTAGTAAGCTGAGGAGCTTCTCCAGTGTATTCTCCATTCATGGTGATGTGGGAAATCCTGGCAAACCCCATGAAAATCGTAATATTGGAGTGTGGTCCGATACTCTGGTTAAACCTGAGCCAGTATATTGTCCTCGTCGAAGTCGGCGAGTTTCCGGATTCAAGCCAGCTTGGTATGATGGAGCCGTTAGCGTAGAAGAACTCCACGTTGGACAGGTTTGTGTTCTCATAATTCCGGAACATGGAACTGTTTATCACCAGATATTCCTGAAAAGGAGATGGCGTGGGAGCGCTCGCATTGTTGTCAACCACTATGGAGACATACCCGTAAACGCCGTGTGGAACAGTGCCAGGTTTCTGCGCATGGCCTGAAAATTGCACAATCACTTCGACGCTGGACGTTGTTACGTTCACATTTCCAGAAGAGTTAGCGATAACTGCGGAAGGGAGGGAGATGACCCTGTAAGCATAGTTACCGGGAGTCTCCGAAAAATTGACGAAACGGCTGTCTGAATAATGTACAGTTCCGTTCAGGGAAACACCCCATGACCTGTTGTATCCGGAACCAAGGCCTTTCTCCATGAACGAGACGTTGTAGCCGCTTGATAAGGCCGGTATCCCGGAGAAGAACCTATGTTCTCCTCCGCTACCGGCTGATCCAGGCGTGCCTACTGGCACGTTAAACGATGACAGAAGCATGATCGTTATTGAAAAAATAGTAATGAGAACTGCGATTTTAGTCTTGAGATGTGTGTGGTCATGGATCATCAGGCATCAGGTGATCAAGGGTAAACCTGTAATCTTAATTATTGTTTTCAGGGAACGGAAGCGTATCCTATGCCAAACCTGGAGGTATTTTCTCCCCGGGCAAAATCATAAAGTATTATTCTTAAAAGCCAATTGCACACAGGCTGACGGTCATATCACCTTCAACTCCGGGGCTGAAGTCTAAACAGATATGATAATCGTCAGCAGTCGACATCCTCTCCTCCCTGAAGGGCGGAACTTTCTTGCTATGATTGTTGTAAAAGACGCCTTGCATATCCTAGAGAAGCCAAAAATGCAGGGGGAGGGATTTGAACCCTCGTATCCCTACGGAACCAGACCCTCAATCTGGCGCCTTTGACCAATCTCGACAACCCCTGCATCCGAGGAGTGTCGCAATCCCACATGCATATATCTAATTTATCCGGGTTGTCCCTTCTGATCAGAGCTCACATTTTCCGGTGGGGCAGGCAGGATCAAAGAACGAGTCAACCTTTATGGTGTTTTCCGGGACCGTCGTCAGGAACACCTGTGGCTTTTTTTCCTTCTCTTTCTCCTTCGCTGATCCCGAGTAGAGCACCTGTTCATTCTTGCTCCTGTCCCTGTAGACGGTTATTCCCTTGCAGTGGAGATCCTTTGCCATGAGGTAGACCTTCTCAACGTCTCTCGTCGAAGCCTCGTTTGGAAGGTTGACTGTCTTCGAGACGCCGGAGTCACAGAATCTCTGGAAGGTTGCCTGCATAAGCACGTGCCATTCCGGATCGATCTCATGGGCGGTCACGAAGACGTTCTTTATGTCGTCAGGGAGATCGGTCTCATGAAGCGTCCCGGTAGCTGCTATCTTGAGCATCATGTCGTTCTGATACAGGCCGCGGTCCCTGAGCACTCTCTCCAGCTCGTCGTTGACCTCGACAAGTTCCTGACCGTCGAGCACATGCCTGACAAAGGCCAGGGCGAAGAACGGCTCAATTGACGAGGAGCAGTTGGAAATTATGGAAATTGTCCCGGTTGGCGCAATGGTGGTGGTTGTGGAGTTCCTCATCTTCCTTCCCTCTTTCTCCCAGTCTGAACCTTTCCACGCGGGATAAACTCCCCTCTCCAGTGCCAGTTCTTCCGAGTATGTGTGAGACTCGTCGTTAAGGAATTTCATTACCTCTTCAGCAGTTTCAAGCGCTTTTCTTGAGTTGTACGGTATCTTCAGCATTGCAAGCATGTCTGCGAATCCCATGTAACCGAGCCCGATTTTCCTGGTCTTTCTGGTCATCCTGTCTATCTCCTCGATCGGGAACCGGTTTGCATCCACAACGTTGTCAAGGAACCTTACTGAGTTCCTGATAATCTCCCTCAGGTGTTTGTAGTCTATCTTCCCGTCCTTCACGAACTTGGACAGGTTTATCGAGCCGAGGTTGCATGACTCATAAGGCAGGAGAGGCTGTTCACCGCATGGGTTCGTTGCCTCAATGGCGCCGATGTGCCTGGAAACGTTCCTGTCATTGATTTCATCAAGGAATATGAGCCCGGGGTCCGCAGTCTTCCATGCCTGGTTCACTAGAGCGTCCCATATGGTCCTCGCCTTGACCTTTGACGATTCCTCACCTGTCTTCGGGTTTATGAGCGAGATGTACCCGTCCTGTTCCATTGCCTTGAACAGCTTATCCTCAACCCCCACAGATATGTTGAAATTCCTCAGGGAGGTGTTTTCCGAGTCCTTGCTGTTGATGAATTCCATGATGTCAGGGTGATCATACCTGAGAATCGCCATGTTGGCTCCTCTCCGCTTCCCGCCCTGCTTGATGACCTCTGTCGTAACGTCAAATATGCGCATGAAGGATACTGGCCCGGATGCAACGCCCTGCGTGCTTCCTACCGTATCATTCTTTGGCCTGAGCTTGGAAAACGAGAATCCTGTTC
>JAJZLK010000025.1 GCA_021803655.1 Thermoplasmata archaeon
AAGTGAGGGATTTACGCCCCCCTGGATCAGGAGCTGCGTTATCCCGTATTTGTCGTAATATTTCTCTATCTCCTCTATGACCCTGTCGATGGAGAAAGTGTATGAATCGCTCTCCTTTCCGGTTCTGTAGAAAGCGCAGAAATTGCACCTGACATTGCATATGTTGGTGTAGTTCAGAATAAGGTTCGATACAAAGGAAACTCTGTTTCCGCTGATCTCGTCCGAAACTTTGGAGGCGATCTCGGATAACGTAGGCGTGTCCACTTCATCGTACAGGTATTCAATATCCTCCAGTTTCAACTCGCCTCTGAGGGAAGCTGTAACAAGCTCCTCAAGATCCATTTCCAGAATTTGCATTTTCTAAAATGATAAAAGGTTAAATAAAGTTTGGACTGAACCGATAACTGGCCAGCCTAAACCTTGACCCTCTTCAGGTACCACCGCTCTGCTCCCTCTTTCTCCCTCTTGGCAGCCTCCTCGATTGTTACGGGGGCACCCTGGATGCCTTCCATGCCTTCGGTCCAGTTTGCAGGAGTCGCGAGTTTGTGATCCCAGTTGAATTTCAGCGCCTTGATGACCCTGATGATCTCGTCAATGTTTCGCCCGGTTTCAGCAGGATAATAGATCATCCATCTCACAATCTGGTTTGGATCGATTATGAACACTCCCCTGACGGTAAGGCCCGCTTTCTCCTCAATCAGGTTGTAAGCCCGAGCAACTTCCTTGTCTATGTCCGCTATCACCGGGAACGGTATGTCCACTTTGTAATGCTCCTTGATGTCGCGAAGCCAGGCCAGGTGACTGTAAATGCTGTCAACGCTCAACCCGATCAGTTCAACACCAAGTTTCCTGAAATCCTCGTACCTGCTGGCGAACGCCATGAATTCCGTGGTACATACAGGCGTGAAGTCCGCAGGGTGAGAAAAGAGAAGAACCCACTTTCCTTTCAGCGATGAGAGCACGATTGGACCCTTAGTCGTATTCGCCGTAAAGTCCGGCGCCTTTTGTCCTAGATATACTGGCATATTTTTCCTCCGTCTATGAATGCCCATCTTACTTTATAATCTTTCTAAATGCGCAAATTGTGCTCAGATGCCAAGACTTAAATACGATTGAATGCAGAGTAGCAATAATAACGCCTTCTGGAATCATTCAGGCATATCTGGACAAAGACAAGCCCTCTTTCCTTCAACTCATGCAGGGCGTACATGATGGTCCTTCTCGAAAGCCCGGTTTCATCCTGTATAGACTCGATTGTCGCAACTTTCAGATCCCTCAGAACCCTGATCACGTACCTGGATGAGTTGGGGAGCCCGGGATAGGCGAAAGTGGAATCCATATTAATCTACCATTTTAGCCGCGTATAAATATGAATTGTGACGTTGTGGCGTAATAGGTTGATAGCCGCATTTTTGATCGAAGTGATCTGGTATCCGTAAGTTTGTATAATCTACAGTTCCGGAAGGTCTAGTGCAAGCATAATCCAATCATGTTTAATTATCCTGCCTTAATGCAGAAAAATGGTTGTTCCCCTTCTCGTTAAAGATCTCAGGAAGGACTACCTGGTCAAGGGGAAAGTTACCAGCGCTCTGCGGGGACTTTCGCTGACTGCGCTCAGACCGATGATACTGTCAATACTGGGAAGAAATGGTTCCGGCAAGACCACTTTTGTCAAGATAGCCACCGGACAGTTAATTCCTGGTTCAGGGATAGTGGAGATATTCGGGCATAATGTCATTTCTTCTCCGGCATCGGTAAAAGGAATTGTTTCCCTAGTTCCACAGGAATGCAGGCCCTGGGGGCACATGACCCCATGGGAGCATATCTATCATTACCAGCGAATACTTGGAAATTCACGCGAAGGCGCAAAGGATCGTGTCCAGTTCATCAGCGAAATGCTGCACATCGGCTCCTTCATGGACACTGAGGCGGTGAACCTATCCGGGGGCCAGAGGCAGCTCATAGTGGTCGGCATGTCACTCTCAGCTGAAGCTGACATTTACTTTCTTGATGAACCAACTATTGGGCTTGATGTAATTACGCGAAAAAACGTCTGGGAAGGGATCAGATATTTCAGGAAACTGGGGAAGACCATCGTGCTTACCACCCATTACCTGGACGAGGCTTCGGCGCTGAGCGACGAGATTGCGGTCGTAAGCGAGGGGAGGCTACTGGCTCAGGGGACGCTTCAACAGCTCCAGAACATGCTTGACTACAACACCAGAATCAGGATCCCTGCAGGCTTCGCTAAAGGCAGCCTGGAACCTTACGGGAAGGTTGTCAGCGACAGCCAGTACGAAATACTATATACCGACGAGAAGAAGGTAGAGGAGATCATCCTTTCTGCAGGGCTGCTTAAGACAAGGATTGAGATAGGCCCTGTGGGCCTGGACGACGTGTTCATTTCGCTGGTTGGTGGTGGCATTGAAGACTAGCATCATAAGAGACATCAGGGCATGGCAGAGCTTCACCATGCTCAATGGACTTATACCGATTTTCAGGAGACCTCTTGCACTTGTCGCATTACTTTCCACGCCGCTCTCTTTCCTGTTCTTCGTTGATATTTTCAGCCACGGCACTCAGCTTCTGGTGGGATCAATAGGGGGGCTTATTTTTACTGTGATTAATGCCGCCACAATGCTGCAAAGCGACCTGCTTTTCGGAAAAATTGACCTCAAGTTTCAGCAGATGATAGCCACCACCGGAATAAGTCCGCTGGTTTATGTAATGGGGATGGCCACCGGTGACATAGTGTTCATTCTTCCAGGAGCCATCTTCTTTCTTGCGGTTATAGTGTACCTCACGCCCGTGACAATTCTGGATGTCGCGTTGATCATCTTTGCTGCATTCCTCACCTGGGTGTTTTTCTCCCTCTTTTCCTACATGATTTCAAGGAAAGTTAGGGAGATGAGGGAAATCTGGCCGATTTCTGTCATATTTGGGATAGTCTTCGCGGTGATACCGCCAATATACTATTCCCTGAGCTCCATACCACCACCGGTCCAGTATTTTGCGTATTTAGTACCCACCACATTTGCAGCCCTGATCATAAAGGACGCGGTTGCGAACTCACTGGCTTCTTTGCCTGTTCCGTTGCTCGTGTATTTTGTGGAAACCGTCCTGATGGTTATCTTTGCAACGCGGATATCTGACTGGAGACAGCAGACAATATGACAGTAATGTTTTGCCCGCAATCGCACCTCAATCGTGGACCGTCAGTACCGGGTTTTTTAATGGGAAATTGTTCTATGTATAATCAGTGATTAGGCGGAAAGGTTTGAGATTCAAATTTTGTAATATGAGGAAGACGACTTCCAGACTGTTCTGTGCGGACATACATGTCCCTTGATTCGCCGAAACTTGCTGCATTCACCAGCTTTAAGAAAGGAGTTGCGAATGGACACTTATATCCTCTTGGGGATTCCCAAATACTCCGCTTCCTGTTCAGATCAGGTATCAATAGCATTTATTCATGAAAGAGCCATGTTACGGCATAAGCAGTCTACTTGAAGAGGCAATAAAGGAGAAGTACAGGACAGATGCAGTCAACGATCCCTTGCATTTGCGAAGGATGCAATAGACTGGACTGCCTTCCCCCACTCCTGAAGGATCTGTATCACAATGATACATATTTAAATCGAGTTTTGAATTATGCCAATATCACATACGTGAAAGGTCAGTTGGACTGTGATGGAGCTCAAAATTGACTGTGGAGTGTTTCCATTTAGGCAAGACATCCATATACAGGCAAATTCAGACGTTAAGAACAGACAGACAATCGTTTTAATATCCGGTTAATATCGCTGCAAAATGAGCACCAAAGTCTCTGAGATAATGACCAACAAGCCGTTCTGTTTCCATGTTCCAAGCATGGTTGAAGACCTGGTCGGGTTCCTGATAAAGAGAAACCTCACTGGCGCACCCGTAACAAACGGTGATGGAAAATATGTTGGAATGGTCTCCAGGCGAGATGTCTTCTCCAACCCATCCGAGAGCCAGACCGCGATGCTCATGAGGAAGGAGAAAGCTGTAGCTCCTGACGATACTGTCGAAGCTGCGGCCAGGGAGATGGTCCTGCAGCACAGAAGGCATGTCGCAGTTGTCGGTGATGACGGGGCAGTTGTAGGAATACTCACTCCACAGAACTTCCTTGATTATGTATCTGAGACTAAGGGAAAGGAAAAGATAGCCAGCGTGATGAGGGGTCCTTCATTCGCGCTCTGGGAAAAGATGCCTGTGAAACTTTTCCTTACAATAACGAATCTCTCCAGAATCTATGCGTTTCCTGTCCTTGATGCCGAAAGTAATTTCAAAGGCATAATAACTGACAGGGATGTGTTCAACATCATGAAGTTCAGCAGTTCTGAACTTTCAATGAAGAGGGATATGCAGGAGGATGATCCATGGAGCTGGGAGGGGGTCAGGAATTTCACGTCTTATGCTGTGTACAAAAACATAATGGAAATTCCAAATGTGCCCGTGGAACGCTGCATGATTACCGAACCCAAGACTGTAGAGATTGATGACGAAGTATCGAGCGCAGTCGACATAATGAAGGAACACAATTTCAACCAGCTTCCTGTTCTCAGGGGAACCAGGCTGGTGGGAATGCTTTATGATCTCGAGTTACTAGGGGTGATTTCCTGAGTCGCTTCGACGACATCGTGGAGATCGCTAAAAGAAGAGGATTTTTCTGGCCTTCGTTTTCTCTATATGGCGGGGAGTCCGGCTTCTA
>JAJZLK010000042.1 GCA_021803655.1 Thermoplasmata archaeon
GAATCGAACCACCTGATCGGCTACTGGATGGTGCACTACCGGAATCAGGTTAAGAGTAGACAGAAATTACGGGTTAATCGGCTTGAGCGTGAATTTTCTCCCAGTATTTTTTTGCGAAACTCAAGTTGAAACCAAGATCGTAGCCGAGTCTCCGGGAAAGTTCTGAATAGATTTTCCAGTCAGCCATGGCTTCTCCCGGGGGATCAAAGAGAGGTCGCACCATCTGGATGCGTCTTTCCGTGTTCGTGAAGGTCCCGGTCTTTTCAAAAGTAGTTGCCGCCGGAAAAACAACGTCTGCAAACTCGGCAGTTTCAGTCATGAAGATATCCTGTACAACCAGGAAGTCCAGTGATTGCAGGGCACGGGCGACCTCCAGCGAATTCGGATGGCTCCGTACAGAATTCTCGCCGGAAATATACATCATCTTCAACTCGCCGATGAGTGCCATTCCAACCATTTCCGTGCTCTTCCATCCCACCTCTTCCGGAAGCGATGTTTTCCATAGATCTTCAAACTTCCTTCTGGTTTCCGGATCGACGAGGCTCTGATACCCGGGAAGTGATCCCGGAGATGCGCCCATGTCAGCGCCTCCCTGAACGTTGTTCTGGCCCCTGATTGGATTAAGTCCTCCTCCCGGAACCCCTATATTGCCGGTCAGGATCGCCAGATTAACCATCGATGAAACGTTGTCAGAACCGTTGTGGTGTTCGGTGATTCCCAGCCCCCAGTAAATGCTCGAGGGCTTGTCTATTGCATACATTGTCGCAACCCTCTCAACCTCTGTCCGTGGAATCCCGGTAACCTCCTCTACCCTGTCAAGGCTGAAAGACTTCAGGCTTTCCACAAATTCGTCAAAGGTCTCCGAGTGGTTCTCAACGTATTCGTGATCATACAGATCGTTCTCCACGATGTATTTCGCCATTGCAGAAAACAGGAATGTATCCGCACCCGGCTTTATCTGGAGAAATGTCCCTGCTCTCTCCGCCAGTTCTACCCGCCGCGGATCTATCACCACAAGGTGAACCCCATTCTTTGCGGCCTTCTTCAGATAGGCACTCACAACTGGATGCGCACTGTCAGTGTTGGAACCGACTACAATTATTGTCCTGGAGTTGAAAATGTCCTGAAGCGGGTTCGTAGAAGATCCGGCTCCGAGCCCCCATGAAAGCATCCCTGCGGAGGGTGAGTGGCAGAGTGTCGCAGACTGGTCTACGCTGTCCGACTTGAGCACGGCACGCATGAACTTCTGGAAGGCATAAATGTCCTCGTTTGTGGATCGGTCGCATGCTATCCCGCCAATGGCTGCCGGCCCATATTCATCCCTTATTCCCGATATCTTACGGGAAACAAGTTCCAGGGCCTCATCCCATGTCGCCCTCCGGAAAACGCTTTCAATGCTCATTCCATTTAACGGACCCCGGCTGACGCCAGCTTTCCTGATAAGGGGATAGAGGAGCCTGTCCTTGCTTGTCTCGTAATCATAGCCAAATTTTCCCTTCACGCACAGCTTTCCCTTATTTACCAGGTTTTCCCGGGCTCCCCTTGCCCAGACTATCTTCTCCGCGGTGATTCCATATTCTACGGTGCATCCGACAGCACAGTAAGGACAGGTTGTCACAACCGTTCTATCAGCAGCCTGCCAGTCCCTCTCGATAAGTGATCCTGTCGGACAGACGTCAACGCAGGCTCCGCAGGAAACGCATCTGGACGATCCAAGGTCGCTGCCTCCTGCGAACGTAATTACGCTGGCAGATCCTCTGCCGGTAATTTCTATTATATCATTGTTCTGCTCCTGGTCACAGGCAATCAGGCATTTCCTGCACCCGATGCAGAGTCCCGGATCAAAGTCTATTGCAGGATGACTCCGATCAACGGAAGATACCAGGCGAACTTCAGGTTGCGCAGGAACCGAAAATTCCCTGGCGTATCCGTGAAGGGCGCATTTTGCCTCCTTCCCGTCGGTGTGTGGACCGTGGTTTTTCAGGATGTGTGTCAACAGTGATTTTCGATAGTCATTTATCCTGGTCGACTCTGTAACGATCCGCATGCCTTCACGGATCCTGGTTGAACAAGACGGTACCAGTCTTGCCGGTTCATCTACCTCAACCATGCAGATCCTGCAAACACCGTTGTCGTAACCTTCAAACCTGCACAGCTCTGGAATCCTTATCCTATTCCTTGTCGCAGTGTCAATTATGGTCTCCCCCTCCCGCCCGTCGACTGGAGATCCATTTATGGTGACGTTCATGCGGGTTCTCCTGCCGGTCTGCATGTTCCAGCCAGGCGATCCCGGAGATTCTTTCCGGAAAATTTCACAAAATAGGGAAATATTGCGTCTTCGCTCAGGAGGTCCGTGCAGAGATAGCCTTCTGATTCTGTGGCGCTCATATTACTTTATGATAATCCACATTGACATTTAACACATGCGCAAGTCTTGAAGCAGATATTGCAGGACCTTTTCCAATCTTGTGATCCAGATTATTCATTTTCTTCCCTTTCCATGGTCCGCCAGATCTTTCCGATAGAATCGCGCATCACTTTTGTCCACATACAGATGAGGACAAGCACGGTCATTGATGATATTATTCAACATGGCTTCTACCCAAGAACTAATCCTCTTCTAACTTCCTGCCAAGTCTTGAAGCATATTCCAGGAGTTTAGATTTATTCACTTTGTTCTTTAGAGCAGACATGGTTTCCCCCCAAACCCCCTTTCCATAATGGTTCTAATATATTTATGGAGACATTAGCGAATACTGTCCAACGAATTAAGGGGCCAGTACATCCTTAAGCCATCAACAGCAGTTTATGATGTACAAAGGTTGTACCAATAATAACTCGGCGAAGAAGCGGCAAGATCGTGATATTCCCTCAAAACATTAAGCAAGTCCAGACCGGTCCATTCTGAATTTTTCTGGGTTTGTGAGAGATTGTCGAAACCATGCATGATTGCGATTTCTGGTGTACATTCAAGAAATCTTGGAGAGGTGAGACCGTATCTGTGGACCCTTTCCACAAGGTTTGAATTGATCTTCAGTGCAATATTCTTTTGGATGTGAACGCATGTGTCTTGTTAAAGTGTTCAGTTCAATAAAGTCTATAAATCACCCCGTTCTAATCAGCCTGCCTGATGGAAATGACTACGAGTCCCAAAAAATACCAAAGACGAAAGAGCAAGAGCAGCGATGAATCTAAGGGTGTAAACGAGAAGAAATTCGATTTTTACAATTATGACAGGAGAGCTCTGGAGAAGGAAATGTGGATTTTAGGCAGGCTAATGAACGGTCAGCAATTTAAGACTGTCGAGGAAGCTAATGATTTTTACAGGCATGCAAGGGAATCCAATGCAATAGGGCACTTTCGACCGGATACAGTGGAGGATCAGGCTCAGCATCTTGCCTATGAAGCTTTTAGTAAGAAAGGGGCAGAACGTAGGAATATGGCAATACAAGCTCTTGAAATTTCTAAGAACTGCCCTGACGCCTATGTAATTCTGGCTGAGATGGAAAGAGACAATAACAGGAAAATAGAACTCTATACCAAGGGAGTCGAGTCCGGTGAGAAGGTTCTTGGTAAAGAAATATTTGATAGAGATAGGGGGAATTTTTGGGGGATTATTGAAACGAGGCCGTATATGAGGGCCCAGGAGGGCCTGGCGCTTGCGTTATGGGATTCCGGACAGTTGGATCGGGCTCAAGAAATATACGAACTGTTGCTTGAGCTTAACCCGAATGATAACCAAGGCAATCGATACTCACTCCTTCTCTTGTACTTGTACAGGAATGACTTCGAAAAGGCAAAAAGAGTCCTGAATCAATACGATGAAGATAGCGCTTACTGGAGTTATAACAAGGCTCTGCTTCTGTTCTTGACAACCGGCATAACAATTGAGTCCAAGATCGCTCTAAGAAAGGCATTTGAGTCGAACAAGTATGTGCCAGCATTTCTTCTGAGAGAAGCAAAACTTCCTCCTGAGAGCAATTACATTACACCGGGAGAGCCCGATGAAGCAGGTTCATATGTCAAGGCGTCTGGGCCTCTGTGGTTGAAAAATTTTGAAGCATTGAAGTGGCTTGTCAATGAATTCTCGAGGTATGTGAAAGATGAAAAGAAGGCACAAGGACAATTTCGTGGTCTATGACCGCCCCCCGATTGCATTTTGAATGAGAACCAAATTTAAATTGACAATCAGGATTGAAGCATAGTGTTGGTGAAATGAGCAAACAAAATAGAAAGGTAAGAGAAGAGGACTGGGGAAAATCAGGGGAAGAGGATCTGGATGAGGTGAAGGAAAGAACCAACCAGATGGATGCACTTATCCGCAAACTCAAGGATCTATCTGCTGCCAAATCCATTGATAAGCTCGATGAGGCAGAAGAAACTGCTGCAATGCTCATCGTTTTTGGTGAAGACGTGATACCGGAGATGCAGTCTATAACTCAAGACGAAAGTAACCCTGCCTTTGAGCTGGCATGCTTCGTCCTGAGCGGGGTTGGGGATCCCGTTGCCACTTCGACTCTTGTGGACATTCTCGAACGCACTGTACACGTTGATGCTGTTTCATCTGCGATATCACTCAATATAGGAAAAGAGGCTGTCCCATTCCTGATTGAGAGGGTAAAATCACGAATAGGAAAACCGGTGAAAGATCAAAACGGTTTCAGGCAGGTCACAAACAACCACATACTGTGTTTGGGATCTATACGCAGCAAGGTATCACTCGATTTCCTTACCGCTCTTCTTGACGACTACATCAAAGAAATGCCGTCTAAGTCCTTCGATGTGGGAAAACACAAGTGGAAGTATTCATCCTTTAATCTGTTTCACATACTCGAAGCACTGGTCCGACAGCAAAACAAGAAGGCAATACCACACATTGCTAAGGCTAGAGATAAATTCCCAATCGAGTTTGTGGACCACAAGATCTGTCAGATTGCATTAGGAAGGATCGCACTTGCCAAACCTGAAGGGTTTCTCCCTTTGGAAGCTCTAGATCTTGCTTTTCCCCCAAATTTTCTGCTTGGAGCTATCAGCGGGAGTGACTTCGGTAAGCGCAATAAATTCATGGCTGAATACGCAGACTATTTCACCAAGGAGTTGTATCCGCACTATGCCGATTTGGCAAAACAAGCGTCCTGGAAACCAGATGAACATTCTGATGGCGAGCCGGAAGAGTTCGAATAGTTTAGAGATTCCTATCCAAATACCGACCGGTCCATCGTGGGCTTATCAATTACAACTAAACGAGCAAGAAAGCCACTGAGCTTGCGATGGAGAGGATGTCAGTATTATCCAATCAGGACCGTGAGTTAAGGAAAGGGACGGCAATCACCTACGAATACGAAGGGAAGGGAACAGTTTATGGAATCCTAAGACAATATATCTCCCCCTGGAGATAGGACTTGTCCGGGATGCAGTAGAATCAAATCCCGAGATACATCTTTCCAGCCAGCTTGCGTACGGACACCTTTCCTGCTCTCTCCTGCGAGGTCTGTTGACTGTGCACAACCTTTTAGAACGGCAGAATAATGAAGAGATGAAGGACTCGTCTCCGCTTTGATTGCTGTTGTGTTTGTAAAGGAGAGTGAAAGGTTGCCCGATAAGCACAATCTTATGCTGGGAAACCGCTCGGTGCTTGAGCATGCGGTTTCAAGGATTCTGGAATCCCGCGCATTTGATCAGGTAATAGTGTTTTCCAGAAAGGAAGATATCAGCGTGCAAGGGAGCCTCACGGCTTACGACGAGTCAGAGGGTGTGCTAATTGACTCTATATTTCTCTGTCTGAAACAATTTCATGAATTCTTTGCGTTCGGCGGTGATATGCCGTTTCTTGATCCTGAGATAATCAGAGCCATGATCCGCCATTACGACGGAACTCCTCTATGTGCTTTTTCCTCAGACGGAACGTTGCAACCTCTCCACGCAATATACAACGAGAGTGTATTGAATGATCTTGCCGAGGCCATCAAAGCCGGGCAAAGGAGCGTTTATGGATTTATCTCATCGTCACGTTTCTCCCTTTTCAGAGTTGATTCTCCAACCGATGAGATTTTCTTCAGCATAAATACGGGTGCCGATTACGACGAAGCTCTCAGGCGCATGAAATCCAGCACCGGATGATTTCCCGAAGCATCTCATGCTCCGGATCGTGGTTGGCAGGATATCTGGTCGTCCAGCACTCCGCCCATGATAGTGACATTCACGGTCTCTCCCGCCTCAATGACCTGGGTTTCCTCCCCTACTGTGAAAAAGCAGTTTGAGCGCAGAATAGCGGAAACTGAGGCAGAGCTTGAAAACTTCAGCGGACAAACCGTGGCTTTTCCATCAACTATCCGAAGCGAACCTCTCACCACAGAGGACATGCCCTTCCGGTTTACAAAACGCTCTTCCACAACGGCGGATACGGATAGATCCAGAGAATGAATCTGTGTCTGTTTCCTCAGATACTCGGAAAGGAAAGGTTGAAGAGAAAGCAGAGCCACTGACGGATGGCCTGAAACAGACACAACAAGCCTTCCGCCTCTATTGTACACAGCAACTGTTTTCCCGGGCCGGATTCTGGCGCCGCCAAACACCGTTCTGGATATCCCGGAGAGTGCCTCGGGAACGACGTCTCTTTCACCGATACTCGAACCCCCCGTGATAACAACAACGTCTGCATTTTCTGAAGCTTCAAGGACAGCATTTTTCACCCTGTCAACGTCATCTGGTACATCATCCGCCATCGACGGTTCTATGAACCCGCGCCGGAGGTAATTGAAGATCAATGGCTTGGTCACGTTGATAATGCCTCCATGCTCCTGCAATACGACCAGTTCATCCCCGGTTGATATCAGGGAAACCCTTACCTTCTCGTAAACCTCTATTTCCTTGATTCCGGTGGACTGGCATACTGCAATGTGGGTACTGCGGACTACATCTCCCTGATTGATGATCATTTCACCCGGGCTCATGTCTTCTCCCATTCTCGACATGTTTTCCGAAGGAGAGGCAGATCGGCGAACCGTGACGGTGTTTTCCTTACGTTCTCCGTACTCGGCCATTACAACGCAGTCGCATCCACGGGGTACTCCTGCCCCTGTGTATATCTGTACGCACTCGCCATACTGCACTGTTCCATGGAACAAGTCAGCAGGTGTGGACTCCCCGACGATTCTTATGGTCACAGGAGAATCTTCGGACGCCTGAGATACCAATTTGTGATCAAGCGCGTATCCATCCATCAGACTCCGATCGAATGGTGGATAGTAGCCGTTGTTTACGACAGGCGAAGAACAGATTCTTCCCAGTGACTTTTCCACAGGAATGATCACACTGGAAATCTGGTTCCATGTCTCATCCCGGACCTTCTGCAAGGCAAGATTCAGGGAAATAAGCTCCAGGAAACCGCTCATTCTTTTCCTGAACTCAGCCATGATAAGGGAAACCGTAATGGAAATAAATTGTTTGAGTGATGCGGCCGTTCCTCCGGGAGATCTTAAGCAGGTAAGTCAGCTACGCACAATGCACCATTTTCTATCTTGTTCGGTTAGAGGGGAGCACAAAGTTTAGGCACATCTGATATACGCCCATGACCAAAGTTAAGGTATCTCTGCTTGGATGATCGTAAAATTTGAAACTAAACTTTATTACTGTCAGTAGTATAGCAACATAGTCTTATGCATGATTTCTCTGAAAAATTCAGGATTTTCAGCACGATTTTTGGCGAAAGTGTGGCGCAAGATTCACTCAATTACACCAGGGAGAGGGACGAACTCGACAGCCGTCACCTGAAGCCGCAGAGTGGTGTCCCAACGGTTCCCGGAAACCTCAAGGGGGCTTCGATACAAGATCATTCAGTGGTCATTGATTTCGACAATATCTCCCTTCATGTTTCATTACCGTTCGACAACTGCTTCAGGATAACCTGGCAGAAATGCAGCGTGGACACTCTTATTCGTTCTGAATTCAACTGGATTGAATTGCAGCTTGGGCAGAATGTCATCATTCGGAAGAATTCGGTTGAGTTATCCTGTTCTGAATCAACTCTGACTGTTTTTTCAAACGGAGAAATATTGCTTGAGAAACATGACAGAACCTTCCTCAGAAGGGACCTTGAACCCGAGATATCGGAAAGTAAAGTCATCCTGAAGTCCAGAGTGAGGGAGAAATCCTCAATGTACGGATTCGGGGAGAAGGCGGTCGGTCTTGATCTGAGAGGACGTAATGTGAGCCTCTGGAACCACGATCCGGACGGAACATACGGGCCAGGAGACGACCCGCTTTACATAGGGATTCCAGTTTACATGGATCTGGAAAGTGGGAAAGGCTACCTTGCTTTCTACAACACCCCTACAAAGTGTGAAGTGGACATCTGTTCTGCGAACAAGGACGAAATTTCGTTCACATTTAATGGGGGAGGGCTCGACTATTTCCTTCTCACAGGCGAAGTCCAGGACCTCAGCACCGGTTTCTCAGAGATTTCAGGAAAGCCCATGATGCCACCGGAGTGGGGTCTGGGGTTCCATCAGTCCAGGTACAGCTACATGTCCTCCAAGGAGATATCAGAAGTTGCAAGCGGGTTTGAGGAAAACGATCTTCCTGTCTCCGCTATCCACATGGACATTGATCACATGGACGGATACAGGGTATTCACTTTCGACAAGGAGAGATTTGGTGACGTTGAGAATCTCTCCCGGGAACTCATGGGGAAGGGAATAAGGATCGTAACTATAATTGACCCGGGAATCAAGAAGGACCAGAATTACGAAGTCTACAGAAAGGGAGAGAGAGGAGGATATTTCGTCAGGACACCTGAAGGCAACACAGTCTACGCACCCGTATGGGCCGGAATGTCAGCATTTCCGGATTTCACAAACGAGGAGGCACAGAAGTGGTGGGCTGCCAATTACGAGTTCTACCTGCAAAAAGGAGTTTCTGGATTCTGGCATGACATGAATGAGCCTGCAACGTTCACCCTCTGGGGGGATAACACGATCCCACTGTCCGCATCCTTTGAGAAGGGTCCGCACAGCACCGTTCATAATCTCTTTGGCCTCTACATGGCAAAGGCTGCGCATGATGGGCTTAAGGGCAGGAAGAATGGAGGGAGGCCTTTTATCCTGACCCGTTCCGGATGGGCGGGGATCCAGAAGTATGCTTTTGTGTGGACAGGGGATACCGAAAGCTCGGAGCGCGAGATGCTGTCCACAGTATCTACCATTATCAACATGGGCCTTTCCGGGATTCCCTATGTTGGCGTCGACATAGGAGGATTCTCCGGATCTCCTTCCAGGGAACTCTATCTGCGGTGGTTCCAGCTTGGATCATTCTTCCCGTTTTTCAGGGTACATTCAGCCAAGAACACAGAAATGCGGGAACCATGGAGGTTCGGTGAGGGATTCATGACAATAGCCAGGAAGTTCCTGAAACTTCGTTACAGGCTTATGCCTTACTATTACAGCCTGGCCCATGAGTCACATGTGAAGGGATACCCGATGATACGACCCGCGTTCTGGATAGATAGCGGTTATGTATATGGAGATAGAGAAGAACAAATATTCATGGTGGGGGACCAGTTTCTGGTGATACCCGTAACTCCAGGATCGCCTGCTGTTTCCGTCCCGCTTCCAGACGGGAACTGGTACTCCATATGGGACGATTCTGTCCATTCCGGAAGGTATGAGTCCGTTGTGCCCAGCGATGTGATACCAGTACTTGCAAGGGATGGTTCCATAGTACCCATGAAAGAGGAAGATGATATCGTCATCCACCTTTATGCCGGCAAAGAAGGGAACGGAACACTCTACCTTGATGACGGAAAGGTAGACCCGGCATTCTGCCTCTACGAATTCAGCCTGAAAAAGAATGGAAACCGGTACACGGTGTCGTACCAGGCCAAGGAGCACGATTATCCGGCGCTGAAGGACATCAGGTTCGCGATTCATGGGGAGATCGAGGGCAAGTTTGAAGGTGCCTCAATTTTGGGCGTAATTGACAAACATGCCCTGATATGCGAAGGGGCTTCGGGAGAGTTCATATTCAGCTGATCTCCTGCCCGGCACCCACACAATTCTGCTTGAAGAGTTCCTGAATTATTAACGGCGCGGTTTCCATGCTACTGTCAGTGGTAATTTTTGAGCAAAGTTGGGAAAATATATTATTTGTGCTCTCCTTTCATCTTCATGGGTTATATTTCCCTCCAGAATCTGAGCAAGACTTATGGCAATAAGTTCAAGGCGCTTGACAATGTTTCACTGGAGGTGGAACAGGGAGAATTCTTTGTCCTTCTGGGACCGTCTGGCAGCGGAAAAACAACCCTGATTAGATGCATAGCCGGTCTTGAAACAGTTGACAGTGGCAAGATCATTGTGAAGAACAGGCTCATCACGGACTACCCTCCAGGCGAAAGAAACGTTGCAATGGTCTTCCAGAATTATGCGCTTTACCCGTTCCTGACTGTGTACGATAACCTTGCTTTTCCGCTCAAGGCAAGAGGGAGGCTCAGGAAAAGGTTATGGTCGGAAGCACTTGGGCAGGGAAAAGCTCCCACTACGGGAATCGGATATCAGCTGGGAATAAACCCGATAAAACCCACCGAGGTCAAGGAAAACATACGGGAACGGGTCAACAGGGTGGCAGAGATGCTACAGATTACGGATATACTGGACAGGAAACCCGGACAGATCTCAGGAGGCCAGAGGCAGAGAGTGGCCCTTGGCAGGGCCCTTATCAGGGAGGCGGACGTGTATCTCATGGACGAGCCGCTGAGCAATCTTGATGCCAAGTTGCGTTCCTCGACGAGAATAGAACTCAAGAACCTTCAGAAAAAGCTGGGAATCACCATAATTTACGTGACACACGACCAGATCGAGGCCCTGACCATGGGAGACAGGATGGGGGTCATAAACAAGGGACAACTCGTACAGGTTGGGAAGCCGCTGGATGTCTACAATATGCCTGACAATCTTTTTGTTGCAGGATTCCTGGGAGATCCTCCAATCAACCAGGTGGACTGCAGCGTTTCAGAGAGAAGCTCAACCGCCATCTCTTTTGGCGGATACGACCTAGAGCTTCCCGGAAAGCCTGACCTGAGCAGTCATTCAGGCAAGCCGCTTAAACTGGCAATAAGACCGGAGGACGTTGAGTTTGCAGACTCTGGCGCGAAGGGGACGGTTACCTTCGTCAGGTCAATAGGCAGGATCAATTATATTTCGGTAGTGCTGAGTGAGACGGAGGAAATGGTCACCAAGGTCACTACTGAGCAGTTAGCGATCAGCGAGGGAGACAGTGTGCTTGTAACCCCCAAGGCATCGTCTGCCGATGTATTCGAGAGGGATAACGAAACCCTGGTTTGGTCCGCGAAAAAACAGTGACCTCCGCTGGTTCTCCCTGTTCACTTATAGGTGGAGATGGAAAAGCCCGATACCAGGTATTTCTGGAAAATGAGAAATATCAGGAAGATCGGAAGACCCATTACCACTGCAAAGGCACTGAACTGACCGTAGTTAATGGTCTGGGACGAAACCTGGCTGTATGCATAAAGCCCCATGGCCATGTTCCAGAGTGATCCGTTAGTCACCATGATGTTGATGAAGGCGTAATCTGTGTAAGGACCGAAGAAGGAAAGAAGCATTGCCATTATCAGGACAGGTTTGGTCATTGGAAGAAGTATCCTGAAAAGCGCCTGGGTCCTTGAGTACCCGTCAATCTGAGCGGATTCCTCAAAGTCCAGGGGGATCCCATCCACATAGTTCTTAATGAGCCAGACAGAGAATATCACTGCTCCGGCGGAGTACGGTATTATCAGGCCAGCGTAGGAGTTCGTGAGTGAAAGGCTGGAGAACATGTCATACATCGGAATGATCATTATGACGAACGGGAACGTGGAGAGTATGAGCATCATGTAAAGAATTACCTTTTTGCCTGGAATACGGAACCTGGACAGGGCAAGGCCTGCCGAAAGCGCAAGGGCAAGTCCCAGGATGGTGGCGCTTCCCGCATAGAAAAGGGTGTTGGGCAACCATATGTTCAGGAGGGCTCCATGCTGGAACCGGAATAAACCCGTATAATTCTGGAAACTCAACTTGGTTGGGAGAGGCAGAAGGGAACTCACAGAAACCGAAGCCAGGGATATTCCCGCACTCAGTGAGTTGATTACCACGTAATAGATCGGGAATATGGCATAGATCGCAATCAGGATCAGGAACACATGCGTTATAAGGCGCTTTACAACTCTCATTCTCCTGTAATGCGTGTTTCCTGACTCAATTATGGTTTCCAGTGTGTCTTGGTTACCGGTTGCTTCAATGTTATCTGTCATGTCAGCCTCAATAGATCACGCTCATCATCTTCGTGAACCTGTTGACCACCGCGACGACCGCCAGCATGATCAACACGCTTATCATAGCGTACGCAGAAGCCATTGCCCAGTTCGGAAGTGAGTTCGTTGCCTCGTAATAGGTGTATGTTATGAGGATGAAGGTTGACGTTCCCGGTGATCCGTTGGTCAGAAGGAAGGGGACATAAAAGTTATTCCATGTGAAGATGAACCCAAAAATAGTAACAAACGCAATCTGTCTCTTAAGCAACGGCAGTGCAACCTTCCTCACCGAACCAAAAGTGCCGTAGCCATCCATCCTTGCCGAGTCGTATAGCTCCCTTGGAACGCTCTGCAATGATGCCGTGTACACGAACGTATAGTATGGGAATGAAAGCCACAGGTTCACGAGGATCAGGGAAAGCATAGAAGTTGACGGTAAGCCGAACCAGTAAATCTTCGCAATACCAAAGATCCCCAGGAACTTGTTAATGAACCCAAGGTTATAGTCAAGAAGTCCCTTCCATATGAGGACAGTGATGAAAGCCGGATAAGCCCATGGAAAAAGGTAGATTGTCCTGTAGAATCTTGTTCCCCGCAGCCCTGGCTGATTCATCAGCAATGCAAGAAGGAACCCGAATGATGACATAAGTATGATGCTGCCAAGGCTCCACTCAAATGTCTGCCAAACAAGCACAGCCAGTGGTGGAATGTTTCCGTTGAGTATGAAGAGATAGTTCCTGGCTCCTATGTATTTGTAGTTGAAAATGTGTGCGAGCGAAAAATCGGTGAGGGAATAGTATATCCCGAAGGCGAGGGGATAGAAGTCCAGGAAGGCAAGAACGGCCAGGACTGGCAGTATGAACAGGTATCCGTGCCAATCCCATTTCCTGGACCGCACGTTTTCCTTGATTCTGGCAGGCGAGTTCAACATCATATCACAACTCTAAAAAAATAATAGGGATGGGGATTAAAATATTTACACGACCCTCGCAAAGGTCGTGCTTTCCGTTAATTCCCCAATAAGGACAAGCTGTGCAATACCTGGCCCGAAGGAACTCTGGGCAGATTCGTACGGAACATTGTTTGCCTTTAGCTCGCTTATTATGTAAGCCTCTATCTGGTTCATCGCGTCTGTAGGCGTCACAGACGAAGAGTTCTGTTCAAGGTTTGTGGCACCGATATGGAATGCACTCCAGTAGTAGGCCATCTGCGGTATGTTTGGAAACTTCTGTGCATGCTGTTCCTGTGCTACCCATCCTGAAACAAGCGGGTCAACTCCAGGGTGGGCACTGATATATGTCCCCACTGAAGTAAGCGAGGGGAAGTCCCCGGCATTTTGGAACAGACTCACCTGGGTTAAGAAGTTAGTCATTGATTTTACGAATTGCACTGAAGCCCAGATCTGAGAGGCGTTGGCTCCGCTTGCAGCACTGTTTGATACCATGTAGCCTATTGATCCCCATAGTGGCATTGGCCATTTGCCTGTCTGCGAGTCATATGGTATGGCGCAAACGCTCAGGTTGTTTCCAAGGGCCTTCTGGTATGTTGACTGATCCCATGGTCCGTCAAGCATGAATGCGGACTTTCCTGCTTCAAAGTATGCCTGCTCGTCTGACATGGAACTGAGTCCTACTGTGTTGATACCATAGGTCTTGCTCCAGTTCCATACAAAGTTCATTGCTGAAATGTCATGGCTGCTGTTCAGCATAGGGTATCCTGATGAGTTGAACAGTTCACCGCCAAATGCCGGGTACCATGCCGCAAACCTGTAGCCCCAAGTTGCTCCGATTGCGTAAGGGAGACCAAGGTATCCCTTACCCATAGCGGTTACGTTCTTTGCGTCCTGAATCATCTGGTTAATGGTGGTGGGCGCGTTTGGAACAAGATTCTTGTTGTAATAGAGTGCAATACCGTTGGTGTTGACAGGAACTCCGTAAAGTGCTCCGTTCAACGTCCAGTCATTGATCGTTCCCGTGGTGAAATTACTGGTGAATGACGTTCCCAGATAGTTGCTGAGGTTGACTACCAGCCCCGCGCTATACAGTGCACCTGCGTTGTCGCTGGAGTCTCTGTAGACGTTGGGCGCTTTGTGCGATGTTGCATCTGTTGCAAAGTTGCTGCTCCCCACAGCTACTCCCCTCGTGACCACAACGGTCACGTTGGTATACTTTGCCTCAAAAGCTGCAAGGGAATTATTGAAGGCAGTCGATTCTCCTCCCGATGCGCTGCTGTCCCACACCGTGATGGTTACCTTTGACGCTCCTGTGGATGTAGTCTTGTGACTGCTTCCGGAATAGTACAACGCTAGTCCTATTCCTGAGGCTACCACTACTACCACAACCGCAATAGCGATAATCAGGGTCAGTCTATTTTTAGGTGGTGTTGGACTACCACCTTGAGTAGTATCCATGCAAGTTCCATGATGATGGTGCAAATAAATATTTCCACGGTACCATCACTCTGTTTGAGCGAAAGCTGTTATTGGAACCGCACCGATTTTTCTCTAAGGGTTTGCGCTTTCGAAGCAAAAAAATGATGCATCCATCAGATGTGGTTCATTCAGCCGATTGAACTTAAAGGATCATCGCCTGATGTGCAGGGTTGCCCTTACCAGTGCAATGTCCTCCAACTTGGCGGACCTTCCACCGACGGAGTATCTCTTTCCCATTGATGAGATTATGAGGCTGTGCCTCAAACCCTCCTCGCTCTCAACTTCGATTACTGATCCGGACAGTTTTGTCTCTTTTCCCTCCATGATCCCGGTTATGTCTATTAGGAGATTCTTTCCAGACTTCAATAGGGTTTCGCTGACCTCACACAGAAACCAGTTTGTCGTGAACGATAACTTCCTGGTATCAGGGGGTGTGTAAACGACAATGGAAGGTTCCCACAGTGTGTGATAATAGTAATAATTCAGGATGTGGATCATCTCTCTTTCCTCAAGGAAAACAGACACTTTCCTGGAATTGAAGGTGCTGGCTGTGTCAAGCATCCCGGTCTCACGGTCAGATATGATTACCTGGGAAGACGCATATTTTCTTCTCCTGAGGTAAGCGCCTGAAAATGAAGTGCCAAACTCGCTTTCCTCGATTTCTGGAGATAAAACAAGGGCTACAGTAACCCCCCTGTCGATGGCCTCCTGTATGGATTTCTTTGCATATTTCCACCATACGGGGCCAAGACATATCAGAAGTTCATATCTGGCACCAGAAACGATCTCCTTTATCTTCTGCCTGATGTTGTTTTCAGCTTCGATCAACCATACCAGGGGCTCTGAGGAGTCCGAATGGAAGGAGTTTTCTTCAAGACTCTCTGAGATGTTCTCAATAACAGAGGTAAGTTCCTCGATCTTCCTGCCAAGTACCGTTGCAATGGGCAACGCCCTGTAGACCTTCTCCTTTCCAGGATTCGCTTCCACGATTCCCTTTGCAATCATGTTGCTGAAAACGTCATATATCCTCGGCTGTGGAACCCCGGAAAGGCTGACGACCTTCATCGGGGTGAGAGGACCGTTGGTCAGGAGGGTCTTGTATACCTTTATCTCGTAAGAAGTAAGGCCGAATTTAGAAAGTTTCTCAAAAGATTCCTGAAGCTTCTCTGCGGACATCCTTATTGATCCTGTTGGGATCAGGCAGGCTCATTTATAACCTTTCGGTCGAACCAGTATCTCCGGACATAAATATTGGTCTGCACAGATAGTGTTGTTCTTCCCGTCCCTGTTCTGTATAGCAGAATACAAGGGTCGATCATTGAATACTCCGCGTACACCCATTAAAGAGAAGTCGTTGACTCCTTCATCAAGCGATTCAGCAGCGCAATTAATCCATGAACTTAGCTTAAATCGGAGATGCTGGATATTGTTAGAACCAATAATTTTACAGGTTTTACCGTAAGCCACTGGAGGGTTTCGATCCCCCGACCTACTGATTACAAATCAGTTGCTCTACCGGCTGAGCTACAGTGGCGTATTCCGGATAATAAATGACTCTTCATTAAACCTTCCTCGTCTCCTTTGGGAAATTTTATTAACAAAATACCGTAAATCATGCGCTATGGGTGCAGATGACAGCACCAAAACCAAAGAAGAACTCCTGATGGAGTTGAGGGAGAGTCGGAGACTAAGGGAGATTCCAGTTGGACCCAGAAGAACACGCAGGAGGGCAATTTACATAACGCTTTCCGAACTGGTTCCCACGGCTCTTGGGATTGCGTTACTGGCCAGGATTGGGCTATCCTACGTGTTTGAACTTATTGTGATAATGTTTTCTGTCTCTGTCATTACTTTTCTCCTTGCGCTGCAGTTCTTTACAGGTTATAGTATAATTGATCACGTGTTTCTCCATTTGAGGCGTGTTGGAATCCTTCACCAGAGCAGGAAGAAAGTCAGATAGAATATCCAAGAACGAAGCCCAGGAGCGGAGAAACGATCCACATTACAACTACGGTCAGGAACGGTTTCATATAAATTGATTTGTACCGGTATGACAGGCCCGTTCCAACAACGCTGGAGGTCAACGACTGGGTGTTTGACAGCGGGATTCCAAAAATGGTTGCTATCTCAACGCTCACCGATGAGATGAGCAGTGAAACAAGGGCACTGGAATACCTCATTGAGTACAGATCTTCCCCTACCCTCTTTATGGTGCCTTTGCCGATGAATATAGTCCCGATGAATATCCCGGCCAGCATCAGTGCGTAGACTGGAAGCGTGGCGCCTGCAAGGGAGAGTATCAGCCCAAGGGTGTTGGCTCCCAGTGTGAACGCCGTGAAGAATGATACAGTGATCAGCAGGACCTTGCTTATGGCGGCTGCCCTCCACGTGTCTTTTATCTTCATGTTCCTCAATCCCGCCGAAAGGGCATAGGAGGAGAATATAACGAGAACCGGGGCTGCGACCCATACGAAGATGAGCTCTTCAAGAAAGGTTACAGGAATTGCATAGGATAGCCTGAGGGATATTCCTGCCGCGGTTCCGACTAGCGTCATGGTGAGGGAAAGCGGGGTTCTCATCATGGTGGCAACAAAGAAGATTATGAATGAGACCAAGAACGCAAAGAATACGAGATATCCGGTATGCGGCATGAGGGAGTCTGAAGCCGTGGAGAGAAAGGTACCTTCGCTCACCAGTCCGAGAGAGAAACCAAGTATCCCGATAAGTTCGCCGGTCCTGCCGGAAACTGTTCTGGAGCCTACTATTGTGCCCACGGCGGCAGACCGGTTATTGCCTGCGACAAATGCGGTCAGCAACCCGGCCATCAGGACTGTAGCGAGAAAGATCAGGGACAAGGTATCACTTTGTCACAGCGGTAATCACTGTCATTATCAGGCCGGATATGTCTTCGCAGTAGTCGAGCAGATCATCCATCTTATGGACAACATCCAGCAGGTGGGAGAATGTTATGTATGACAGTTTTGAACTTTGCCTGTAAAGGGAGTCTATGAAGGAGTCCTTGATTTCATCAACGGCTTCCTCCATCTCCTCGATCTTCTTCATTTCCTCTCGCATGACTTTTATGTCCCCGGTAAGAAGCATGTTCCTTACGTATGACAGTGCAGATTTCTCGTAATCCAGCATCGGGATGAATGTTCTGTAGGAACTGGATATGAATCCCTTCTCTTCCTCTGAAAAGTTACCTGTTGCAAGGTTCATCCTCTTGAGTTCGCGAACAATGAAATATGAGGCGTCAAGGATGCTGTCGCATTTCTCTACAAGGTTTCCGAGAGTCCCCATAAGTGTGGTGCTTACAGCTCCGTTGGTTATTTCATGCCTGTATCTCATTGTGATGGTGTCTGCCTCTTTCTCATACCCCTTTATGAGCCTGTAGCCCAGGGCGATTCTCTCCTTGTCCGTGCCCATACTTTCTTTCAGGCTGTCACATGCCAGCGTACCCAGGTCCATATACTGTATGAGTTCTTCGAGAAGGTGCCTTTCACCCACAACCAGAAGCCTCTTAAGAAAACCGTAGTTGACCAATGTCAGGACATTTTCTCAGGTTATATACGATTTGGCTTAAGCGATGGGGATCTGCTCTCCCAATCTTCGCCGAAACCTCCCGAAGAGGAGGAAGAGTAACAGCAGAATATGCGTGAAAGACGCGCTGCACTAGTCATCAAAGATATATCTCACTAATATCGGAGACAGGACAATAGCAGCGTAAATACCTCCTGAAGGTCAAGAAACTCGCAGAAATACTGGGGCTAAAACCAGATCTGTTCCCTAAACTGGCTCTGAGTTGATGATTCATGCCACCAATACATTTGCTGCCAAGGCGATGAAATTAAGAATCCATTTCATGAATTAGTGAAGATATATAAAATGAGAATATTATGCTCCTATGTTTGAATGTCCTCAGCTACTAAGAAACCAATCAATTTACATGACAAACGTGGAAAGCTTATACTTTCTGTACTCCTTGTCTTAACCGTAACATCTGCGTCAATATCGGCATTTGAATTTCTTCCAAGAAACGTGACAGAATACAATATACAGAGAAGACCCTGTTCCTGGATAACAATACCCTGTTGAATGGAAATTATCCTATACACAATTTTACGAACCCTCCGGCCTATCTGTATCTCAGTCCGTTTAACCATGAGTTATACATTCAAAGTTACAACGATACTTACAACCAAACCTTTGTTATGAATACCACTACCCATCAAATAGTAGAAAAGCTTTATTTTCCTAAGTCCTGGGCGTGGTATGAGTTCGACTTTAACACGGGAAATGGTATTACTTATGTTCCTTACAACTCTTACAGCGGATCGAAAGGTATGTTAGAGCTCGACAAGAACAATCATATTGTTGCCAATGTATCTACTCCTTATTCATCCATCACGTACGACCCTTACAATTCTGAGTTATATGCCTATCGTGGAATCGTAGAAAATAATGTATCCGGATCTCAGCTGGTCACCCTCAACAGCTCATTCTACCCTCAGAAAGAGATATACTTCACCCCCCAAAACGCTATGCTGGAATACAATCCAGTCAATCATCTGATGTATTCTCTGAATGAGTATTCCAATTCCATAACTGTGGTTTCACCGAACAACACCATTGTGAAGAACGTCACCGTAGGTGCCTTCCCGGACGGGATGGCACTAGATCCGTCCAGCGGATCTATGTATGTTTCCAATGTCTTCAATCTGTCAGAGGTGACTGCCAACCTAAGTGTCACTAGCTCCCCATACTTTAACATTTATTCTGTGGGGGACCTGGAAGCAGTGGCGTTTGATAATGCCTCACATGTCGCGGTGCTTGCACTGCATTCTGGAGAACTTGCCGTGATGCAGGGGGCAAGGAACTTGATCGGGTACATCAAGGTGGGCGAAGTGCCTAATAGTGCAGTTTATGATCCTTACAATCATGAAGTTTATGTTGCCAACTTTGACTCCAGCTCCATCTCGATCCTAAACATAACCGTCAACCACACTTCCCAGATAGTGATTCCCTGGATATCTTCCGGTATTCTCTTTGCCTTGCTTATAACGGACTCGTGGCTGTACATGAACTGGAAAAGAATGAAAGGATAGCGTCTGGGGATACAATCCGGACCCTTGTTTGATTTCCACTACACACCATACTTTCCTGCCAGCAAGAGTTAAAAAGGGTGTTGGCTCTCACCGGTAGGCGAGAGTCTGTGTCAGCGATATTCTTCTTAGTCACCGTATTCCTTGCCCTGTTTGCCATCCTTAATCCTGTTGGCGCAGTGCCGATTCTAGTTTCGCTTACCGAGGGATACACAAAGGAGGAGCGGAGCAGGGTCATCAAGAGGAGCGTTACGGTGGCCGCGGGAATGCTTCTCGGCTTCATGCTTGTCGGCATTTATGTCTTCCAGGTCCTTGGAATCGACATAGCTGATTTCCAGATTGCCGGCGGAATCCTGGTATTCAAGGTCGCTTTTGACATGCTGCAGGGCAAGACTTCAACAACGAAATTCACGCACACTGAGGAGGAGGAATCTCTCCAGAAGGAGTCCATTGGCGTCGTCCCCATAGGGACTCCGCTTCTTGCTGGTCCGGGATCCATTACCACGGTGATCATATATTTCAACTTCAGGAGCAACACACTCCCGAACCATGTGCTGGTCTTTGTAGCCGTACTCATGGTCATGCTGGTCTCCTACCTGATCCTCAGATATTCCACAAGGATCTTTGACCTGATTGGAAAGACCGGTTCCCTCATCGTTTCAAGAATAATGGGACTTCTGATAGCAGCCATCGGGGTCTCATTTGTTGTTGCCGGCCTGTCCTCTGTAATCGCTACCCTGTGACAGGATGATCCTCAGCCTCTGAGCTTCGTCGAGCGATGGCTGCCCGGGAGCAGTAGGCTTGTCGAGAGAGACATACAGAAGATCTGAAACTGCCATCGCAGACAGGAACCTGTCGCCGGTAAATGATTCCCCCATCGGAATAAAAGAGGTTGGAATCCCCGTTTCGTTCTTGAATCTGCATGCCTCTCCGAGGTCGTCCAGGAAACGTTTTCGTTCGGTGTACTCCATGGCAATCTTGCACACCGTCGCCCCCATGGAGGACATCTCCTTCAGGATCGGAGTGACGGGAACCGGAACTCCATGATAGGAAATAATGGTGGAATGCCCGACCATCATCCTGCGAAGGTGCTTGAGTCCAAGATCAAGGTCTATTGCTGATGATCGATAGGATAATGCGGAGTTGTAGATCGATTCCGCATCCTCCGCCAGATCTGACCTGTAGGTGAATATGTAGGGAATATGCCTATTCTCAATCTCATCCATTATACAGAATGCGTCTTCCGGACCGTTTCCTATCAGGTCCGCCCTGATCTCCACAAGATCGTAAAGATTCCTCCTGCTTTCAATAAGCTCCAGCACCTCTTCCTTTCTGCTGCCGCTTGCCGAGGCTACAACAAGAGTATTCTTCATACTGTCCGGTGACTCCCCGAAAAGAGGTATGCGTCTGGCTATCAGCGACATCTTTCACAACCCGGCCGCAAGGACCGCACACATTCTTCAGATGTTGGGGGAATTGCGACGCGGTTGCATTCTTCAGAGGTATAGATAATTTGACTTATTTGTCTGGAACGGCATGGGAAAGCCCCGGCCAGAAGCGCCCAGTTCCATGTCCGCACAAACCAATATATCATAAAGGGTGTGTGAATATCCATTAATATGTTCAAGATTAGCGTGGTTTCTGTTCCCACAAGGATAGTTTCGGATGATCTTGACAGGAACATTGCCTACTTCCTTTCTGACATAGGCTATATCCCGAGACTCAGGCCGGACACTGATTTCCAGACTATCAGCAAGGCCGCGTACTTCAGGCTCTTCAAGGAATGCTTCGTAATCAACTCCAGCAGGTACTGGAGTGCTGAGGAACTCATGGCCTATCTCCAGGTGAGCAGGACAACCCTTTACAGGCACCTCAACAAGCTCAAGGGACTGGACATACTTGAGGAGATCCAGGAGGGAAAGACCAAGAAATACAGGATCAGGTTCGGTGATCTGTTAAGGGCATGGAACTGGGTCGAGGTTAACCTGAAGATGGCCATCGAAAATTACAGGCACACAGTGGAAATAATTTCCGAGATTGTCTCGGAGAAGAAATAGGGCTCAGGTCATGGCAAATCTGGATCTGACGGTTATATTGTTCTCCTCTGCTGCCATTTACCCGGAGAGATAATGGATGAAGATCACAGCCGGGAACCTGAGCGACGGGCGGGCAGTTACCCTCGTTAATGCACTGTCAGCCACGCTGGACAAGCTCACCCCTGAACAGGCTGTTGCACGGGCGCTCGAACCAATCAAAGATGAGGTTTCCAGTTATTCACGCATCTTCGTGATAGGATTCGGGAAGGCATCATTCGGGATGTATCGCGGACTGAGGAGAGTTGTGGACAGGAGCCTGGCAGCCTCTGCAATAATTGTTCCGGAGTATCAGCATATTGAGAATCCCTTCGCAGAACTCACCGTCCTCAGGGGCACCCATCCTTTTCCTGGGGAGAGTACACAGAAATCGTCGCAGCAGATAATTGACCGGATCAGGGGCGTCCGCAGGGATGATCTTGTCATAGTCCTGATTTCCGGAGGATCGTCTTCCTTGTTCGAGATTCCTGTGGAAGGCCTTTCCATGGATCACCTCTCTTCTGTGACGAAGTGCCTTATGGAGTCTGGTGAGAACATTTCAACGCTCAATTCTGCGAGAAAACTCATGTCCCGGGTGAAGGGAGGGGGGCTTCTTGGCATGATTTCTCCTGCCAGATCCCTCTCACTTATAATATCCGATGTTCCGGGGGACGACCTCTCCCTGGTTGGATCGGGTCCGACCGTTCGGGATTCCGGACCGGACAAAAAAGAGAAAGAGAGGATCCTGGATCTGATAGGCAGGTGTGATCCTACTGCAAGGGAAGCTGTTGAGAAGGCTGCAACAGCGAAGAGATCGGAAATCTCTCCTGCCGCAACGAACATGCTGATACTCAGGAATCAAGACTTTGTCGAAGAGATGTGCGCGGAGCTTCTCAAGACCGGAGAAAAGGCCGTATCCATGGGATCGGGAATAACCGGGGACGTGGAAGAGCTTTCCGGAAGGATTCTCAAGACACTCAGGGAAAGGTATTCGCGCGAGAAGATCGGATTCTGGTTTGTGATGGGAGGTGAAAGCACCTCCAAGGTGGTGGGGCAAGGAAGAGGGGGAAGAAACCAGGAGCTGGCCGCAAGACTTGCGCTGAAGATGCTCCCTGGCGAGGACTGCGTCTTCATGTCTGCGGGCACCGACGGGATTGACGGCAACAGCGACGCGATGGGCGCGGTTGTTTATCCGGGAGTCTTCAGGAATCTCAAGCCAGGTGACGTAGAATCCTCCCTGAAACGCAGCGACATCGGCACCCTGCTTGGAAATATAAGTTCCACACTGTTTTCCGGCCCGACAGGAAACAACGTTTCTGACATAATGGCCGGCTTCTATTGCGGAATCAGGAAAGATTCATAAACAGATTAATAGAAATACCACATAGGCAAGCAATGAAGGGAGTCGGAATACTTGTTACAGTCGGCCCATCCTGCGACTCGGCGGAGAAGATCGAGTCACTTGCAAGGCTTGGCGCCGCTGCATTGCGTATCAACACCGCGCACATATCCCGCGGGTACATTCCACACATCACCGAGATGGCCAGGAAAGCGAACAGGAAACATGGAAAGCACATGGGAATTGTCGTCGATCTGAAGGGTCCGGAACTCAGGACCGGGGAGTTTGAAAACGGGGGGTTCCATGTCAGGAAGAATACAAACTATACTATCGGGAGCCAGGGAAGCTCGGACATTTCCGTCAACACCCCGTCCGCTCTGGAAGCCGTCTCCGACGGTGACTCGGTGATAATGAGCGATGGTGCGGTAAGGTTCAAGGTTACTGGCGTTGCGGACGGAAAGGTGACCGTCAGGTCCTCAAGCCCGGGACTGCTCAGGAACAGGAGCAGGGTGAACATTCCCGGAAGGCTGCTGAATCTTGGTGCGGTGACGCAGAGAGACAAGGAGTTCATCAGGGAATCCGTTGAGTGCGGAGTGGATTTCTTCGCCCTCTCCTTTGTGCAGGAAAAAAATAACGTGTCTGAGCTCAGCAGCATCATACAGGAGCTTGGATCGGAGGCCGAGATAATTTCCAAGATCGAGACCCGGAAGGGACTTGAAAACCTGGATGAAATTGCAGCATCATCAGACTGGATCATGGTTGCCAGGGGAGATCTTGGAGTGGAAGTCCCCCTGAAGGAGGTTGCCATGGCCCAGAAGAAGATAATACTGGAATCGCACAGGCATGGGATACCGACAATTGTGGCAACCCAGATGCTGGAGTCCATGGTCGAGAAGTCCGCTCCGACCAGGGCAGAGGTTTCTGACGTCAGCAACGCGATCCTGGACAATGCGGACGCGCTGATGCTCTCGGAGGAGACTGCGATTGGCAAGTTTCCGCTGGAGGCAGCCAGGTATCTCAGGGACATAGCGGATTATGTCGAGACCAGGGCCAACGGCTTCCCCGAACCGGAGAATTTCCTCGGAAACAGGATTGCCTATTCCATAGCCAGGGCCTCGAAGATAGTGTCAGAAGAGATAGATTCCGATGCGATTCTTGCCTTCACGAAGTCAGGGTCAACGGCAAGAATGATCTCCGCTGTGAGGCCCAACAGGAGAATAGTTGCTGCAGTCACCTCTGAATCGCTGGCGAGGAGGCTGAACCTGCTGAGGGGAGTCGATCCAATGATCGTCCCTGAAGAATACTCGGAGAGCAGGACGCTTAGCGAGGTGATAGACTATCTTGAAACCACCGGAACTTTCCGTCTGGGACAGAGAATCGTGGTGACTTCCGGTTCTCCCTATTTCCTCTTCGGCGGGACAAACGACGTACGGGTCATAACCTCCGGAAAGTTCCTGGGGAGAGGATATCCTGCCGGAAAGTCCCTCAAGGGGAAGATCACCATGAAACGCAATGGAAAAGGGGACATCCTGCTCACTGACGGGATCACCTCTCCTGAGACCATCCAGGGGTTCAAGGGCCTGATCCTCAGGAAACGGGTACCTTCAGGAATCCGCGACGATCTGAGATCTTCCGGGAAAACCGTCGTCTATGGCACCAGGTTCGTGCTGGAGCCTGAAGAGGGTGATGAGGTGTACATAGACACCGGCACCGGCGTGATCCTGGGCTCTTCCAGGAAGGACAAGGAAGACTAGAAGAGGTCTTCCCTTACCGATCCGAGGTGGAGTTCTTTTCCTGAGTAATCCACATAGACGTTCTTCAGCTTCACGTATTCCTCGATCCCATTCCGGCTTCCCTCTCCTCCCTGTCCAGTCAGCCTGAATCCTGTGTGATATCCCTGACTGGACTCGGGTCCGGGCATGTTTATGTAGAGTTCCCCGAACCTCATTCTTTCTGCAGCTTCGAAGGCTGTCTTCTGGTCCTTCGTGAAGAGGTATGATGCAAGGCCGTACCGTGAATCGTTTGATTTCAGGATCACGTCATCGAAACTCGAAACACTCTGTGCCCCTATGACGGGACCGAAGATTTCTTCCTGGAATATTCCGGACTTCTGGTCTGCGTCGTCTATTACCGTTGGGAGGTAGAAGTATCCTCCGGAGAATTTCCCCTCCAGTTTAGGCTTGTTCCCTCCTGTGAGTATCTTCTGTCCGGAACCGGCTGCATCTTTCACGAACTGTTCCGTGGTCTCCAGCGCTTTCATGTTGATCAGCGGTCCCACGTCGGAGTGCTGCGGGTCCCCGATCCTGAGCTTCTTTGTGGCAGCCACGAATTTTTCCATGAAGGTCCGGTAGATGTCCTCATGCACGTACAGTCTCTCGGCTGCGATGCATGACTGCCCGGAATTCCAGAACTTCGCCCAGATCAGCGATTTCAGGGCATTCTTTATATCCGCATCTTTCCATACGATGAAGGGCGCCTTGCCTCCAAGCTCGAGGATGAGCCTGGCCATGTTGGCAGATGCTTTCTGCATGATTCTCTGTCCGGTCTCTGTGGACCCGGTCATGGTGACCAGTGAGACCTTGCTGTGGGATACCAGGAAATCCCCGATCTCCGATCCCTTTCCGGTTACGAGATTCAGGACGCCTTTCGGGATTCCCGCCTCGATGAATTTCCTCACGATCCATTCTGACGAGAGAGGTGTGTCGGAACTTGGCTTCAGCACGACGGTATTACCGGTGAGAAGCGCAGGAGCAAGTTTTCTTGCCACCATTGCTGCCGGGAAGTTCCATGGTGTCAGGGCCGCTACGACTCCGTAAGGAACCCGGTACTGCAGGATTTTCCTAGTGGAAGTATCTCCCTCAGCTATCTCTCCGGTTATCTTTCTCTCGAAGCCTGCATAATAGGATAGTTGATCGATGACCCCGTCGACCTCCTCCCCGGCCTGTACCGGCACCTTCCCGTTTTCCGCTATAAGGAGTTTCTCCAGTTCTTCCCTCTTCCCGGAGATTATGTCTCTTGCCCTGAGGATGATTCTTGATCTCTCCTTTGACCCGAGGGAATACCATGACTCAAATGCAGATTCGGCTGCGTCTATGGCTCTGGCAACGTCGTCCCTGGTTGCCGCAGGGAATTTCTCCAGAAGTTCACCTGTTGACGGGTTCATCTTCTCCAGTACTGCCCCGCTGGAGGAACCGGCCCATTCTCCATCAATGTAGTTCTTCATGTCTTCAATAACTGGATGATGGGTTAAAAGGGTTTAGTGTATTCATAACAAGTTGCACTATCACGTCTCTGTTTTCAGGGAGGCAGATGTATTTTTCTGATATCCGTGCCAGGTATCAGCAATGTCATGAATAGAAGGAGAGCGCCGGCAATTGCAAACAGGATGTTCACGCCATAAACGGCACCGGCAAAAGCCATGATAGTTGCGGAGATGGGCGATAAGCCAGCCCCGATGGAATCCATGAAGGCCGTCGTTTTTCCGAGTATCTTTGTTGGAATCACCTGTTGAAGATAGCTCATCAGCGGTATGTTGGAAACTGATGCCATCATCCCTATGAAGAAGGGTAAACTGACTATTACTACAACGTTGTTAATCAGGCCCATGATCAGGAGAGACGCTCCTGTCACTGCAAAATAACTCAGGATGAGGATCCATATCTCGCGGAGCCTGATCTTGGGAATCACGATCGCACCGACCAGACCTCCGATAGAGAAACTGCCCACATATATCCCATAAACCGTTGAATTACCATTCAGCGAATACATAACAAGTGGGGCACCCAGAACGTCCATTATAACCAGGACTGAATTCAGGACTATCGA
>JAJZLK010000004.1 GCA_021803655.1 Thermoplasmata archaeon
CTTATTCCTGAAACATATACGTGTGATATGCCGTGCATACGGAGTATCCCGTCCAGATCGGAATCGTAGAATGAGTCGTAGTGACGTTTCCTGATCCTGTATCCATCTATGTCAACCAGGCTCGAATCAAGTTCGCTTCCCTTCGTGTCTGCGAGGCAGTGTTCTCCCCATACCCTGAATTCCGGGTCTCCGGGCACATGGGTGTCAAGGGTGAAGATCACGGGATACCTCCCGTTGAGTTTCTTCAGGAACTTCGCTGTGTTTCCCGCAACCTCTATGCCGCGTTCACTTCCGAACTTTCCGGATACAAAGTCGTTGACGAGATCTACAACTATTACTGCAATGCCCCTATCCAAGTGCGTCACGAATACCACCATTCTGTTTCAGGGCCATTGTCCTGTATGGAAACTCCAGAATCTTCCAGAATCTTTCTTATCGTATCAGAGAACTGGTAATTTCCTGCAAGTCTCGCCTCCTTTCTTGCTTTCAGGAGGTTTTCTATCAGCCTCGAACCCGATGGGGATAGGTTTTCTTTCAATATTCCCATTATGGAATTAACAAGGCTGAAATAGGACAAGGCATCCTTCACCTCACCACTATTAAATCTGTCAAGGGTCCTGTTTATCTCAGTCACCGTGCTCATCACCTCGGTGAGTGCACCATGGGTATCGAATCCGTTTCTCAGTTTTTCACGGAACGCTTCCCTTCTCACGCTGAAATCAAGACCGGAACCGGGACCACTTCCTCTGCAACTGCGCACTTTCCTGTAAGATTCGCCTATCCTGGAGACAGTTTCTCCTGCGGCCTTCATGGCCTCGTCTGAGTATGACAGCAATGAATCGAATGAACTGTTGAGGACGAAAAACCTGAAAGTTTCCGGCCCGTACTTCTCAACTGCATCCCTCAGGCGGACTATGTTACCGAGGGATTTTGACATCTTCTCCTTATCCATGATTAGCATTGAAACGTGCATCCAGTAGCGTGAAAGATGCTTCTTCCCGGATATCGCTCTCATCTGGGCTATCTCCGCCTCATGATGCGGGAAGATCAGGTCCGACCCGCCTCCATGGATGTCGTATTCCGCACCAAAAAATGCCTCGCTTATCGCAGTGTCCTCAATATGCCATCCGGGTCTTCCCTTTCCCCAGGGGGAATCCCAGTAAGGTTCACCCGGCTTCATCTTCTTCCAGAGGACAAAATCTGCGGCGTTTCTTTTGTCCTCGTTAACCTCAACCCTTGCACCTGCCTGAGTCATCTCAAGGTCCTGTCCTGAGAGCTTTCCGTAGTCCTTGAACTTCGTGACATCGTAGTACACCCCATCGTTGGTCTCGTAAGCATATCCTTTCCTAATAAGCGTAGATATTTGCTCTATTATCTGCTCTATGTATGCAGTCGCTTTTGCGTAAAAGGTCACGCTCTCAACACCCACCGATTTCATGTCGGCAAGAAACTCACCCACGAACTTCTTTGCCACAACATCCCAGGAGGTTCCGTCCTCACTGGCCTTCCTGAATATCTTGTCGTCAATGTCGGTTATATTCTGAAGGTAGAACACTTCGTATCCTTCCTCCCTGAGGAACCTGGCAAAGGAATCGAACACCACAAACAGCCTGCCGTTTCCAACATGAATGTAGTTATATACGGTGGGTCCGCATACAAACAGGTTGATTCTGCCACTGTGTATAGGCTTGAACTCAACGAGATTGTGTGTGAGTGTATCTTTTATCTTCATCTGTTGACCTTACTCGAATAACTAGGGGTGAAAAATAATTATGTATGAAAGACTGCAGATCAACCTGATCGGAAGTGACCTTCTCTTTTTCCCCATACGCTGATGCAGTATTATCCGTGGATATCTGTTCATTCCTATTGACATACAAAGGATCCAGGGAGTTCTATACGAGTTTGTGTAGGAGAACGCCGGATTCGTCACTGAGAGGGTTGAGAAGATCGTGGGTAAAGGAAAGCACGCGCCATAAATCACATGACCTCTAAACAGAACTCAAGAGATAGAACCTATTTGTAACAGAAAGGATTCAGTGCCAATGGATAAGGCAAAGGCGTCTGCCCTCATCAATGATCTGAAATCCAAGTCGGCCCTTGATCCCGCAGCTACCTTCAGGTTTGTGTGTGACAGGCTCAGGGATTTTCATAATTATGACTGGGTGGGCATCTACGTGCTGAGGAAGGACAAACTTGTTCTGGATGCATACAACGGGGAAGAGACGGAGCATGGCATAATTACTCTCGGCGATGGACTGTGCAGCATGGCCATAGTCCAGGATGCCATAATCAATGAAAAGGATGTAAAGTCCAACGGCAAGTATCTCGCGTGCTTCCCCACGACAAATTCAGAGCTCGTTGTACCCATAAGGCACTACGGAAAGCCTGTAGGCGAAATTGACATTGATTCAGACAAACCAGGCGCATTCTCGAAAGAGGATGAGGAATTCGTCATGCAGATAGGCGAATTAATCGGTGAAAAGGTTTACTCGGTCTACGAACCGTGAAACCTCTCCTTTTCAATCATAATTCATTTCAGTAATTAGAGAATGAGTGTAAGCCAGTACACAAGGAGCGTCAGAATCAGCACAGGCATGGTTATTACAACACCAACTTTCGAATATTCCCGGTAGGTGATCCGGTAGTTCTCCCTGCTGCTGAGCCGATCAAACCAGAGAAGTGTGGCCAGCGAACCTATCGGAGTGAGTTTAGGGCCTATGTCGTTTGCGATCACGTTCACGGGCATGAGATATCCCAGGTTCCCCGCAGATTTGATGGAGAGATTACCGAGCATGACTGAAGGCAGGTTATTCATTGAGGCGGAAAATGCAGTAAATATGAGGCCGGACAGGATAACGGACTGCAGCAACGGGGCTGTTGAAACCGACTGCAATACGGACCCAAGCATTGAACTCAGCCCCTGGTCAGCCATTCCGAACAGGATCATATAAAGTCCGACTGAAAGAATCACGATGTGCCACGGGGCCTGAACTAATATTGTCCGCACCTTCACATTTCCCCTCAGCACGGAGAGGGCGAGGAAGAAAAGCGAGGAGGGAAAGGCAATAATCGCTATCGGGAACCCATACACGCTCCCGACTGCATATGCAAGCACGAGTCCAGCGGTTGCCGGAAGTGCGATCCTCACGAGGAGTTTGTCCTTGATGGCACTCTCTGGAGACTCAAGTTCAGAAACCTTGAAGTTTCCCTTCAACGATTTTCTGAAATAGATCCACAGCACCATGATACTGAAAGCAGAAGCGGCAATTCCTGGTAACACAAGTCTTGCTGCATACTGGACAAAGTCAACGCCGAAGTATCCTGCCGTTATTATGTTGACAAGATTGCTGATAAGGAGCGGTACAGACCCGGTGTCACTGATGAATCCCGCAGAAATGAGGAATGTGAGGTAGAGAGACCTGTCTGCCTTTATCTCCTTCAGAAATGAAAAGACAATCGGGGTCATTATCAGGACTGCCCCATCGTTTGTGAAGAAGGCAGCTATGACGGCAGTAAGACCCATCAGTATCAGGAACAGGTAGCTGATCTTTCCTCCGGAACGCCTGGCAAGGATTATGGCGGAATACCTGAAGAAGCCTGCCTCATCCATTACAAGAGAGAAGATTATGATGGCGATCAGCGTGACTGTGGGGTTCCAGACCACATTTATGACGGCCAGAAATGTTCCTGGCCCGGAAATACCCAGAAGAAAGGTCAAAACCGCACCCACTACCGGAACTGAAGCCACCACGATCTTTGAGGGCCTGTAAAGTACAAAGAATATGCAAACGCCGAAAATCACGATAGAGAGTGCAAGGAGTATTGCTGACAAGTGTTCCACGATAATTATGGGCTATATCTTTTTTTGACCGTTCTTCGGAATGTGTACGAGATTTAATGCTCGCGTGGTTTATCCAAACATGAAAATCGACGGGTATGAGAACTGTCTCACTCTGATTAGTAGGCAGTTACAATGTATCCGGCGAAACATATTATTTCTCAAGATACGTGCCGGTTTCTATGGCTTTTGAAACACAGGTATTATTTTGCTTTTTACCTGGCTATTCTCCATCTGCCTTCGTGTCGATCCTTTTTGAACGAAGTTCATCATTTTCCGGACAACGGCAGGAACATTCACCTCGGAAACACTCTTTTTTGACGAACGCTTTCTCAAAAAATATTGGTGTGCAAATGAGCGGCTTATCGATGATACTTCAGAAAAGTCTAGGATTAAGTTCATGTCAGGAGAACACTCTAAGGAGTCGAACAGCTTATCGCAGCCGTTTCTGGTAGCCAGATCGGGACCAACTGACTGGGACACTCTTACTATCGTGATTGACACATAACACTGAACGATTATATCTTTTTTCAGGAATTCAAGGAGCGTGTTTCGAAGTTTATATCCTATCTAATGTCGTGAAATTCACGTTCCATTTCGCATTCTTTTTAGAGATAAGACCCTGTATGGTAGCCAGTCTGAGCAGATTCTGGGACAATGTTGACGGTACGGTCTCAGAGATTCTTCATGCTTTGTCCTTTCCGGCACCAGGAACACGTTGACCTTGATCGTCTCAGGAGTTCGGTAGAATGCCGTAACAAAGGGATGTTTCAGTAGCTTCCCGGTA
>JAJZLK010000039.1 GCA_021803655.1 Thermoplasmata archaeon
GCCAGGTTCTCAGTTTCTAGATTGGTCGTAAGGAAGATCGCAGGCCTCGTTTCACCTATGACCCGGACAAGTCCCGGGCTCATCTGATAATTCTGCACGGGTGTAGCCCGTATCTCGGACCTTATGAGGAAATCCCTTATGCGCGAATACTGGTCCGAACCGCTTGCGGGCGTCACATACGAACGTTCCTTCTTCAACCAGGCTGGAACCTTCCACAGCCCCACATTAAAACCGTTCCTGATAAGTATCCTGGTGTAAGAGAGGATGAAGGAGATGGAGTACTCGAAAGGGTTCTCTTCCCTCGTCCCGTATTTCATCGTATTTCCCCTGTCTGCAATGAATATGTAGTTCCTCAGCCCTTCCCGGTAATAATCGTTAACATAAAGGGACCCGTTGGTGGAACGGGCACTGGCTTTCCAGTTTATCGTTCTCAAAGAATCTCCGGCCATATAACCCCTGATGGAATTGAAATCGGAGGACATTGGCCCGACCCGCGAGTTCGCGGATTTTGGTATGTATCTTGAAGCTTTTGTCTGCATGTTACTTCTTGACAGGACAGTGAGCGCAGGCTGCACTGTAATGTGGGAACCTGCCGGTACCATCACTTCCGTAGTAGAGTGAATTCCATACACCGGGAAAACAAAAGCCATCAGGTTCGGGATAGCTGCATTACCTCTCCTCAGGGGAACAACGTCATAGCTGAAATGCAAAGTTCTGCTTCCCGATGAAAGAAAGGCCAGATGGACATTACTCTTTTCCTCCCGGGTGAAATGACTCGGTACCGGGAAAGAGAAGAGATAAAGGCCGGCCTGCCCTTCCACGGTAACCTCTGCATTCACCTCCAGTTTCTCCCCTACCTTTCCGCTTTCGGGAAAATCAAGCTTCATCCGGATTGATGTACTTTCATGCTCAATATAGAGGAAGCCTACTGCCAGCAGCGGGAAAACAATAGCTGCAGCCAGGTACGGAACCGTGCTGACAACTGCCAGTGCAACCATTGAACCTGAAATCGTAAAGAGTGACAGCAGAGACTTGCCCCAAGCCTTCAAGCGATCACCTGGGAACCGCTAACTTCTCAAGATATTCTTTTACCACAGAAGCAGAATCGACCTGGTCCAGGGCAACCTCAGGCTTCAGGACTATCCTGTGGGCTAGAGTTTCCACAGCTACCAGTTTAACGTCATCAGGAGTTACGAAGTCTCTCCCTTCAAGCATGGCGACCGCCCTACTCATCCTCAGCATCGAAATCAGCCCTCTGGGACTTGGGCCAGCAAGCACCCTGGAATCTTTCCTGCATGCGGAGAAACCAACTATGTAATCTATGATTTCACGGCTGACATAGACTTTCTTCTCCAGTAGTGTCCTGATCTCAACCAGCTTGTCCCTGTCAAGAACCTTCCGGGCAGAAAACGACGGATCGTCATTCTGCCAGGAGATTCTACGTGTCAGGAGCTCTCCCTCATCTTCCGGGTAACCAAGATTCGTGCGTATCATGAATCTGTCCATCTGGGCTTCAGGCAGGGGATAAGTCCCTTCAAACTCAATTGGATTCTGGGTAGCTAGAACGATGAATGGCTGCGGCAGCTTAACGGTCTCCCCCTCGATTGTGACCTGCTTTTCCTCCATTCCCTCAAGAAGTGCAGCCTGCGTCTTCGGAGGAGCTCTGTTTATTTCGTCTGCAAGGATGAGATTTGAGTTGATGGGTCCCATGTTCTTCTCAAACTTGCCTATAGCTGGTCTCCATATCTTCGTACCCGTTATGTCTCCAGGAAGAAGATCAGGCGTGAACTGTATCCTGTTATAGTCCAGCCCAAGTGTCCTGGCAATCAGTTTTGCAAGAAATGTCTTTCCAACCCCGGGGAAATCCTCCAGTAGCACATGTCCGGAAGCAATGATAGCACCGATAATTGCCCTGACATTTGCCATATTGCCGACATAGAACTTTCCAATCTCTTCTATCGTATCATTAAGGCTCTGTATTGCACTCTGCAAACTGTTTTCTTCTGTTACATCTTCTTGGCCCATCTTCCCACCTCCGACAGCACATTGTCAAGAACCATTGCTCTTTTTTCCATCAGCATCTTTAAAGTTTCTTTCATGTTAAGCACGTTCCACTTGAATATCTCCTCTTCACTGTACTTGATAAGGCTTGATAGAAGCAATTCAGCTTCCCTGAACGTTACGTTCATTGAAGAGAGCAGCATTCCAAGAGACAGAATGAGTCTCTCCGGTTTCCCCTCCCTCATGAACTCGTTGGCACAGGACATGAATTCCTCGCTCTCTGACTGAAATACGGTGACCTTGTACTTGTATGCGGGGTAAATCTTCTCCTTGAGAGTTTCTATCCGGTGTGATCCGAGGACTACCACCTTATACGATAGGTAAAAAATCATGAGGGTAATCCCGGCAAGGAACAAGACAACAAGGATAACATTATAAGAGACCGGCTTCCTGATCACGAGAAGGGATGCCATAATTCCCAATACCACGCTGATCACGATCCACCGATCATATGAGTAATAGAGAAATCCGCCAATACGTCTGCGAAATTTATTGTCCGAGTAATACAGATACGGCGCGAGGGAGAATACGCCTATGGTGATGGAAGGAACGATGAAGAGAAAGGAAGCGGCCGCATAAGTCGGTGAAGATGCGATTGGTACAGCAGCACTCATGAGAAACGGTATAATCAGGACTCTCTTGATCCACTTTTCAAAGTGGGTACCTGAACCAAGATAACTAAGGTACGTGAAAGCGGCGGAGACCCCCAGTCCAAGGAGGATCACACCGGAAAAAGCAACAAAGGACTCCCGGGGACCGAGGGGAGCAATAAGGGATGCAAGAAGAAGAGAAGCAAGAACAAAGAAAAGGAAAGGGGAGAGGAACCAGCGCACAATCTTTCCTGCCTTCACTTTCTGGTAATTATCAAGTATTTTTCCTGCCCAGAGCACAATTACCGAATATGAAAGATAATTGACAAGATTGCCTGAAAGGTACATCTTGAAAGAGAACAGGAAATCAGGAATCACTAAAAAGAAGAGGAGGAAGACGACCAGGTAGACAACACTGATCCGGGTTAATCTCGTATCCTTCGCCATCAGACTATTCCCCGCTCCCGCAAACCGGTACGGATGGAGAAATAAAGCCTGCCCTGAGCGACCTGAGGAACGAATAATATTCACTTCTTCCTATCTTCCTCGACCCGTAAAGGGCTCTTTCAAACTCTCTTACCACTGCCTCTATATCTTCCTGGTTCAGTACAGATCCATTCTCACGGATCGTCGGTATGATCTCTCTCATGGTGAGATGAGGCCCGACAGTCTTCGTGATCATATTCATTCTAGCGGTGTTTATGACATCTTCGCTGTACTCCGTGGTCCTGAGGGTGTGTGATTCGCGAATAGTTCCGTTGGTGGCCGATAGAGTCATACACTTTCCTCCAGGCAATATATCGGCGGGTCCATTCGCTGAGAGCTTGCCTGAATCTGTCTCAATTACTGTTCCAGCGGTTGCAACCACAGGGATTGGTGATCCGGTTTCCCATACAAGTGGCAGATCTTCCGGGACCGGAGCAGAGAATAGACTGCTACCTCCCCATCCCTTCATCAGGCCTCCGGTTGTTATTGGCGAATCTTTGCGGGAAATCTCTTTCCTGGGTAGCGGTGGGATCTCCATCGATTTAGGGTCTCCCTCCTCCAGAAGTTCGTTCTTCTCTGTTCTTTCCGGTTTTTTACGGTAGTATTTTATTCCCGCAAGTGCGAGAGCCGCAGCAACCACCAGGCCCATGAGAACAAGCAAAATCTCGTTCATTGGAATGGAAATCAGCGGAACGCCACCACTTCCACTCGGAGGTGCAGGTGGAACAGAAATGTTGCCAGTCGCGTTAGTCTTTGAAACGTTGGTGATCCTTGCACTATGGCCAGTGGAACCTCCAAGGAACGAGAAATTCAGGGGCAGAACTGGTAATGATAGATTTAGAACCGGCATGTTAAAGTTAAAACTTCCAAGGCTGAAATTAAACGAAGGAAAAGTGAATCCCGATCCACCATATGAACCGAATCCTGAGCCCGTACCTGTGCTGAATCCTCCTAATCCGCCGAGATTATTGCCGGAAAATTTGGCATCGTTGAAGTCAATCATCTGAATAGAGGACATAATCAGCCATGAAATAAGTAAGGAAACCATAGCGAGAGTGATAATATCTCTCGACTTTCTGCTCACCACATGCAATAGACAGAATTCAAAGATATAAATTCTACTAATTGTTTTGAAATTTCAATTATCATTTGACAGCATTTTGGAGGACCTAAGGCATGAATTTGCACTTCTGACTAAACGGCTGTGATGGAAGATCCACGAAATCTGCGTACGATGCAAACGTAGTGCTTCTCGTAACCACCGAACGATAGAGTTGCCGTGCACCTAGTGATTACAAAGTTTATTAAGATTGAATTAAATGTGCTGTAGGATTCAGTTTCCCACAAATCTGATGGTGATTA
>JAJZLK010000074.1 GCA_021803655.1 Thermoplasmata archaeon
TGCTAACGAGTAAGTTGCACATCGCCTGAGCAGGAACCCCCAGGCTTCAGTCGTAAGTGGATATCAGAGGAAGTCATCCAGGTCGTAGACATAGGGAGCATTTGCCCTGTTCTTGACGCTGAGAGCTATTACTCCAAACAGGGCGTTAACGTTCTTGAGGTTCAGGGCCTGAAAAATCTGTCTGTTCCTGATGATTGCATCTTCAGCTTCCCGTCCTGTTAGTGCCTTAGGTTACGATTTCCGTTAACCATGTTAACAGATACCTTTGGAAGTTATCATCTGTCCGATGCTTAAACCCCGTGGGTATAACCCAATACCCTCTATCCCGTTCGCAAATGCTTCGGGGATTGCCTTCTTTATTATGTTGTATGCAGCGTTGAGATCCGCATGTATAAGGGTTCCGTTTGCGGATCTGAACACCCCTCTCCCTGTCCTCTTTCCGGCATAAATGTCATGGTGTTCTATGCTCTCGTTGTCAAGGAAAGAGCATTTGCTTGTATGACTCTCCTCCTGTATCACAACACGGATGCCTGCCTCTTCCGCCTTGTACCTGATCTGTCCGATCAGGGTGCTGAAAGGTATCTGCACAAAGTTCTGGTTGTTCATCCTTCCCATGCCAGGATCCTGCTTCCAGCCGTTGTTGTGGCCGATTACGATGGTATCGACGTCTCGTGAGATTGCATAGTTCACAACTGCCCTGCTCATCTTGTGCATGATGTCCTTCAGTTTGTGATTCCTCTTCATGAAGAGTTCCTTTTCTTTCTGAGTCAATTCCCTGTTTCCAATCTGCCTGTCGCTTATTGATTTCAGCCTTGCGTATTCCCTGTTGAAGAACTGGTTTATGGACTTGAGTAAACCGCCCCTGACAGCAATTCCCTTTTCAGAAATGTTGTCACCGATAGTTACGGTGTTCCTCACGCCGATGTCAATGCCCATGACTCTCCGCGGTCTTCCGTTATCCGGGTCTGAAATCTCTTTCTCATACACGATCTCCACTGCATATCCTGTACCTTGAGGTACTATCCTTACCTCTCTCAGATTCACATCATTCAGCCTTGTCTTTACCTCCATGTCAACTATTTTTGGGAATCTCAACATTCCATTTTCGATTCTACATTGCTGGTTGGTCAATATGAGGAGGAATTCACCATTCTTTTCCTTGTATTTTGGCATTCTTGGTCTTCCCTGAAATTTCTCAGGTTGCTTCCTGAATTCCTTTATGGATCTGAAGAATGAGTTCCATGCCTGTTTCACTTTCTTTATGGTCCACTGTGCTGTCTGTGCCGGAAGTTTCTGATAATTATTGCGCTCATCATCTTCGGATGGTATCTGGAATAATTTTACCAGATCGGTGTATCCTGCCATTTTTTCCTTCTTTATGAACTGCTGCCTCAGAACGTAATTTGCCTGGTTGAACAGATTCTTGGAGAGATGGCACATCATTGAGACTGTGTCGTTTCCCCCGATGTATATCTGTTCTGTCCGGTTAACCTTCATATCCGACCTCAATGGAATGATTTCTTCTTTTGGAATACATCTTCATGGAATAGCAGTGCAGCATTGAAACAATTTCTTCAAACACTTCCTCAGAATCGAGCTTTGTGCTCCCGATCTCCGAAATAACAACTATCTCTGTCCTGAATTTGCGGAAGAGGTAACTGAATAATTCGAAGCCAATTCTGCTCAACCTGTCTTTGTACGTCACTACAACTTTCTCGACCTTATTGTTCATGATCTCATCAAGCATCTCAAAGAATCCCTTTCGCTTCTCAAAGGATATTCCGGATGCAATATCCGAATATATTGCGTTAATTGTCAGGCCGTTCATGAAGCACCACTGCTTCATCTGATCGATCTGGTTCTGCAGATCGTTCTTTTGTTTATGTGTGGATACCCTTGCATACAGGACGGTTTTCCTTTTCACGTCCTTGTTCAGTATTTTGTAAACATCCTCTTCGCTGTAATCATACCTCTTATTTGGCATCACGGTATATCTGATCCTGCCATTATGTGCATAAACATGAAGTGTCTTTCGGGATATCTGTAACAGGTTCAGGACTTCCTCTGCCTTCATGGTTATTATCAAATATAATATTAGTTAATAATATTATCGATTTCATTGACTATACAATTACTTCTTGTCCTTCAGCACCTCGGCGAAAGCAACTCCCTTCCTGATCTTCTTGATCAGTACCCTGACCTCTTCACCTTTCTTTCCTCCGGGAATGATTATGGTTGTTCCGTAGAGATGCGCCTTTCCCTCCTTGGATTGCCCGACTTCAGTTACTGTGACCTTGTACGTCTTCCCCTCCTCAACGGTTGTGTCTTCCGTTCTTGTGTCCCTGACGCCGCGAATCGGGTTCTGTGCGCCGCATGCCTTACAGAACATGAGATCTGTACGGCCAACTTTCCTGATCTCGGTGTCGGGAGACATACATTCATAGCAGATTACAAAAATCTCCATGTACTGCCTTATCTTGGTTGAGATGACCTGCGGGGAAACTTTCCTGTTGATCAGGAGACGGTTGCCTTCCTGCGAAACGCCTATCCCTAGTTCTTTCATAAGATACTTAGCAATGTGCTTCGGATCCCGGTTGATCAATTCGACAATTTCACCGTAATTTCTAATTATTGTGGTCTTTCCTTCGTTAATAGTTTCTGGGTCAGGTATCTTCAACCTGCTTTCACGCTTGTCTGATTTGGAGAAAGCTCCCTCTGCCCTGTTAAGGAGTTCGGAATAGTCATAATCGCTCATGTCGGGTGTATGCAGGATGCGTTAATAAACGATCAGTGGCGCCTGGGAAAGGAATGCCATACATTTGCCCCGGTTAATTGTGCTTTGTATGCCATCATGTGATAACGCAGGATTTCATGTAAGCTACGCATCCTGTGTTATTTAATTCACAATAATTGTGCCGAACCATCTACGCCGGTTATTATCTATCATGAGTGAATACAACCATACAGTGTCCATACATTGTCCGACACTATGCGAATATTAATATACCACTATCGTAATAATGATTAAGGAGCTTTCCAAAATGGAAAAAGAAGAGAAGCTAACAATCAGAATATCGGAGGACGATCTTCTGCTGATCGATGAGTTCCTCGAGAGACACCCGATGTACGGCAGCAGGTCTGAATTCATAAGGAAGGTCATCTTTAACTTCATAGACAGGAGCGAAAGTTCCACAACTGGAGAAGCGCCTGCCAATTTGAGGATCAGCCCCTCCATGGAGGATTCCATTGTAAAGGCTGTTGAGAGGGGGTTGTTCGTTGATTCTTCGGACGCCCTTAACAGCATACTCATCGAGGCGGAAAAACAGAAAATTTTGCTGAAACTGATCCAGGAAAAATACCAAGACAAGAAGACGGCAGAAGATATATTCTCGGACTACGACAGAAACGTGAGACCATACAGGTCCGGGTCACCAGCAGACACAAGAATCGTAAAGAGGAGAGAGTGAAAAAATGTTGAAAGGAATAGACAAGGTAGCGACGGGAGATGAGATAGTGCAGAACCTGAAGGCGATAGTTGCGGAGTACTTTGAAGACAGATTCGACAACACGGTTATTTCATTCGGAAACGCTGGAAGCCGTGTATTGCGCAATGTTACACCTTTTGAAGTGGGAAAGACCAACTTCCATGCGGTCAAGCTTGAGGTCCCAGAGACCAGACGGGGAAGGAAAGACAGGTCTGCTGAAAAGAAAACAATGAAGGTTTCCAAGACCGGTTACTTCAGGGTTGAACTGGCTGAAACCTCAGGAAAGGGGAAGCCAGTCAGCACAAATCTCAATGGAAATCCTACTCCTTTCAAGATAAACGAGATCCATGTGAGTCACGACCAGTTCTCGAGTTCACCGGAACTGCTTGCAAGCCAGATATTCAACAACATGCCCAGGTCCTCATCCTTCATACTCGTGAGCGGATTCGGAGGAGAATTTGCACAGGCGATGCATATTGCCTTCTCAACCCTCCTGAAGAAGAGAAAGATAGCCCACATTAACGTGGTAATCAAGCCGTCGGCTGTGGAGGACGACAGGAGGAGAATCGCAGACAGGGGAATAATCGCACTTGCCAGAACATCAGGCCAGGTGAAGGTGTATGACAACGAAGAGATGGTCTCCAGGGAAAAGCTCTTCACGTCTTTCGACACCATGAACGAGTATGAGAAGGTCAACCAGGTAATATCCAGGAACCTGCACTTCTACAGCATGGCCCTTTCTGAGACTGCGGGCGTAATACGGAAGAGTTTTCTGGAAGAGTAATTCTTCCATCTCTCCTTTTTTTCTATGACTGCATAACCAACATACAAGGTGTCTGACATCCAGAATATTGGGTTTTCCGGGATGATGCCAGTTCTGTTAGCCCCTTGGCAAAGTATTTGTCAGACATTTTGATAGTCATGTCCCG
>JAJZLK010000077.1 GCA_021803655.1 Thermoplasmata archaeon
GCGGCAGCTGTTCTGATCTGGGAATCCTGAACTCAGTGCCTTCAATAGTATCTGCACTGGCATACACGGAGGGTATTAGGGTGTTGACTGGCGGGAACATCGACGGCGCCCTGCACTTCATCGATGCCTGGGACCTCCGGCATGAAAAGATAACGATCCGGCGCAGGGAGGACTGCGAAGTATGTGTGCAGAGAAAATTCACACACATAATGAAGTAGAGAAGACCAGAAGTCAGGATTCAATTACCTGATTCCAAAAGTGTAAATATCGTGTTTATTTAATTGGTCTGTGAATCCAAGAGAGTTTGAGTACCACGCGCCGCACAGTCTTGACGAAGCATTCTCTCTCCTCGGGAAATATGGGGATGAGTCCAAGATCCTTGCAGGCGGGCAGAGCCTGATACCGCTGATGAAGTCCAGGATTTTCAGCATGCCCCATATAATAGACATAGGGAAAATTGAGGGACTGCGAAATATTGAAATAAACAAGTCAGGTGCCAGGATCGGTTCCCTGGTTACAATTTCCGATCTGGAGTCAGAACGTGAAATAGCGGAACTGTTTCCAGCCATTCATGACGCGGCTTCGCAGATTGCCGATCCACTAATAAGGAACGCGGGAACTATTGGAGGGAACATCGCCCACGGAGACCCGGGTAATGATCTACCGGCCGTCCTGGTAACTCTCGGTGCAGTATTTGTGCTTAGGAGATCAGGGGGAGAACGTACTGCGGATGCATCAAAATTCTTCATCGACACTCTTGAAACAGACGTCCATCACGGGGAGATACTTACAGAGATAGTTATTCCGAGACCAGGGAAAAAGACCGCAAGCGCTTATCTGAAAGCGAAGAAAAGTGCAGGAGATTTCTCAATTGCAGGAATCTCGACATGCATATCAATGGAAAAGGATGGATCCATCGGGAGTATCAGGATGGCGCTGACTTCGTCCGGCCCGAAGGTGATCGAGGTAACCGGTCTCGAGGAGATATGCAAAGGAAAGAAGGATTACAACAGCATTGCAGAAAAGGTGTCAGTTGCTGCAGTGAGTTCTGCTAAACCTTCTGACGATTTTTACGGAACAGTCCAGTATAAGAAGAAGGTTATTGGTATTCTCGCAAAAGACTGTCTAAAACTGGCAATGGAAAGAGCGGAGAAGAGGTAATAAGATGGAAAGGAAGGTAAATTTCAACATCAACGGAAAGAAGGTTGATTTAAACATTGACTCAAGGGAACTGCTGGTGGATGTAATAAGGGATCACATAACACTCAAGGGAACCAGAATCGGGTGCGACACGAGTAACTGCGGAGCCTGCACGGTGATCGTGAACGGGAAAGCCGTAAAGTCCTGCACAATGCTTGGCGTCCAGGCAGACGGGAAGGAGATAATCACCATAGAGGGAATCACACAGGGGGAAGAGCTTCATCCAATCCAGAAAGCGTTCATGGAAAGACATGGGATGCAGTGCGGCTACTGTACGTCCGGAATGATAATGACTGCCTACTGGCTTCTTTCAAACAGGAAGAATCCCAGCGACGAGGAGATAAAGAGGTATTTCTCCGGTAACCTCTGCCGCTGCACCGGTTATCAGGATATCATTGATTCTGTCAGGCATGCATCGGAATTGATGCATTCCGAGGAAGAAAAAATAGTGGTTGAACAGAGGTAAAGAAGATGCGAAGCGAGAAGGAAATGGTCACTGGAAGGATGCAGTACATAGACGACATAGTAATGGACGGGATGCTCCACATGACTGTCGTCAGGAGCCCGTACTCATTCGCGAAAATAAATGCAATCAGGGGGGGACTCAACCATACAGACTTCAATTCAGAGATGAAGTCATTCGGCGAAGGAGAAACGGGTGAGGAGACAGGTCCCGGAGAGACCATGTTTGCCGGGAGCCATGCGTTCTATGCAGGACAGCCGGTTGCTGCTGTTTTTGGGAAGACGAAGTACGAAAGTGAGGATAATGCGGATTCAGTCGAGGTTGATTACGAACCATTGAAGCCGATCATGAACCTGAACGACTCCCTGAAGTTAGGCCCTGTTCATGGATCTATGAAGTCAAATGTTCTCAAGAGGACTCTCCTGGGAAAGGAATTCTCCATAGCAGATTCGCACATCGATCTGTCAGATTCCTTCATGATGGAGAGGATCGCAACGAATCCAATAGAGGGCAGGGGTCTTGTCTGCCACTATGACGACAACAAATTAAATGTGTGGATTTCAGGGCAGTCCATGCACAGCATAAAGTCCGGTCTCTGCGGGACTCTCAACCTCCCGCCTGACAGGGTGAGGGTGTTTCACGTTGATACTGGAGGAGCATTTGGGCTCAAGGGCGGAATGTATCCTGAATATGCAATCGCCGGATTTGCATCAATGAAATACGGGAAACCGGTAAAGTGGATAGAGACGAGGAGGGAACACCTCATGGCCAGCAAACCCGGACGTGGAGTTAGAGGTGATATTACCATCTCAGCCAGGAAAGACGGGAAGATATTGGGGCTGAAGGGAAAAGTCCTGGTTGATGCAGGCGCATTCGGCGGGTCAATAGCCGAATTCTCTCCGCGATTCATCGGATACCAGATCACCGGACCTTATGCAATCGGGAACGTCTATGTGGATGCACAGGCGTTGGTTACGAATAAGCCTCCACAGGGTCCATACAGAGGAGCAGGAAGGCCTGAGGCATCGTTCCTTATGGAAAGGATGATAGACAGGCTTGCAGACGAAACTGGCCTGGACCCGGTTGACATAAGGCTGACTAACGCAGCTACGGAACCTTTTAAGACACCAACAGGAATGACGATACCAGAATCAAGATCGTTCCTGCAGGATGCAATCAGGGAGCTTGGATACCGCAACTTCAGGAAACCAGAGAGACCTGGGTTTTCATTCTTTGCACTGTTGCCTGCGTCCTCTCCCGGAGAGGGGGCCAGGATTCGCTGTTCTGAGGGGAAGGTGAAGGTGTGGCTTGGCGGCAACACTCACGGGCAGGGCCATGAATTTTTCGTGAAATCTCTCCTCTCGACCGAGTTCAGGATTGATCCGGGACTTATCACACTGGAGTATGCAGATACCGACATGCTTGAGAAGGGAGAGGGTTCGTGGGGAAGCCGATCGGCAATGGTTGGCGGCAACGCCATAATTGAATTGGCAAGGCGGATCATCAAGAGGATTGAGAAGGAAGAGGGTCACTACGCACCCGAGATACTCCTTGACGGCGAATATGACGAACAGGACTTTGTCTCCTACAAGAAGACACTCATATCATACGGTGCAAACCTGGTCACGGCTGACGTCGATACCTACGGGAATGTTCACGTGAAGGAATGCCGTTCCTATTACGATGTCGGAAGGGCTCTGGTTCCGCACATGGTCAGGGGACAGATCATTGGGGGTTGCATGCAGGGAATAGGACAGACTCTATACGAGGAAATCTCTTACTCCGAGGACGGCACTCTTCTCACCGGAAGCATATCTGATGCAGGACTTCCTACCGCTGAGAAGATACCGGAGTTCACTGTAAAGTACGCAGAGAATCCCTCGGAATTTCCACACGGAGCAAAAGGTCTCGGAGAATCACCGACAATCGGGGTTCCGACGGCTCTTGCAAGGGCCATCGAACTGGCAAGCGGGAAGAGGATAAGGAATACGCCGGTGAGACCCGACTATCTCATCGGCTGAAGAATCCTTTCTCCATCCCGATCTTTTCGGCAAGATCCAGGGCTTCCGGGGAATCTATGTCCATGATCCTCCACCTGTCGACAACGAAACCCACGCAACGGTCTTTGCGATTGATGATGATCTTTCTCGCTCCGCTGTCACCGGAGAGGGATGTGAGCTCTGGAAAGAAGCATCTGGGAAAAATGGCTGGACTGACAAATTCACCGTCAACAGAACAGGCAACAATTCTTTCATGATCTTGAAGAAAGAGGTGAATCATGGAATTGATGATCTTTGAGTCGATGAAAGGCTCGTCCCCTGGGATTATTAGGGCTCCGTCAGAGTCAGCAGGGATAGATGACAGCCCAACCCTGATGGATTCGGACATTCCTGCCTCGGGGTGCCTGTTCACCACTACCCTGACACCCTCATGAACTATTCCAGAAATACGGCTATCGCTGGAAACCACTGTGACGGACCTGCATTCAGAACGGAGTGCTGAGCTGGAGGTGTACCAGATTAGCGGTTTCCCGGCAAGTCTTGCAAGCGCCTTGGG
>JAJZLK010000056.1 GCA_021803655.1 Thermoplasmata archaeon
ACACTGGTCTTAGAATGAAGGCAAAAGAAAGGAGAGGGGGACAGTAAACGGACTCCGGATCATCACCAAAGGCCATGCTTCTGGTAATGGAAGGAACCAACTGTGAAGACGAGGCCTTCCACTGTTTCAGGGACTCAGGTTTTGATCCGAAGATTGTACACATAAACGAACTGAAGGAAAACAATCTGGAGGACTACGATGTCCTGTATCTTCCGGGAGGGTTTTCCGCAGGAGATTACGTAAGGGCCGGAGCCATATTCGCAGTGAGGCTCCTCGAGTCGGGGGGAAACAACTTCAAGCGATTTATAGACGAAGGCAAGCCTGTGGTGGGTATCTGCAATGGTTTCCAGATCCTTACGGACCTGGGGCTTATACCTGATATCTCCGGCAAAGGAAAGAGGGAAACCGCTCTTACAGTCAACCTTTCTAACAGATTCGAATGCAGGATCACTTTCATAAAGAATATGGGGAAGAATCCAATACTATCCGGGGTAGCCACGAAACCCGTACCTATTCCGGTGGCTCACGGGGAGGGAAGGGTGAGGTTCCTGAACCAGCAGATCCTTGAAAAGGTCTCGGATCGCAACCAGATTTTATTCTCCTACACCGATCCGGACGGAAACATGGCTGGTTATCCATGGAATCCCAACGGGTCCGAGAGAAACATCGCCGGAATCACCAACGAGGCGGGGAACATAATCGGGATGATGCCGCATCCTGAGCGTCTCTATTACAATGCCCAGCTCCCGTACCATTACAGGGGAAAAGCGGAGCCTATCGGGAAAGAATTCTTCGGGGCTCTATATTCCTATTCGAGGAAACTTCTAGCCTAATAATCCCTTATCATCTGGATAAGTTTTCTTGAGCGTTTCCTGAACGTATCCAGGTCAGAATCGTTGATTATCATGTAGTCGGAGAGCACGATCAGCTTTCCTATTCCCCATGAAAGCTCCCTTTCGTCTCGTTTCATAAGCCCATCAAGGTCGCCTGCGTCATCGGCTCTCCTTCTGTCAAGTATCCTGGTGAACCTGTCAGACCGGCTCGCAAATATCCCGACGAGAACTGCCTTGGGAAAACTCTTCTTGAAAAAATCCAGCTCCTCATGATTTCTTAATCCTTCTATGACGCAAGATGATCCGGCAGTCAATTCCCTGCTGGTTCTGACGGCCCATATATCCATCCCGTGTTTTTCCCTCTCTCCAGAAGCAAACTTTCCAACGGCAGAGTCGCTGATGCTTTCGCCGGTCATTGTGAAGTACTTTCTCACAACATTTCCCATGTGGAAGTCCAGGAATCCCTCTTCCTTTGCCACATTAATGAATTCGTCCTTTCCGGAGCCGGGCATTCCCGTGACAAGAATAACGGTATCAGCCAAAGAGGAATCCCATCCCGGAATCGGCGTTCTTCTCATCTTCCTTTATCCTGTTATACACCGCGTTTCCCTTTTCAGCTGAAAGCTTCTCAACCTTTCCAGAGAGAATTTTGTCTGCAGCCGTAACTGCAGCGTCAGCTCCTTCTACCACAAGAATAAGCTTATTCTCATAACCCAGGGAGTCACCATCCTTCTGTATGATGGTCTGCCTTCCGATTACATCATCCGAAAGTAATTCCTCAACAAGTGCCCTGTCGGACTTGTTCAGAGCAAACACCGAATACATAGTTTTTCGTATGGAGAGGAATTAATTAAGGCTTCCACTTGGCCCGGTTCTTTGCATATATCCTGGTTTCAACTGAATTTACGGTTTCAAAGAGGGCTTCATCCATCCCGGGATTGGTTTCAGGGATGCCTGTCTCATATTTCTCAACCGCGCTGCGGAACCTGTCCAGTAAACCATCCGTATCTTTCCTGTTCTCGTAAATGGCAACACATTCCGAATCTCCGCTCCTGACACCTGCCGCCTCTATTGCAGGAGACGTCTGGTGATTCCCGGTAAGGTACATGAGAAAAAGAACTCCTGGGTCACGCGTTCCAACGCCATTGGAGATTGATCTCTTCATCCTTTCAAAGGCGATCTCAATATGTTCTATTGAAATGATAGATTCACGTCTTGCAAGCTGAAAAAATGACCTGGTACCCGAGACATAATCAAGGATTCCAGCCAGGTCGCCAGGGGAAAAAATGATCCGGGAGACCTCAGGCAACGTTCGTTCCCTTTTTCGGTATCGTTGTGAACTTCGAAGAGGAGAATATGTCAGTCAGTCTCCCGAGGAACTTCTGTCTCTCAGGAGTGGATTCGAGGGCGACCTCCAGTACCTCGGCAATGGTTGATACCTGGATTATCTCTATCCTGTCCTTGTGCCGTTCGTCAAGCACGATGTCACCGAAGTTGGAACTGGGTACTATTACTCTCTTCATTCCAGCTTCAATGGCGGCTTCAACCTTGGCGGTTATTCCGCCGACTGGGAGTACGTTCCCCCTCACTGAAAGTGAACCAGTCATGGCGATGTCCTGGTTTATCGGAATGTTTTCAATCGCAGAAATGACTGCCGTTGCAATAGAAACACTCGCCGAGTCTCCCTCCACACCTTCGTAGGTGCCAATGAACTGTATATGGATGTCCATCTCAGAGATGTCTTTGCCCGTTATCTTCTTGAATACTGCAGATACATTCTGGACAGCCTCCTTTGCAATCTCTCCCAGTTTACCGGTAGCGACAACCACTCCGTTTCCTGCATGCTGCGCATGGGTAACCTCTGCCACTATGGGCATAACGACACCAGTGAACTCTGCCATCCCGGAGTCTCCTCCCATGACCGCAAGACCGTTTACCATACCGACGGAGTGCCCCTCAGACTTGAAAGTCTGGTAGAGCTTCTTTACCTCTATTGCGCGATCTGCCACCTGCTGTTCAAGAGGCTTGCTGAGTCTCTTGGCCGCAATCACATGGGCTGAAGTCACAAGGTCCGCCTTCTCAGTCACTGCAATATCTCCGGCAACCCGGATGAGTCCTCCAAGTTCCCTGAGTCTCAGGGTGAGCTTTCCCTTCCTTCCGGATCTCTTCTGGGCCTCCTTTATGATCTCAACAATCGCAGGAACGTTAAAGTGCGGGATTTTCTTGTCTTTTACCACTTCCTGTGCTATGAATTGAACCAGCTTGTTCCTGTTCTCATCGTTATCGTCCATGGAACTCTGCACGTATACCTCATAGCCGTATCCCCTGATCCTGGATCTCAGTGCAGGGTGCATCCCCTGAACCGCGTCAAGGTTTCCAGCCGCAACCAGCACGAAATCACACGGAACAGGTTCTGTCTGCACCATCGCACCTGCGCTTCTCTCACTCTGTCCTGATATGGCGAACTTCTTCTCCTGCATGGCAGTCAGGAGAGCCTGCTGGCTCTCGAGCCTCAGGAGGTTGATCTCGTCGATGAACAGGACTCCCCTGTGTGCCTTGTGAATGTTGCCTGCCTCTACCCTGTCGTGAGACGGGGTCTCAAGTCCTCCGGACTGGAAAGGGTCATGTCTCACGTCACCGAGCAGTGCACCGGAATGGGAGGCAGTGGAATCAACAAAAGGTGGGTTGTCGTTGGAGCTGTGGCCAACAACTACCTTTGGTATCATGGCTCTTTCAGCGCGGAAAGCCGGGTTGAAAGACATCGCCATGTAAAGTATGGCAACTGCAATAATCGTGAGGAATATGATCGTAAAATTCCCGTAAATAAAGGACATTATGATCCCCAGCATGACGATGCCGACCATCAGGAACATTATTCCTCTCGTCTTGTCCTTCTTATCTCTCTCGGCCTTTAACTGGTACTGCCTGACTATCTCCTTTCCCTTTCCTGCAGGAAAAGTCTTGATCTTCGGGCGGTTGTTGTCTTCGGGATTCGGAAAAGCCAATACATCCTCAAGTTCCTCCTTGGGGAGGAAATCAGTCATGGACTGCGCCAGCATGGATTTCCCGGTTCCGGGATCGCCAATGAGAAGCACGTGCCTCTTCTGCTGGGCTGCTTTCTTAACGACGTAGCCAGCTTCATCCTGGCCGATTACCTGATCAAACAGGACATTCGGCACATGAACCTCTTTTGTGCTGGGCACATTAAGAGATTTTACCCACTGTTCTACGTCTTGTTCCAATTCTTCCACTGGTAAGCAATCAAATCAGCCCATTAATACTTTAGTATGATAACCGGCTAAGAATGCCTATTACCGGCTGACAATCTGTTCTGCCGGTGAACATTCCCATGGGCTCCGGTGCTGCGCGGACAGGGATTTCATTTTATACGTGTTTTCGATATTATTCTGTGCATTTCTCTACCGGAATATCACTGAGGCTGTCACTGTTCGGGTCTTCCCATGGTGAGGCGGTCGGAGGCACGCTTGACGGTCTCCCGTCCGGAACCAGGGTCGAAGTGAACGAAATCAGGAAATGGTTTGATTACAGGAGACCCGGTTCTGGCAGATACACTTCCCAGAGGAAGGAAGGCGATGAGTTCCGCATAGTTTCAGGTGTTAGCGGAGATTACACGGACGGAGGCCCTGTAACCATGATGATAGGCAATTCCGACGCAATTCCCAAACATTATGATGAATTGCGTGAGTTTCCCCGTCCAGGACATTCCGACATTTCCCAGTTTTACAAGTACGGAGAGTTCAGGAACATTGCCGGCGGCGGGTTTTTTTCCGGGAGAATGACTGCTCCGATGGTAGGCCTCTCCTCGATTGCTCTTCTCATTCTCAATAGAAACGGAATATCCATATCATCTTACATAGACAGCATGGGCAGTGTGGTGCTCTCCCAGGACATCAATCCTGGCCCTCATGAGGCGTATTCATTTCCATCCCGCATTCCCGATCACGACGGGGATATGAAGGCACAGCAACTCCTTACAAAGGCCATGGGAGAAGGAGACAGTCTCGGCGCAACGATAACAACAATCGTCAGAGGAATCCCGCCAGGTGTTGGTGAACCATTCTTTGATTCAGTCGAGAGCCATGTTTCCAGACTGATGTTTTCCATTCCCGGAGTGAAGGGAATTGAGTTTGGTACCGGATTCGGATTCTCTGCAAGAAAGGGTTCAGAGGTAAAAGACGAATTTTCGTACGAGGACGGGCGCATAGTGACCCTTGCCAATAACAATGGAGGAATATTGGGGGGAATAACCAACGGAATGCCGGTAAAGCACCGTGTCGTCATGAAACCTACCTCGTCCATACGTACCGCCATGAAATCCGTCAGCGTGTCGAGTGGAGAGACAAAGGAGATCAGGGTCAGCGGAAGACATGATCCATGTATAGCAATCAGGGCTGTTCCTGTTGTTCAGACGCTGACGGCGTATGCCATCCTGGACCTTATGGTGTCTGCCAGAGAGCCCTCATTTGGTCTCAAGTTCAGATGAATGCGAAGATCGCGAAGGAGGCTGCAAGAACAATCAGGCTTATGGATACGATGGATCTCTTTGCCCTCCTCAGGGAAATGAATATGGTCTCCTGAAGGGTGTTGAAAAGAGCCTCGTCACCCATGTGAACAACTGCATTGTCCCTTCCAAACCTTATTTCCACGGGACCAGCGTCATCAATAGAAGCATCTATGGCCTCAGTGATCCTGTCCAGGATCAGTTTCCTGTCATCCCTCTTCCCGAGGGGATTCATGTCAAGGTTGCTCTCGTTCACGAAATGATTGTCGGTTGTGAATATCTCCAGGGTCTCTATCTTGTCAGATACTCTTTCCCTGGCCTCGTTTATCACTTCCGTGAGGATATTGTTGGAGTCTGTGAGCACTATCGTGGAAAGTCTGTCACCGGTCTTTATGGTCACTGCCTTTATTCCCATGGGACCAAGCCCAGGTGAGGATGCAACTGACGATCCGAAACCAATTTCTGCAGGGAATCTCAGGCTGCTTCTGGAGAATTCCCTTTGTATTCCAGGGACAAACCTGTGAAGGTCGGTGAGTGCGTGTGCCCTGTCCCTGAAATGATTCTGACCGTCAACCGAGATTGTTTCAGAAATGCCCATGGTGGAGAGTTTTGCCTCCATGTTCAGGGCCTCTTCAAGGGAAACGTCGTCAAAGTGCCTTCTTTCAGGCACAAAGGATATCAGAACTGAATCGTCAAACCTGAGAATGCCGACAGTATGTCCGGCTATTGTGAACCGTCGGTACCTTGAAATGGAACGAACGGGAACCTCTGCCGCAATAGCCCTGTTGAAAGCATCGGCAACGGTCTGGACGTCATCGTCACCTCTGCAGTTATTGCTGTTTGTGGTGGCGGTGTGAAACACCATGAGTCGGCCTCCAAGTTCCGGCATCCTGTCTGAAAGTTTTACTGGAAGGTTACTGGATCCATAGTTGCCGAAAGGGCCAGGATGTATGTACGGAAAGAGGAGCGCAACCTTCCTTGTCCCATCCATATTGAATACATCCAGGATCTTGACAGGAACCGCCTTTTCCTTTGAGTAGAGATTTTCAAAGAGCTTATTGCCAACCTCCCTCGAAGACGCACTGGACCTGAAGTTAAGCACGAAATTCAATGCGCGAACTGGCTTCTCATTGAAGGTTCTGGTGAAAGGAATTGCCGTGAACCATGTGAAAAAGATCCCGCTGGCGGAGAAAAGGATGGAGGCAAGAATGAATCTCGTTAATAATGAGGATGACGGGGCCAGGTAGAAATATGCGATCGCAAACGGGATCGCGCTGTTAAACGATGGAACTAGCTGCATATATGTCTTCTCTGAGAAATACGGGTAAAGGGTGATTGCCCTTACCATCGAAGTTCCGGAAACAAAGAGGAGAAGAAATGGAAAAGTCCACGTAAGAAGAATTCCCACAAGCGAAAAGAGATAGAACAACAGACTCCAGGCTAGCAGCACAAAGAAGTTCAGAAAGACGGTCCTTCTCAAGGGGAAGAATGTCCGGTTGGCTCTCATGATGACGAGGTCCAGACCGATACCTCCTAGGAATGATGAAACAACTGCAATGATGTCCAGAAGATTACGCAGTATCAGGAAGTCAATGCCTAACAGTAACAGTAGCGGCAGAGGGTAGAACCTGAATCTGGGAGAAGACAATATGAATCTGCTCAACTCAGCTATGTTCCTGTTCAAGGAACATGTGATTCTAAAGTAGCTAATATTGCTTGTTGAAAATATTATGCTTCAGTAATTGATAAACGCCGCCGCTCCGTTATATTTCTGGTCTATAACATATATGCTGATGTAGCCGGTGTATCCTGCTGTGCCCATTGTAATGGACATGGAAATTGTGCTTCCTCCTGTGAACTCGAAACTGTTGAAGGAAAGATACGTAGTCCCTTCTGGACTTGACGAAGTGTTTATGCTGAGGTTTGAAAGTGTGAGGGAGTAATTCGCGACGTATTCCGGAACGACATACAGTTTCATGTTCTTCGTGTGCCTGAAATCGCCAAAAAGTGTCAGGTTAGTTACCGTTCCATATGAAGGAGTAAGGAAAATGGGGTTGGTTCTGAGCTTCCCGGAATTAAACAAGTAACTGATTGAGTAATTAATTGCAATCACCGAAACACCAATTTTAGCGGAGGCTACTCCAGAAGAGACTGTCACAGTATAGTTAGTCATTCCAACGGTCTTCGTCGACGGATCGAACATCAGGTTATACTGGGACCAACTGCCAGGCGCAAGTTCGGAAACAGATCCTACCTGAAGACCATAAGCAGAGGGAGATACGGTGAATGAAGGCTGGATTTTCGAAGATCCTGTGTTATGAATTACCACATCATAACTTACGTGCTGTGTTGAGTTGTTCGCCTGAATAACGGAAACAGGCGACAGCACGCTGGCGCTGAACTGGTCCGATGGAGGGGCATAATGAAACGGAACCATCCCGCCGAATAGTATGACAAGACAAAGACCCGCTATCATCGCCTTCTGTAACTTCGGAGGTGGGGTGAGAGTCAGCGGCTCAGGCCCCCTGAGTCCCAGGAGAAGAATAATCACCGGCAGGATTATGAACTCAGGGTTGAACAGTCCTACAATTATGGTCAGGAGAAGGACCGGATAATGTGCGGAATGGATCTTCCTACCAATGAGTCCATTCCATACCAAGCCACCATCAAGATAACCTAGCGGTAGAGCATTGAATCCGCTCATTATGATTCCAGCCCATCCGGCGAATTCCAGTGGGTTGATAACTCCAACCCCACTCGCAATACTCGTGATTCCTGGCAGCAGAATGATAGGATACCCCCACGAAGTTATGGGAATGTTGAGGTTCGTTGCGAGGTTTGGAGTCATCGCGATATAAGTCCCTATCACCACTGTGATGATCGATGCGAGAAATCCGACAAATAAAGGGTAAAATCCAACCTCGATCATCGTTTTCCTGTTCCGGAAAACATTCCTGTTGACACTTATTGAACCGAGGCAGCCCATAAAAATAGGATCTGGAATGAAAATTGGAAGTGAGTATTCCAGGTTGTGTCTCCTCATGATTATGTATCTGGAAACTTCACGGGAAAGGAAAATCATGGAGATTGGAAGAAAGAAAAGGAGCGAGGAGTAACCGAACAGAAGGACAGAAGACATGGCAGAAAAATACTGTCTGGAATAGGAGTATCCAGCATAAATCACGCTTCCAATCGTGAGCATGAACAGGGCGAATCTTATCATTTCCCGGTCCTCAGAATTGGAACTACTGATCACGTAGATAGTATCGGGGACATTTTCATCCGTAAATGCAATGAACCCAATGGCCAGAAGGTCATCCACCACTTTCTGGAAAGTATCTTCCGGAGTAAGTGAAAAGCCTTCCACCCTGTATGAAGAGGGATAAGAGTTTTCATCAGCCTGTTTTATTTTGTATGCTGAGGAGATTATCTTCCTTATCGCATCAGAATCCTGCCGGGTTATCATTTATTTATCCGCTTTTAAGCTAAAAGCCTCTTTATTAATTTTTCACCATTTTCCGCAGCAACAGTAATTCTCGCGATCCTGTCGTTTCCGGTTATCTTTGCCTTCTCGTTTCCTGCAAGCTTTTGGCACAGCCCGGTGGCAGGAATGCCGGATGAGACAACCATGTATTCGCGCTCCCCTGTCCTGGCAATTCCGATTCCACCCTTCATCCCTAAAATCCTCGGTATGAAAAGCTCCTGAACTTCAGGGGGAAGGATCTCTGTATTAAATAGCACAGCATGGCTCTGGTAGAGATTATGACTCGACCCGGATATATACCCGTCCAGTAGTATATTCTTCAGTTTGGCAATCTCCTTCTTCTGTTCTGCGGCGCCCTCAATTATGCCAAGCATTCTCCCCGGCAGGTCTTCTACCCTTGAATGGACTACATCCTGCATCTTTCTTGAAATCTCCAGAACATTCTGGTGGTTCCTGAGAGCTGCGGGGCCTGCAGCGAAGATAACTCTCTGGATGCCTTCCTGTATGGTTTCAGTTGAAATGATCTTGATTACGTTGATTTCGGATGTGTGGTTCAGGTGAGTCCCTCCGCATCCTTCCACATCAACGCCCTCAATCTCCACTACTCTCACTTTACTGTCTAGCGGCACACCACCCTGGAACAGCCTGAACCCGTATTTGTCAATGGCCTTGTTCCACTCAATATTCATCACCCTTATGGTGCGCTTCTGCGATATTATCTCAAGGCACCGGTTCTCGATCTCTCTTATGTCTGAATCGGAAAGTTTGGAGTAGTGGGTTATGTCTATTCTCGAATAGTCAATCTCCTTCTGTACTCCGCTCTGCCACACATGGTCTCCGAGTACCTCTCTCATGACACCTAGGATAAGGTGGGTTCCGGAATGATGGATCATGAGTTGCCTTCTGCGGGAATAATCAATGAATCCATGCACTCTTGCCTTATCCGGAATGCTTCCGTCAATGAAGTGAACTATCGTCTTTCCGTACTTCTCTACCTTCCTGACCTGAATTTCACGGCTGCCGTATTTTATATATCCGAGATCGCAAGGCTGTCCTCCCCCTTCAGGATAAAAGGCAGTCTGGTTCAGGATCACAAATCCTTCGCCGGAATGAAGCACCAAAGCTGTGAAATCCTTTATTGATGTGTCATCATAATACAGCGGCCTTGTCTCAAGGGCAGGGAATCCTATCTTCTTTTTCCTCTCAGCGGAAGCAGGGGAATGCATCGAGACAATTTTTGAATGAAAATTGTCGGGTATCTCAACCTCGAATCCAAATCTGTAAGCGGCCAGCGATTGAACGAAATCAGGGGTCAATCCATGGGAATCATACAGCAGCATCAGGTCATTTGCATCCAGTCCCTTTTTCTTCCTGAATATCTTCTCTACCGCGCTCTCCCCGTTCCTGACACTGTTCCGGTATTTTTCCGTCTCCATTGCCAGTATGGTTTCAACAAAGCTGTCAGAATACTGCAGGAGTATGGGCGAATACTTCTCGTGCTGCTTCCTGACCAGGGAGAGGAGATCGGTTTCCAATCCTGAAGACTCGATAACCCTCATGCACCGCCTTATCAGCATTCTTGCAAGATAACCCACCTTGACATTGCTTGGAATAACCGAATCAGAAAGCATGAGCAATAACGACCTGGAATGATCAGCGAGTATGTACAGGTCTTTCATATTAATGGCTGATCTCCTTGACTCAGGTATTGACGAGCGGAGGAATTCAAGCAATTCAGGATATATTGCCTCATAGATCGTCGGGGTTCCCACGGACAGCCAGACCAGTCTTTCCAGTCCATAGCCCGTATCCACGACTTCGATTGGCATCTTTGTGTACCTGATCTCCTCTATCTGGACTTCACCATCCGGACTCTCTATGAGATCCATGAAGACGAGGGTCGCAACCTCAAGACCGGAGACCAGGACTTCAAGGGCGTTGCCAGCGTTGCCGCCGCCTGCCCATGGGTTCTCCTTGTAGGTTATCAGCTCCTGTCCTATCCTGAGGGCCTGTACCAGGAATGAGTTGCAGTATTCAACTGTCCCATCCTTCCAGTAAATCTTCTCATCAGGGTAGTTGAAAGCGTCGTTGCACATCATTTCAAAACTGGTGAGGTGTCTGCCGGTCTTTCCAACCAGGTCCAGGTCTATCATCCTGATGCATGGCTGGGACATGACAATCGGGTTTCCTGGCGGTTTGGCATAACCCATGGTCACATGAGGCTGGAAATCGTAAATGGATGCATTGACAAGGAGAACGTCGTCTCTCCATCTCGGCACAACCGGGTAATTCTTAACCACCTTGTGTGTCTTTGAAAAGAAGGAAATGAAGAGTTTCCTCATTGAATCTGTGTCATGCTTTTCCGGACACGGAGAGTTGCCGATGAATGAATACTGATCACAGGGAGAATCTCCGCATGTGGTTCGATCATGATCTGTAGTCCAGAAAAAAGAAGAGCAACTCACGCATTTCTTCCGCGTAAAGCCGTTATTCCTGAAGAACTCCAGTTCAAAGGGGCCAGACTGATCCATGATAGTTTCTGATGAGGTGATTTAGAGTCTTCATATTAATCTAACATGATTGAATAGAGCCAGAGGCCTGCTCATCAAACTACCTGTGCATAGTGACAAGATAATGTCCCTTGTGGAACTTTCCAAGGTTGACGACGTTATCAATCTTGTAGCTCGATATTGATTTTATTGAATCCTCCAAAATCTTGCTCTCGGACTGGGAAGAGGTGATAGACCTCAGTTTCAGCACAAGAATGGCAAATCTTGCTTCCGGGAACAGTTCTGAATTCCGGAGGAAGATCTGCACCTGGTTTCTCTGGGATATATCCTGGTATATCAAGTCTGCCCTGTCAACGAATGGCCGGTACCTTTCAGGATTATTTGCATCATCAAGTATGGGGTATACATTGGTTCGTGATCTAGCCAGTTCAAGCAGTTTCAGGAATGGTTCGTAGGCAAGTTCAACGGCATACACCTTTCCGGGCAGAGAAAGATCCGACAGATGGCTCGTACCGGTTCCGAAGGAAGCGCCCAGGTACAGTATGTTCATTCCCGGCCGGATCTGTATGTCGGGAAGCCCAGAAATCAGTGCTCCACTGAGTTTATTCCTCTTTGCCTCCCAGTGCCTCTCGTATTGCCCGTTCCTCTTTTCAACGTCCTCTCCGTAGATGCTCTCCCGCGACTCGCTCACGGTGTAGAGCTTTCCGTCCCGTATGATAATCCTTGGGTTGGAGTATGAAGTGAATCTCCTCCTGTTATCTGATCTGTCCCGTGTCAACCTTGATATATCATTCCCTGATAAATAGAAACTATGTTCTGTGACATGTGCGGCGAGAAAACAGGCAGGGCCATTAAAGTGCGCATCGAGGGTGCAATCATGGCGGTTTGCGAAAAGTGCGCAAAGCTTGGAACCCCAATCGACCCTCCCAAGAAAGAGACTCCGGCTTACGTAATCAGCAAGCCTCAGGTGCAGTCATACGTGCCGTCACGCAACCCGGCACCAGCGAGACCGATTCATAACAAGCCTGTGCACATACGGAAGAGGGAGCCTAATCTTGAGGACGTGGAGATTTCCCCCGACTACGCGGAGATAATAAAGGAGGCAAGGGAGAAGATGTCGTGGTCCCAGGATGACCTTGCTGCTAAGCTTATGGAAAAGAAGAATGTTCTCTCCTCCATCGAAAGAGGTGCGCTCAGGCCCAGCATAAAGATTGCAAGGAAGCTTGAAAAATTACTCGGGATAAAACTAGTTGAGGCTGTCTGAAAAACTAGTAATAGGAATAATGCGTTCAGCATTGAAACGAAGACTGATACACGAGGGGTTGATAATTGAAAATAGCAGTTGGGCAGAGATTTGACATGGAGGTGGACAGAGAGGACATTGAGAATGTTGTTGAAGGTTCCATCATTGCAACGTGGTATCACATGGGAGAACCCATCTACGTTGAATTGCAGGTGAACAAATCCATGCTTTCGGAAATCAGGAGGCTCTTTGTGTCGGAAAAGCAGAAGAGCGCCCTGTTTTCCATAGAGAGAAAGTCCAATTCAAAATATGTGGTTGAGCCAACCGTGGTGCTTGTAAAGAAAGGTGCTGGAGAATCCGGCCAGTCTTAATAGTCAAAGAATCCGGACCCAGTCTTTTTCCCAAGTTTTCCTGCATCCACAAGTTTCTTTACCAGCAATGACGGTGCATATTTGGCGTTGGCATACTCCGCGTACAGCACTTCCATGACATCCTTCACGATATCCAGCCCTACCATGTCTGATAGCTCAATCGGTCCCATTGGCATTCCCGCTCCTAGCTTCATTGCCTGATCTATGTCCTTTGCTGAAGCCCCTCCCTCATCAAGGATCAGGGCGGCTTCGTTCATCATGGGGACAAGTATCCTGTTAACCACGAATCCCGGCATTTCCTTAACCTTGATCGGGACCATCGGGCCCCGGTGGTTCTTCAGGCCGGAGAGGAATCCCGTGAGTCCTTCCATTAGCGTCATATCAGAAAGAACTGATGGTACGACTTCTATGAGCCTCAAGGTGTAAGGGGGGTTGAAGAAGTGGGTCACGAAGACCTTCGAAGGGTCCCTGTAGTGCCTTGACATCCTGGTAATCCCGAGACTTGAGGTATTTGAGGCAACTATGCACCTGTCGCTGAGAACCGCAGAAAGTTCCTCAAGAACCTTCTTCTTCACCTCAAAATTCTCGAATACAGCCTCGATGACCATGTCCACGTCCCTGACCGGCTCATATGAGTCCGTTCCGTGGACCCTCGACAACAGGAGTCGTGCGTCCTCTTCCGTGAAATCGGCCGACATCTTCGACGAGATAACAGATTTCTGCTCATCTGTCAGGGAAACTCCCATGGACTCAATCCGTGCGATCTCCTTCTTTCCCCTCTTTGCCTGGAACGAGACCTGTGATTCTGCCACGGTCTTGATAACTGCCAGCCCCTTGTTGACCAGTTCCATGTTCCTGTCTTTCAGGGTTACATCAAAACCGTTGAACGCCAGAACTTCCGCGATTGACGCACCCATGTTGCCTGCCCCTATGACTGCGACCTTGGATATTTTCAGATTGCTCATGATAACCGCGAATCATTCAGGGAGTGAATAAGTTTTTCAGATAACTCATGGCGAGATTCTATTCCGGTCACGGGGGAAGAGTGTAGCTTCCCTGATATTGGGAAGATCAAGGAGTATCATGCACAGTCTTTCCAGTCCGAGTCCCCATCCTGCATGCGGTGGCATTCCATACATAAATGATTCCAGATAGAACGAGAAGTCCTCCTCCCTCAACCCTTTGCTGTGAAATCTCTCAACCAGCATCTGCGGGTCATGCACCCTCTGGGCTCCCGAAGTTATCTCCTTCTCCTGATACTGCAGGTCAAAGGAATTGGTGAATTCACTGTTTGCAGGGTCAGGCATGGTGTAGAACGGTCTCAGAACGGCGGGCCACTTTGTGATAAAATAGAAATCGTGGAACTGATTTCCAAGTATCTTCAACTGTTCAGGAGAGAAGTCATCGCCAAAGTTGATCTTTTCCCCATGTCCCTCAATGTACTTCACAGATTCCTCATAGGTAATCCGGGGGAATGGAATCTCAGGAATCAATATATTATGGCCGGTTTCGGCAAGTTCCTTTCCCATCGACGAAGATACTTCTGATATTCCACTCCTGACCGAACCTTCAAGCATTCGCATTGCGTCGTTGTGATCAGAGAATGCCATCTCAATATCCACCGATGTAAATTCATTGAGGTGCCTCACCGTATTGTGTTTCTCTGCTCTGAAGGCAGGTCCAACCTCAAATACCCGGTTCAATCCAGCAGAAATAAGTATCTCCTTGTAGAGTTGTGGTGACTGGTTAAGGTAGGTCTCCTTTTCGAAATACTGCACCCTGAACAGATCTGCTCCACCTTCCGTCGCGGCAGCAACAACTTTTGGTGTATGGACTTCCACAAACCCATTGTCGGAAAGAAATTTCCTGATGCCCCACAGGAGTTTGCTCTGCGCCTGGAATACCACATTCACCTCCCTCTTCCTCAGGTCAAGGAATCGATGGTTAAGGCGCGTCTCAATATCGGAATTAACTGGGTCTGACACTGCAAGGGGGAGCGGCGATCTTGATGGATTCAGTACCGTCAGAACCTTCAAGAGGATCTCGGGGCCAATTTTGCTGACACCCTTTGCAAGGAAGGTTCCGGTTGCAGACACGGCGCTTTCCCTTGATACGGATTCTAGATTGATGCCCTTCCATGAATCTCTCTTCACAGTAAGCTGGGCGATTCCCGTATGATCACGGAAAACAAGGAATATTATATTCTTCATGACGCGAATGTCCTGGATCCATCCTTGAAGCGTCACTTCCGTGTCAGAAGTCAGGGCCTTGAGCTGAGATACTGTGTGCTTCTCCATTGGGGACAGTATCTGTTTGCAATATTAAAACTGTAACGGGATAGTATGCTTCTGATAACGGAAGCATACTGCAATGGGGGGTTGTTGTCCTACAGAGTTTTCAGGAGATCAGATATTACCAATCGGTTGAAATAATCCTCTCAGGCAATATCCGAGGGAGATGAATGGACCGGTATATCATTAGTGGGACACAATTTGAGAATTGTTGGTAAATCTTGCTGATCCTGCACAAAATTCTAAATTCTAGTTGAACGAACTTTTATTAGGAAGAAATAGCTCCGCCGGAACGATGAATGGCCACTTCCCGGAGAATTCATACTCCACAGAGAGAGAGAGTCCCGTAAGATGATCATCGTTTTGATAACCGTAGCGGTTGCTGCCCTCATGGTGATACCTGTCATTCAGTATGCGAACGGCAATCACGCCAGGTCCGCCACAGTCTACTCTTATGGAAATGACTTCGTGAGCTTTTCCGGCCAGAATTCCGCCATAGGGCTCGGTCCGCACGTTTACCCGGTCTCATGGTCTGTCTTCCGTGTCAATTCGTTACAGTACTACCCGGCTGCAAACGGAAATTCATACAATCCCTTGAAATCGGAGAAGTTCACCCATTACCGGTATTCCAGGATCGAAAATGCAGTCCAGAACTCCGCTATCATGGTGAGGTGGAACTCACATGTACGGGTTGCGGAGATATTCTCCTTCCTCGGCAACGGCATAGATGCAAGCATAGCCATAGAGAACCTGAACACGTCGGGACAGTTTATCGGAACGTTCTCAATGGGGATGAAGCACCATGACTTCGCTACCGTATCAGGATTCTCGCCCTACGGAGCGCATTCCTCAAGGGGAGAATCCGCATCATTCATCATCCCGTCCCATGATTATACTGTATACGCGGGCAACGTTTCGGTATCATGGCAGAACGAGGCATCGATCTTCTATGCAGGAATGCTTACGGAAACACCTGGTTCCGGAAGCATTACACTCCCCTTCGGCCCTTTCACCCTGAACACCAATGAAACGTACAGCATCGATCCGATCATCATGCCATCCATGATCATCAGGAATCCGAGTCCCGGACCCGTCCCGATCCCTCCGCCTTCACCGAAGGCAGCAACATTCTCCGAATCCGGTCTCCCGTCCGGAACCACATGGTCCGTTACCCTTGCAGGACAGACACAGACATCCACATCGAACAGCATTACGTTCGATAAACTTCCCGGAAGTTATTCATACACCATAGGATCCGAGCAGTATTACTGGGTATCCCCGTCCGGCGGATCCGTATCGGTGACAGAGTGGTCCGGTTCATCGGTGGCGATCACCTTCACCCCATACGGATCACCGCAGCTTTCAGGGCTCTCAATCGTAAACTCCTCCGGCATGGCATACGGAAGCGCAGTACCAGGAGACTCAACGCTGACATTCTCCGTGAATTACCGGAATGCCACGGGAAATGCACCAGGACCCGGTTACCTTGGGTGGTTCTTCCGTTCCGGGGTATGGATCTATGCTGATACGTCCAATGGCGGCATCATCCCACTTAAGTTTCTCACCCCGACCGGAAACGGTACGGCCAGTTTCACCTGGATTACACAGCCGGGATACTATACGGGATTCAGCGTATCGATGACAAACGAGAAATCATCGACACAGGTTTCGCTGAACAACAAGGCGATGATCTACACCATGTTTCCGACATACTCGGGAAACGGTAAATTGCTCGTTTTCCCTGACGTCGTTGGAAAAGGATATTATTACAATTCAAACGGTGCAATTATTGCTATCACTGCCCAGGGAACCAGGGAATATGTCCAGAACAGCGGACAGTCACTTGAATACAAGTTCTCTGCCGGGTTCTGGAATGAGTCCAGAACCCTGGGGGTTTGGAGTGCGCACATGGGATTTCAGTGGAAGGGAAACAGCATAGGAGATACCCCGTCAAATGCCGGATCCTACGTGACAAACACCCTGCAGTCGTACAGCATACAAGGCAACTCATACGCTGGATCAAATACCACTGCTTCAGAGCAGACAATCTGGGATGCGGTAGCACTTGGACTTGGTGTTGCAGCCTTATTTATGGTCCCTCCCTTTGATGTAGTGCTTGCAACAGGAAGCGCATTGATGCAGTTCGTCGGACCCTTTATTTTCAGCACAACGGAATTCCAAAAAAGATCGCCAAACGATCAAATATGGAAGAACTTTACCGGTACTATGTCCAGGTTTCTATACAGCTATTATAACACTTGGAACTATCATGTTCTTGCAAACATTGGAGGAGGCCTTTCATATCTGTTCAAGTTCAGGGACCTGCCCGGCTACTCCCCAACTGCGACCTCAACACTTAACTATTTCATCTACGCTGACGCAATGACTGTAATGCAGCTCAATGGTCAGAACCAGACTGACATTCATCACACAGAGTATTTTCCGTACAATCAACCAAACTGGTCTCCTCCAGAGTACAGCACAAGCATTTCGATTCCAATCTATATATTGCAGCAGGCGAGTTCGTCATGATAGCAAAACGAAGGAAGATGCTGGTTATAGCCGTTGCAGTATTAGCGGCACTGAGCTTCACTGGTTTCGAGTATCTCGAGGAGCCGCCACCATGGCATCCCGCGCCATTCTGGGGCAATAGCTACGTAGGAGGAGCTTTTACATTACCACTTGTTAAGACTTCGAATTATTCGTTTTCAGAGTCCGGTAATACCGTCAAGATTGGCTATCTGATGTTCCCTTTCAATGGGGTTCGTGTTCTGGACATGAGAGGATACTACGGAGGCATGATCGTTCTGACTAGCGAGTACTGGATTCAAAGCCTGAACATGTCCTTCCCTTATACTGCAGTCTCACTGGTCGCTGACAGCTTCTCACTGACGGTAAACGGTTCCCTGCTTACCAACGTCACTGGTGTAATTGGCCATAATATCATTCCGTACCTCAATGCGAGTCAAGGATTTGGATCAAACCGTCATCCAACTCTCTATGTTTTTGGATGTGGTATATTGAACAACGATCAAAAGTTGTTCAGTAACTACTTCAACAGCGGAAATTACACCTTCAAATTCACGGCAGTGTTCACTCCTGTTTTTGAGATAGGCCCTTACTGGGTCAAAGGGATACCACAGCAAATCAACTATCAGTGGTCTATGACCATCATTACCTGATTCCTCAATTTTTTTCAGAAAATTGCAAGCCTCCACGTTAATTTCCGCAATTGGACCTTAGGCTATTTGCCATTGTAGTCCGCGCTCTAGCTTCTTAACCTCTTGTTAAGGAAAACCCTTGTTCATGAGGTGGTACTTTCTCATTCTTACAGGTTAAATTGAGTTTCTCACTGCAGTCTGACCCAAAGTAATTGAGTGACTCCTATGTGATGAGAAAGATGGGGCCAAAACATCTGAGCGCAGGTAGACTGCATTTGGACTCTGATTAATTCAGCCAATGTTTTTAACCCGTTCTGTCTGCGAATCCTCATGTGTTTCCAGGATCACTGTAAGAGTCTACGGAACAGACTTTTTTGGATCTCCAGCGACTCACGAACTTCTCCGCAAGTAAGTATTTAGGAGAGACCAGATGACTAGTGGATTAGTAATATGGAGGATTATGGGCTTAACCTAAAATAAGTCCAATTCCATATTCCATGGTGAAGCGAAGTCTCCTTATCCTGATCCTGCTGATTCCCCTGCTTTTACTCGCGTCAGCCGGACAGTCCAGCGCAGCAACGCCAACTAAGAACGTCGTGATAATCAACCTGAATGAGCAGATTGATCCGGGTTCAGCCGCAATGATCCAGGATACCCTCTCATCCCTCAGCCCGTCAAGCACTGCTGCAGTTGTCATTGTTATGAACACCCCAGGAGGTCTCCTCAGCGACATGCTCACAATCATAAACTCCATCAACCAGACAGAGGGACAGGGGGGACATGGGATTCCGGTTTTCACGTATGTTCCACCTAATGGTATGGCAGCTTCTGCAGGTTCATACATTGCCATGGCCTGTGACCAGATATATATGGGACCCGGCAGCTTCATAGGCCCATCGACTCCTATCGTCACTGGCGGGGCCCCAGGAGAACAGGCTCATGTGCAGGGCGCAATGGAAGCGCTAATGATATCGATGGCGCAGGCTCATGGAAGGAATTCTACCTCTGCGATTGCAGCGGTGACATCCATGGTAGTGAACAATACGGCTTACTCGGCCGTTGACGCCAGCAATGTTGGGATAATAAACGGGATGAGCACGAATATGACAGACTTCATGACTGCGGTAAATCTGAGCCAGTATCCGCAAGCATCCGTAAGCCCCTCACTGTATGACAATTTCCTTAGCCTTCTCAGCAACTCTTTCATCGACGGTCTCCTGATCACCATCGGCACCCTTGCGATACTGCTGGATTTCTATCACGGGACTGCTGTGCTTTCCGTTGTCGGGATAGCAGCAATAGCTCTTGGTGCAGTAGGACTTGAGATAGTTGGTGCTCAGTCTGTCGGTATATTCTTCATAATTCTCGGAGCCATCGTTATGATGATAGAATTCAAGACGGGTCATGGGATTGCCCTGGTATCAGGGGTGATACTTGCATTGATAGGGGCTTTCCTACTGTCCCCGGACTACATCAGTTCGGGACCACAGAATTCTTCAAGTCCGGTTAATCCGGTGAACACTGGAAACGTAGTCATCGCCATTATGGTTGTTGCAATCTCAATTTTTGTCGCCTTCTACCTTGTCCAGATCATCAAGGGTTTCCGGAGAAAGAAGTTCACAGGAATTGAATCCATGGTTGGACTACCGGCCACGGTGACAAGGGACCTGAATCCTTCCGGTTCGGTTTCCGTTGAGGGGCAGCAGTGGCAGGCAAGGTCAGAGGACAGTTCCGAGATAAAGGCCGGTGAAAAGGTCGAAATAGTTGCTTATCAGGGACTTCTTTTAATTGTGCGAAAGCTGACGGGTTCAAAATGAGTATCCTGGGATTTGATGTAGGGGGAACCAAGATATCATGCTGTGTCGGGGAGCGCGATGGATCAGTAACCACCCGTATTGAACGACCGACATCGGAAGGAATGGATGGAAATGAAATGACCAGGACCCTTATCAGTCTTGGAAATGAGGCGATGGGTCTTGCAGGGATAGAGGTTCCCGAAGCGCTTGGGATAATATTCGCTGGCTTCATTGACCAGAGGAAGGGTATGGTGATGTCGTCACCAAACATACCGGGAATCCAGAATTTTCCAGTAGTGAACATAATGTCTGATTTTTTCCAGTCAAAGGTCTATCTGGAGAATGATGCAACCGCCGCTGCAATCGCTGAGCGCATCTTCGGATCAGGAAAGGGGAAGAGCGATTTCGTTTACGTAACACTGAGCACAGGAATAGGTGCCGGTGTATTCTCAAACGGAAAACTCCTCAAGGGAAGCAGGGGACTTGCGGGAGAAGTCGGGCACATGGTCGTTTCTGAATCCGGTCATCAGTGCGGATGCGGCAGGAGAGGGTGTCTGGAGGCCATGGCAAGCGGTTCGGGAATAGTGAAGCGGACCCTTTACAGGCTGCCAGGCTTCATCGGGGAGACGCTACTGCGCAGCATACCTGAGAAGCAGATCAGTGCTAAGTTTATCATCGAGGCTGCTTATTCAGGGGACAGGTTTTCGAAGGAAATACTCGATGAGACGATAAGGTATCTTGGCATCGGGCTCGCCAACGTAGCGTCCATCTACGATCCGCAGCTTATCATCATAGGGGGTGGAATAATGCAGTCCGGAGATCGCTTCTTCAATGCGGTGAAGAAATCATTCAGGGACGAGGCAAAAGGGGTTCAGAGGAGCATGGAAATCACCAGAGCGCTACCGGACATATCCGACCTGGCAGCAATTTCCCTCCCTCTGTATTATGGCAGGAACAGAAAGTCCTAGCTCATTTCCCGCCCCTTCCTTGCCTGATCATTTCCCAGAATTCATCAGGCATCGCAGAAAGGGCATTGAATTGTCCGGCTCCCATTAGCCATTCTCCACCGTCTATTGTCACTACTTCTCCGTTAATGTATGATGCGCCATCCGAAATCAGGAATGCCGCAAGATTTGCCAGTTCCTCATGGCTTCCCAGCCTTCCAAGCGGGTTTCTATCTTTCAGTGTTTCTTCAATCGACTTAACCGGAACAAGCCTTTCCCATGCCCCTTTTGTGGGAAACATTCCGGGAGCAATTGCCACGCTGCGTATTCCTTTCTTCCCCCATTCAACAGCCAGGGACCGGGTCAGCGCCAGCACTCCGGCCTTTGACACGGCAGACGGCACCACATAGCCGGAACCAGTCCAGGCGTAGGTGGTCACTATATTGAGGATTACGCCGCCTGATTTGGAGGAAATCCATCTCTTTCCCATCTCCAGGGAGAAGTAAACCGTGCCGTGGAGCACGATCCCCGTAACTGCATCAAAGGCCTTCGTGGACAGGTCTTCTGTCCTGCTGATAAAATTCCCGGCCGCGTTGTTCACGAGTACGTTGATCTTCCCAAGTCTTCCAGTGAGTGACTCAACTGCGGATGATATCTGGGAAGGGTCTCTGACATCGCAGGTCTCAAACTCTGCCTCGAACCCGGAGTTCCTGAGCTCAGTCACCGCCGCTTTAAGGGACTCCCTCTTCCTGCTCACAATGGCAATCCTCGCCCCTAGGGCGGCGAAGTTCAAAGCCATGGATTTCCCTAGTCCTGTAGCTCCTCCCGTAATAAGTACAGTCTTTCCCTTCAGCAAATCATTGGAAAACATGAGTTAACATCAGTCCAGTCTCATCTATTTCAAAAAGGTGATCATTCCTGCACGGTAATTATGATCACCGGAATGGAGTTCGTTCAGAACCACGCTAGATTTATGCGTGACTGGAAGGGGAAATACGGGGATGTCAACGCACTTGTTGTTCTGAGACAGACTGCTGATCATTCACCGTGTTCGAGCTGCCTTGAGATACTAGGTATTAGTGAATCGCCGTTAGCAGGTAATGTGTTCTATTTTAGAATATCTATTATTTAGTAATTATTATATACGTTATGGGGATGACTGCATATGACAGGAAACAGTAAAGACATGCGGTTGGGAAAAGGTGAAAAAACTTTCTCCACCAGCATAGATCTACCGAAGAAGGAGAGACAGGAAATAATTGGGGTTCTAAATCAGCACCTTGCGGACACTATCGATCTTTACAGCATGACAAAGCATGCGCACTGGAATGTGAAAGGCCCCGGGTTTTACCAGTTGCACGAACTGTTTGACGGGATCGCGGATCGAGTGGAGGAGTACGTTGACACCATTGCTGAGAGAGTTACCGCCCTTGGTGGCTATGCAATGGGAACGGTAAGGATAGCTTCCAGAGTATCGACGCTTGAGGAATATCCGCTTGATGCAACAGACGGGCTTGAACATGTGAAGGCACTGGCTTCAAGATTCTCGCATTACGGGAAGAAGGTCAGGGGCGACATTTACAGGGCATCAGAAATGGGCGACATGGATACGGCAGATCTCTTCACGGAAATTTCCAGGGGAATAGACAAGGATCTATGGTTCCTTGAGGCACATCTCCAAGGTTCAGAGGGAAAGTGAGATTATGGTCATGGTTGGAGATGCCGCTCCAGATTTTGTATCTACCGCCTACCAGGACGGAGAATTTCGGCAAATAAAGATGGGCGATTTCAGGGGGAAGTGGGTAATCCTGTTCTTTTATCCCGCGGACTTCACGTTTGTCTGTCCTACTGAACTGGAAGGGTTCTCGGAAGACTTTGAGACATTCAGGAGCAAGGAAGCAGAAATCATTTCGGTAAGCACTGACACAGAATATACCCACATGGCGTGGACAAAGGCAGACAAGAGGCTCTCAGGCATAAGATACCCGATGGTTGCAGACCGGAAGGGCGATATCTCGCGTGCATACAACGTATACAATGAGAAGACAGGAAACGCCATGAGAGGCCTCTTCGTGATCGATCCTGATGGAGTAATCCGGTATATGGTAGTTACGGACGATGCCGTTGGGAGAAGCACCGAGGAAACGCTCAGAGTACTTGCAGCACTGCAGTCTGGCGGATTGTGTCCGGTAAACTGGAAAGAGGGAGAACAGACTCTCAATTCGGCAGTTTGAGGGATCGATTCCCGGTTCAACAATTATTTCGCTTGCAAGATGAGCCTCATCGTGGGGCTTGTCTCCAAACATTTTCTAAATAAGTTATGGACTCAACACTCAACGGAGAGATTAAGTCCAGAATCAATCTATACAGGAATTCCGTAAATTCATGTGCTTTCCCCGCCGTCTGCGTCCTGTTCTTCCATACCCTTGGCAATGAGGAATCCTCTTGCCCTCTCTGTAAGTCTGTACTCTCTGACTTTTTCCCAGAACGCCTTTGAGTGTTCCGGAAAGATCAGATGAGTCATCTCATGCATTATTACGTAATCAAGCACCCAAGGCGGCATATTAAGGAGCCTGTGTGATATCCTTATGCTGAGGTCTTGGGGTGTGCAGCTGCCGTTTCTCCGTTCCTGATTTGTAACGAACTCTATGGACTCTACCCTTAGCGATCCATGGAAATACTTTGCATTGAAATCATCAAAACGTCTTTTCAGGTATCCGTCGCTGTTAATTCTTGATTTCAGCACCTTTTTCTCGATGTTCTGCTTCATCCGTTCCACTATTTTCTCCTCCTCTCTGGGGTGCATTCCGAGAGGCAGGTAGACACTATCTTCCCGTTAACAACCTTGGCCTGGACAGTCTTTTTTCGGGTAGAACTGCGCACAATCTCTACATTCATGGATTATCGTCTGTTGTATGTGGATTGTGTCTTGCTAAAATAATCTCCTCTGAGCTTCAAATATTTCTTTTGGGGATTAACTTCCACGTGCCGGTTTGGATGGGGTAGAATGACCGAAACGATAGACAACACCCGTTATTGCCAAGAATAGATACACGCCGACTATCCGTGATATTTGAGACAAAGCCGCCGACGGGATTCGATCCCGCGACCTCGTGCTTACCAAGCACGCGCTCTACCATGCTGAGCTACGGCGGCGATATTAAGGCTTTTTCGGGTATGTTGGGTTCGGTTTTATAGTACACTCCTATGAGACCTCCTCCCACGGCTTCAGTCGTGGGCTTCCCACTTCAAAGGTTGCTGGCGGAATCTCCATGGGCTTGAATTCCCCTCGGCCCGAAGGTACTCTGTCCTTCACGCAAAGCCATCTGACTTTATGGATGCAGGCACGCATGAAGCAATATGCGATCCGGCCGCTTTCATTTGTGTCTGCCGGCGGACGCAACAGTATCTTGAGAGAGACATAACACTTTCGCTCCTTCTCACCCCATCCCTGAAGGATGTGGGATTTCCCACTCACAGTGTTAAAAGTTAGAATCACGGTTTCAATCTGGAGGTCATGGGAAACGATCAGGTCCCCTCTCCCCACGAGTTCATG
>JAJZLK010000036.1 GCA_021803655.1 Thermoplasmata archaeon
TCCGATCTTGCTTCTCCTGTGGTAACCGATCTTGCCACCATCCTGTTTGCGTTCCTTTTCCTCATTGTCATAATCATGCTACTGGTTTACGTGGCATCCAGGAAAAAGATAACTGCAGTTCCAAGTGGAAGAGTCATTTATGGAGACCTCGTTGCAAAAGGCACTGTGCTTAAATCCCAGAGACACAAGCTCTCCGGGAAACCGGATATGGTAGTACGTAACGGAAATTCATTGATTCCTTATGAGTATAAATCCTCCAGGGCAACGGTTCCGAGGGATGGACACCTCCTTCAGATGGCAGCATATTTCCTCATTCTTGAAGAGAATTATCCCCAGCTCAGTGTTCCATATGGAGTCATAAAGTATGAAGGGTCTGCCTTCAAGGTGAAGAACACCATGAAACTCCGGACCGATCTCCTCTACACGATGGAAGTGATGAGGATGACCAGGAACATGCCTGTGAGGAAGCACACGAACCCCAGGAGATGCATGTCATGCTCCTTCCGCCAGTCATGCCCGCAAAGCTTAATTAATAACGGAGACTGGCAGGAAAATCCGTATGAATCAGGATTTGCTTAAGAGATACCTCACAGAGATTATCACAGAGGAAGAAGCAGTTAAGGCGCTTTCAGGAAACCCGACAGGATACATCGGTTTTGAACCCTCCGGGATTCCACACCTTGGCACCGGAGTTTTCTGGCCAAGGAAGATCAATGATCTCGTCTCCCTGGGAGTTGAAATGGAAGTCCTGCTTGCCGACTGGCATGCGATGGTGAATGACAAGCTCCTTGGAGATCTTGAACTGATAAGGAAGAGCGGCACTCTCTTCAAGGACACGATGGTTGCAATGGGTTTGAATTCAAAGGTCAGGTTCACCTGGGCGGAGGATCTTGCATCAGACGGGAAATACTGGAAACTCCTACTGAAGATGGCAAAGAACACCAGCCTTCCAAGGGTAAGGCGAGCTCTCCCGATCATGGGGAGATCTGAGGAGGATGCCGGATCAGATTTCAGCAAGTTGATCTACCCGCTCATGCAGGTAACCGACATCGCTTACAGGGAGTATGATTTTGCTCTTGGCGGGATGGATCAGAGACACGCCCACATGCTGTCCAGGGACATTTCATCAAAGATGGGACTGAAGAAGGTGGTCGCCCTTCATGGACCCCTCATATCGAGCCTCAAGGGAGGAGGGAGAATGGATCCCGTGAGCGGCGAGATGGAGAAGATGTCAAAGAGCGACCCGGGTTCCGGCATATTCATCAGCGATTCTCCGGAGGATATCAGGAAGAAGATCGGCGGTGCGCTGTGTACTCCGGGTGAGATTGAGGGCAATCCGGTAATGGACATTGCCAGGTGGATTGTTGTTCCGGGAATCACGGGAGAAATTGTGATCCACCGGCCGGAGAAGAAAGGAGGAGATCTCTACCTAAAGAATGGGGATGCCATGGTAGAAAAGTTCGTGGCGAAGGAAATTCATCCGCTTGACCTGAAACAGTTCGTGTCCGATCATCTTGTGAAGATTCTTGAACCGGCATTAAAGGTTGCAGAGAAGCATAGAGGAATCATCGAGGAAATCCGGGAAGCCAGGAATAGACCGGCGTAGACCAGTAACTGTACATCAGGTCAGGAAAGAGACCTTTTCAAATATTCAATGTGACCGTGGGACCTGTATTCCTGTGGACAAATCCTCCGTTTCCTGTAAATCCGGACCTGAGGAACGGTTCATGAGCAACTGTGCTTATCGGAACATTGTCCTTATGCTTACAGCGACATTAGATGAGAGTGGCCCCTGTATCAAATTGGGGTCTCTCACCGTACGACTGCCTATTTCAAAACCAAGAGCTTTCTTCTTGAAATTTTCGTACTGGTGCTTACCCTTATAGTTGTGAAAGGCTGACACTTATTGAGTGTTGTTATATGCCACATATAGTTATCATCAATAGTTATATACTGTTATTGCATCATAAACCCGTGAATCAGACTACAATTCAGGTATCCAGAGATACCAGAGACAGACTTAAGAAGATAGGAAGTAAGGGTCAGACTTATGATGAAATAATTGAAAAACTCCTTGAGATAGGGCAGAAAGTAATGTTCTTCAACGAGCTCGATAGAATATCTGACAATGAGGAGTTCGTACCACTTGACCAGTTATGAAGTTCTCGTTTCTCAGACTGCTGCAAAGGAGTTGAAGTCACTGGAAGAAAACCTGCAGTCGAGGATAAAGGAAAAATTGATGGAACTTGCAGAAGACCCCAGCAACAGATCAGGCAGGTTGGATGTCAAGAAACTCTCAGCAACGACGAGGCACTATTACAGGTTGAGAGTAGGAGAATATAGAATTATATTTTTTACAGAAAAGAAATCAATTAAAGTTGTGAGAATTGCCAACAGGTCAAACGTTTATTCCTGGCTAGATTAGTAACATACAAATGGCCTCTCTTGGTGCATTCATATGAATTCCTAGTCAAATCCCGGTCGGCCCATTTTATGCATATTGAATGATTCGTTCGGTATACAACAAACCGGCCTAGCCATTAGGTATCCAGTATAACTCCACACGTTTACATTTGCCTATGTATTGCGGCGGGATATTTGGAAACTGTTCCCATAAATTTACAGTAACTCCCACAATTTTAACATTTGCAAGCGGGAACTCCCCTTTCGCAAGATAGGGGATGAAAGGGAGTGACAGGTTTATAGTTAACTGCATAATTCCAGACCTATGGCATATGATCTGGACAGGGGTGCACATTCCGTGTACTCATTATACTATCACTTTATCCAGGTCGTGAAATACCGGAAGAAGGTTGCAAAGATCCACAGGAAGATCGAAAGGCAGAGGGATGATTTCTCGCACAAGATATCCAGGGATCTTGTATCCAGTCATGATCTCATTGCCTTCGAGGACCTGAACATAACGGGGATGGTGAAGAATCACCACCTTGCAAAGAGCATAGCAGATGCGGGATGGAATAAGATCGTCCAGTATACGATGTACAAGGCTGAAAGTGCCGGTACATCTGTCGAACTGGTCGATCCCAGGCATACGTCACAGAAATGTTCAGGATGCGGAAACATAAAGCGCGATCTGGATCTTTCAGATCGCATATACCACTGCAAAGCATGCGGTCTCGCAATAGATCGTGATCTGAATGCAGCAATAAACATCCGGAATGCCGGATTGATAAAGGTAGGGAGGGGCACTCCCGAATATACGCCCGTGGAGATTGGAGCTCTACCCGGAAGGGCAACTCCGGTCGTTGAAACGGGAACAGAGCTTCGACGAGGGATCGAATCTGCCGATCTCAATGAGTTCGGCATTTCTCCATTCCATCTTATATTCAAGCATTCCCCTGAACTGTGACCATCCCTGATCGGTTATGCTCTTTGCAAGATGGCGGTTCTGCTGCATACCTGATATGTTCAGGTTCTCAACCACTATGGTACCATAGTGCTTGGCTATCGCCGTTGATACCCTGTGGTTGTAATCCGTACGAGCATCCCTTATCTGCTGGTGTATCTTCTGCACTCTCTTTACCTGCTTCCTTCTGTTCATTGATCCTTTCTTCTTTCTCGATAACTTCTTCTGCTGCCTCTTCAGCTTCTTCTCCATGTTGCGGTACGAGTTCGGTGGCTCTACCTGCAATCCATCCGACAGGGTTGCGAATGACTTTATGCCGAGATCTATGCCTGCTGTACCGCTTCCTTTCTCAGGCGTTTCATCGGATTCGTACTGTATCGATGCGTAATAACGATTAACATCCTTTGTTATGACCGCCTGCTTGATCTCAACCGGAATTGCGGTCTTGTCCCTGTATGCAATGCCTTCCATGAATTTAGGAATGATAAGCCTGTTTTCAACGGCCTTGAAACCGGATGGCACAATGAAATACTGGTTATCCTTCTTTGACCTGAAGTTCGGATAGTCGGTATTTTTCCTGAAGAATGATTTGAATGCCATGTCCAGTTTCACAAGAGAGTGCTGGAGACTCTGGGAATTGATCTCATACAGCCAGCTCTTTTCTCCCTTCAATTCCGTGAGCATTTTCATGGTATCGAAAGCGGTCAGGCCCTTCTTCTCTTCATTCCT
>JAJZLK010000009.1 GCA_021803655.1 Thermoplasmata archaeon
GTCGGTCTTGGGGTGTGAGGGGAGATTCTTGAGTACATCGAAGGGCATTGTGACAACGTCTGCACCGATTATGGCTGATCTCACCACATGTATCGGGTTCCTGATTGATGCAACCAGGATCTTAGTAGATATGTCGTAGTTGGTGAATATTGTCTTGATCTGCTCTATAAGGAACATTCCGTCCTCCCCTATGTCATCAAGCCTTCCCACAAACGGCGACACGTATTCCGCCCCGCTCTTCGCTGCAAAGAGTGCCTGTATGGGGTTGAAGATAAGGGTGCAGTTAACGGCTATATTCTTCTGCCTGAGGGACTTTATAGCCTTCATACCGTCCAGCGTCATGGGTATCTTTACAACAGCATTTTCCCCAAGCGCCACTATCTTTGAAGCCTGTTTCATCATGCCTTCATAGTCTGTTGCCACCACTTCTATGCTCACTGGACCCGGCGTGGCCTTGAGAATCGCCTTCACGGTTGATACAAAATCTGATCCTTTCTCTTTTGCTGCAAGAGACGGGTTTGTCGTAACCCCGTCCACGAGACCCCATTCAACACCCTGCTTTATTTCGTTAATATTAGCCGTATCAAGAAATACTTTCATACCTGTTCTCCTCCCTGAAAAGTTCCTCGGATATTCTCGCGATATCATTGACCCCCATATGAAAGTAATCGAAGAGTTCCCATGATTTGCCGGATTTTCCAAAGGTATCCTTCATACCTACCCTGGATACCCTTACGGGATACGCATCTGCAGTTATTTCGCAAACCCTGCTTCCGAGTCCGTTGTATATAGAGTGTTCCTCTGCAGTCACTATCCTTCCGGTTTCTCTCGCCGCCTTTATGACTGCCTCCCTGTCCATGGGTTTCACTGATGCCATGTTGATTACCCTCGCATCTATTCCCTTTGTCTTGAGCAATTCTGCTGCGTCCAGGGAAAACGACACCATAGCTCCGTTCGCTATGATAGTCATGTCAGAACCGTCCCGGAAAGTCGTTGATCTGCCTGGCTCGAATTCATAATCAGGGCCATTGAGAACAGGGAACTTTTCCCTGGTAAGCCTGACGTAATACGGAGTGTTTGTGTGATCGTGGAGATACCGGATTACGCTCTTTGTTTCGACTGAGTCAACTGGCACCACAACAGACATATTCGGAAGGCCGGACATGATTCCCACGTCTTCCACTATCTGATGCGTTGCACCGTCCTCTCCAACCGTTATCCCTGCGTGGGTAACGACAAATTTGGCATTCACGTTGTTATAGCAGACTGACTGCCTCAGCTGCTCGTATGTACGCATCAGGAAAACAGAGAACGTGGAGGCATAGACCTTCTTGCCTGACAGAGCAAGCCCTGCAGCAGTTGCAACCATCGACTGCTCTGATATTCCCATGTTGAAGAACCTCTCCGGAAACTTGCTCCCGAAGATTGACGTCTTTGTGGATGTGGACAGATCGGCATCAAGAACTACAATGTCGCGATCCGCCTCTCCCAGGCGCGCGATCTCCTCTCCATAGGCTTCCCTCAGGCTCTCTGTATTTCCTTTCATGCTCCTGCCTCCAGTTCCATTAACGCCTGCTGATAGAGATCTTCACTGCCTGGCGGGCTCCCATGATACTTTGGATTGTTTTCCATATAGCTCACTCCCTTTCCTTTCACGGTTCTGGCATATATGAAAGTCGGCACTCCCTTCGTCTCCCTCGCTTTTTTCAGGGATGCCGTTATCTCAGCGATATTATGACCATCAATCTCAATCACGTTCCATCCGAAGGCTCTCAGCCTTTCAGGTATATTTGGAAGAGGCATTATCTGATCGGTGAATCCGTCAAGTTGCACGCCGTTGCGATCAATAATTACGGTGAGATTATCCAGGCGATACTTGCTCGCGGCCATGAATGATTCCCAGATGCTTCCTTCCTCTATTTCGCCATCACCAATAATGGCGTAAACCCGGTTCTTCTTTGAATCAAGTTTCGACGCAATAGCCATTCCCACAGCGATTCCAAGTCCCTGCCCGAGGGAACCGGTTGATGCCTCTACGCCCGGAACGCCGAAGTGCACGTGCCCTTCAAGTTTTGAAGAGATCTTCCTGAATCCCGGCAGAAGAGTTGTGGGAAAGAACCCCCTCAGTGAAAGTGTTGCATATAGGGCGGGAGACGCATGGCCTTTGCTCATGACAAGCAGGTCCCTGTCCGGGTCCACAGGATTCTCTGGATTGACATTCATCTCTCTGAAATAAAGAACAGCAAGGATGTCTGCGATGCTCAGCGAGCCGCCAGGGTGCCCGCTAGAGGCCGAATAGACCATCTCTATGCTCTTTTTTCGTATGTCTTTAGCAATCAGTCTTATCTCTGCATCAGTATATTTCTTTACAGACAACTAGTTATTTCCCTCCGGAGAAGCCATCCCGATAAAGTGGGAACAATCCACGGAGGCTGATTTTCATCTTGATAAAAAACCTTTTTTAGCAGAGATATGAAATAAGCACTCATTTAATCGTATCCACCGTATCGCTGCCGTCTGGTTTTAAATCTGAATCCCCTGCACCGAAGTAAGAGACCCCCGCGGCAACAATTGTGACCTGAATCTTTCCGGTATAGCTCTGGTCCACTCTTGTTCCCATGATTATCCTGGTCTTGTAGGAAACCGCCTTCCTTATCTCCTCGACTACCTCCTTCGGCTCCTCTATTTCCATGTCATTTCCACCGCTTATGTTGACTATAATCCCTGTAGCGGGAGACAGGTCTGCCCTGAGGAATGGAGATTTCATTGCGTTCATGGCCGCTTCGACTGCCCTCTTTCCTGGTAAGCCCTCCGCAATTCCTATCCCAATCATGGCCTCCCTGGAGTTTCTGGTTATCTCCTTCAGATCGTTATAGTCGAGATTTATCAGACCGGTCCTCCGGATGATTTCGGTAATTGCCCTGATGGCATGGACAACAATCTCATCGGCCGTCCTGAATGCCTTTTCAAGCGGGAGGTCCTGGCTCAGTTCAAGGAGGCGATCATTTGGGATCACGATCACCGTGTCGGATGCTTCCTTGAGTTTGCGCAGTCCCACCAGCGCATTCTTCTTCCTCTCCTTCCCCTCGGAAGTGAATGGAAGGGTTATGATCCCTATGGTCAGCACCCCGTGTTCCTTCATTATCTTGGCCAAAACGGGAGATGCCCCTGTTCCTGTTCCTCCTCCAAGGCCGGTTGTGATCAGAGCTATTTCAGTTCCCCTGGCATATTCAACTATTTCGTTTTCAGATTCAAGGGCAGATGCCTCGCCAACCCTTGGATCCGAACCAGATCCAAGCCCCCTTGTGAGATTCTCTCCAAGTAGAATCTTGTAGTTTGCCTTAACCCCCAACAGATGCTTGGCATCCGTGTTGCATGCTATGAGATCAACATCTTCAGGCCTCTCCCTGTAGAGTCTGTTGATTGTGTTGGAGCCGGCTCCTCCGACACCGAATACCTTTATGAGGGACTTCCTGCCCTCCATGAAGTTATGTAATTCCTCGTCAGAAGTTCCCTGCCAGCTTTCCTCGGGAACAAAGTCAGGATTAAAGGTCGCGCACATCCACTTTCATTAGAAGGCGGAGAAATATTAAGTCTTTCCTCAGGTGGAGTCTAATTTGTTACAAACTGGAGATTCCTTCCCGTATTCCAACTGCCTGAATGAGATTACGGATCCTGAGAGGTAAGACACCGACCCCAGGCAATTGCAGATGATCTGATTTTCAAGCTTCACGTAGCTTCGGTCGGGCCAGCCGGTCTCGTCAGCCATGATGACTGTTTCCAGATCGTCATGAGTCCATATACGTTCACAAAGAACATTAGGGCGAGCGCCAGTGCACCGTATACGAACGTCTTGAGCCTCTCCTTGATCATTATGTCTGAGATGGCTATCCCGAAGACGGACATTCCTATGACTGTAAGAGTCATGCTGATAATTCTGATAAATCCAATGTCAGCGGTTCCTTCAACAAAGATCATGGAGGTCAGGGTTCGGGTGAAGAAATATACCATAACTTCTGGAACGTGTCCTATGAAATATGTAAAATGTGCGTCGATAAAATGAATAAGCGGATAGGTAGCCCTCAATGCAATAATGATGAAAGCGATCAAAGGAACAACGTACACGTAAAGAAGATTGACGTTGTAGAATCTGCCGCCTTTTTTCGAAGTACCGTTGTGAATGTCCCTGAAAAAAGAAAGCCACCCGGATCTGGCCCAGCGTACCTGCTGTTTCAGGTAGCCGGATATATTTCCCGGGGCGGAAACCTCAACGTTTACGGAGAAATTTCGAACTGCACGGAAGCCACTTCTTATTACAAAGCCCGTGAGTTTTCTGTCATCGCCTGTAATAACCGGTCTCCCCATGAATCTGTCGTTGAGGAATTCCTCTCCGAGAATGAACTGCTTTACCAGTTCAGTTCTGTAAGCGGAACAGCATCCGTCCAGAATCATAACATTCCCATGTGAATTCATGCTTCTCAGGATAACTTCCCTTGTCCTCTCGACAAACTCAGCGCTATACGATAATCCCCTCCCATCCTTCTTGATCCGGATTATTCCACTCACCCCTCCCACGTCTGGTGCAAATCTGTCAAGCAATCTCTGAGCTCCGTTTTCGGGGAGAACCGTATCACTGTCTAGAAACAGCACGAATTTGGAATTAACCTGGGAAATTCCAGTAGCCATCGCACCCTTTTTTCCCGCGCATTTGTTGTTCTCATAGAACTTTCCCCCAAGGTCCTCTGTAATTTCACGATATGGGGAGGAGCATCTGTCACCGACCACTATAAAATTTACCCCATTCTGTTTCACGGATTCCAGCGTATTTTTGAACGACGCAGGATCTTCCCTGTAGACAGGGATCACGACCGTAAGCTGGTTGATGCTGTTCGGATACACTTTCTCGTCTTCCCTGAAGAAAAGCGAGAACCCTGCGCTGAACATATAAAAGGCGAAGGAAATAAAGGAAATCACAAGGAGCGCTATCTCCAGGTAAAGATATAGCATTGAGTATGCAGGGCTGACCTTATCTTAAATATTGTGGGTCAATTTACGTCCTGCGTACATGAAACCATAATCCATGAGGATTCTCTTCGGCAACCGCAATTGTGAACCAGATCATTGATCTCAGCGGCCTGCCGGGCGGTAGTTAAGGGAAACCGTCGATCTCTACCACACTCTTGCCAATACTACTCAGGTACTCTGTGATCCTGCCGCTTTTCAAAGTATTCCCATCCATGGTGAGAAATTTATTAGACTTGGAATCAGCACAGAAGAAAGCCAAATTCAATTTATCTCCTGATTCGATAAGACTGTCCCTCTTTTCTATCTCTTTGTAATGGCTTGGAAAATCCTTGTCCAGGTCATCAATTCTGATGAATGAAAGATGTTTTCTGCGTGTTAGGTCATACAGTGTCTTGATTCTCACAAACGCACCCTCGTCAAACCCGCGAATGATGCGTTTGAAAGATTCCCCCAGAGCATAAACGTTGACCGAAAGTGATGAATCAGCCCAATTTCTTCGCTTGAAAATAGAATTCACTCTCCCATTAACGTCACGATCCATGTCCTGGAGTATGAAAGTGGCAACCACGTTGGCATCTAGATGGAATGTATTATCTGGAGATATAGGCAGGATATCACGATCATCGAACTATATTCATTGATTTCATGTCTTCAAGAACTTTCATGACATACCTCTTGTCCTTGTCATTTCTCGATAGAGTTAATTTTTTCACACTGTAAGTGGAGTCTGCCGCTTTCTCCCAGTTGTTCTCCCCCTCGCCCATCCAGTAGAGGGTGGCTGCAGTTTCCAACCAGAGAGGATCTTTATCCTTCAAACGAACGATAAACCCAAGGTCGTCATCACTCATAATTGCGGTTTCCGATTTTATTTTCCATTCTTCTGACGAAATGTTATAATAATCCTTGGCCAGAACCGGGGAGTATGGGCCATGGAGATACATTGAGAAATCATACCCAAATGTCCGGAATAATTTGCTCGAAAAAAAACTATGACTGCATAACCAACATACAAGGTGTCTGACATCCAGAATATTGGGTTTTCCGGGATGATGCCAGTTCTGTTAGCCCCTTGGCAAAGTATTTGTCAGACATTTTGATAGTCATGTCCCGTGATGACTTTGAAAAAACCACGGGACTATGCTGCATATAGGGAAGTATATTTTAGACCTGAGTTTGATAGCTGCCCTGGATGCGGTTCCAGGCTTGTAAGACACCATACAGCCTGGAGCAAGCACATCCAGACCATGAGAGGAAACATACATGCGACGAACTATGCCTATGCCTGCTCCAGTCCAGGATGCGGCAGGATATTCAGGTCCACGGAGGCTGATATGCTGAGCCTGCCGTTCAGGACATATTCCATCGACATCATGGTGGAGATCGGCTTTCTCAGGCATGACGAGAAGCGATCCATGCCGGAAATACACAAAGATCTCATGGCAAGGGGGATAGAGATATGCGAAAGAGAGGTCTATGAGTTGGTTCATGTGTTCGAGGAGCTGATCGCAATAAGACCGGTGGAATTCGATCTCGATTTCTACGATGCCGTCATGGAGAACGGCGGAATAGTTCTGGCGATAGATGGAGTGCAGCCTGAAAGAGGGAACAGCACCCTGTACGTATTGCAGGACGCACTGACATCGAAGGTCCTCTACGCTGAATACCTGGACAACAGCTCCTCAGGGAACATAGCCACCCTCATCTCTGCGGTCAGGGATGCCCTCCGCCGCTTGGGGCTTGAGATCATTGCCGTCATAAGCGACCACCAGCGTTCCATAGTTCTGGGGGTACAGGAGGTGCTTCCCGGAATAAAGCACCAGTTCTGCCACTTCCATGTGCTGAGGAATGCCTGCCTTCCCATAATGGACAAGGACCGTGCCCTTAAGAAAGATCTGAGGAAAAGGATCCGCGGTCTTTCACCCATCGAGGAGTCGCTCTCCAGACGTAACGACGACTGCTCCCATATACGGGATGCATGCACCCTCCTGAGATCGCTGCCGATCTATCCCGGATCGGCGCCGCTGGAGTTCTCCGGAATGGCGGTATTCCAGCACCTTGCAGCCCTCGACGGAACGCTGAGAAGGATGCTCTCCTCCCGCGACGACAGGGATCTCCGCAGGCTGGTATCCATCACGGGAAGGTGGAGGGAGTTCGTCGGAAGATACAAGGACCTTTCGGCACTTGTGCGGTATGTCAGCTCCATGAGATCGATCCTGTCCTCGACATCGAGATCGGTTAAGGTGAAGGCATCGCTCTCGGCATTCATGGATTCTCTGAGGGTAAAGATCAGGGAGGGCGGGATATGGTCAGATCTCGTTCCAATGGTGGAAACGATAGAGAACCACTGGGACGGTCTATTCTTCTGCTATGACGATCCCAGGATTCCCAGAACAGATAACGGTCTCGAGATAACCATAAGGAGAGTGAAGACAGGATACAGAAGGATGAGCGGTTTCCGCTCATGGGACTCCTTCATAGCCCAATACGGAAGGAGCAGCTTCATGATACCTCCTCATACTTCAAGGGAACATTTCATTGAAATGGCCGGTGACGTGCCCAGGGACCAGTTCAGGAAGAGATGGATGCAGTTCAATTCAAGGCGCAGAAGGCAATCCCTCATGCGAAAGGGGCAGAATGATTACGCGTCGGCCCTGAAGGAACTGGAGACGGGTTGGACTCAGTTCTGAGCATATTATATGTCAACGAACCCGAAAAATACTGCTTCAGGAGAGTTTGTATGTTGGTTATGCAGTCATAGTTTTTTTAAAACAATTGGTGAATTTCCGGCTCGTTCATTGTTCTCTCACAGAAGTCACACTTTATTACTATCGGCTTCCTGGAGATTATACGGAACGATGAAGTCACAGGCTCTCTCGTTTTCGTTATACAGTTCTGGTTCTGGCACTCAACAACCCCGGATATGGCATCAGGGATGCTCAGATTGAACTTCTTCACGATCTCAAAATTCTTTATGATGCTTATGGATGCATTTGGCGCAAGAAGGCTCAGCTTATCTAGTTCTTTTTTCTGAAGAGTCCTGTTTTCTATCTTCACAACGTCCTTGTGTCCCAGCTGCCCGCTCTGGACTCTCATCGCCACGCTCACAGTACTCTCGCCAGCTTCGCTGATGCCAAGGATCGAAAGAACCTTCAGCGACTTGCCGGCAGGAATGTGGTCTATCACGGTGCCATCCTTTATCTTTGAAATCTTAAGTGTTGTTTCCATGTTCAAGCCTCCAGTATCTGCGAAATCAGGGCCATCCTGACCGGAACTCCATACGCTGCCTGCCTGAAATATTTTGCCCTGTCAGTGAAATCCACTTCAGGTTTTATTTCGTCAATCCTTGGGAGGGGGTGCATAATAATGGAATTCTTCTTCATCTTCTCCACCGTCTGGAGGTCGAAGGAATAGGATCCAATGAGCTTCTTGTACTCATTCTGGTCCGAGAACCTCTCTTTCTGGATCCTCGTGACGTAAAACACGTCGGCTTCCGGGATCACTCTCTCCAGGTCGTCCTGAACCACCACACGGGTTCCCTTTGGGAGTCTTGCAAGAAAGTGGTCGGGGATCCTGAGGCTTGAGGGTGAAACGAGAATTATGTTGACATCGAACCTGGATAACGCAAGGATAAGTGAGTGGACGGTCCTTCCATACCTGAGGTCCCCGACAAGCGCTATTGTCTTCCCGTCTATCTTCCCGAGTTCCTTCCTGATTGTAAACAGGTCCAGTATAGTCTGCGTGGGATGCTGCCCTGAGCCGTCACCGGCATTTATTATCGGCTTCGACGAGAACTTTGAAGCTAGTCTTGCAGCACCCTCAAGGGGATGCCGGATCACTATGATATCCGAGTATGACGCTGCCATCCTTACTGTATCAGCCAGCGTCTCTCCCTTGCTCACCGAGGAGGCTGAGGCGTCCGCCACAGTGATCACAGATCCGCCAAGCCTGTTCATTGCACTTTCAAACGAGAGCCTTGTTCTCGTGCTAGCTTCGTAGAAAAGCGTTGCCATGATCTTCCCGTCCATTATTGAAATCTTCTTTCCTGCCTGGAGGGCAGAATTCATGCTGTCCGAGACTCTCATAATCTCCTCAAGGTCGTTGTCATCCACATCGTCGATTGAAACAAGGCTGCGATTCTTTAGCATCAGGATGGATAATATTCTGCGAAGTCATTTAGTTTTGCAGAACGTTTAACCAGAATATTTAAATGTCCTGGAAATAAGCTTTGATGAAAGGAAGTTCCTCCATACCCGGATTCAAGGATATGACCGCAGAACAGAGACTGAAAGAGGTTGCTGTTAAGTGTGATCTCAGTAGCTCTGAATTAGATCTTCTGGCAAGGGAGTCACCACTTCCTCTTCCGGTTGCCTCAGGCATCATAGAGAACGTGATCACCACTCTTGAGATTCCTCTTGGCATAGCAACCAATTTCCTTGTCAACGGGAAGGATTACCTGATACCGATGGCTGTGGAGGAGTCGTCAATTGTTGCTGCATGCTCTTTTGCAGCTAAGCTCGCAAGGAACAGCGGTGGATTCTCTGCCAGTGCATCTGAGCCCCTGATGATAGGGCAGATACAGTTAGTGGAGGTGAAAGATTCCGATGAGGCAACACAGCGCATACTCGCACAGAAAGACATGATCCTGAGGGAGGCAAATACCAGGAGCAGGACATTGCGCGAGGCCGGATCAGGGGCCAGGGACATCATCGTCAGGAATTTTCCGGAAGAATCCATGATTGTGGTCCATCTCATAGTCGACGTAATGGAGGCGATGGGGGCAAACGTTGTGAATACAATGTGCGAACATGTGTCCGGAATCCTGGAAGATATCACCGGTTGCCGGGCAAACCTCAGGATACTCAGTAACCTGTCCGACATGAGGATGGCCAGGGCATCTGCAATGTTCAGGAAGCAGGATATCGGAGGAAAGGAGGCAGTGGAAAGGATCATGGAGGCATACAGGTTCGCCATGGTGGATCCGTACCGGGCTGCTACGCACAACAAGGGAATAATGAACGGAATCGATGCGGTACTTCTGGCGACGATGAACGACTGGAGAGCCATCGAGGCGGGAGCTCATGCATTTGCCGCCAGGAACGGATACCATTCCCTCACCACTTACAAGGTAGTCGATGATGGAGACCTCGAAGTGTCGATCGAGATTCCAATGGCCGTTGGTACTGTCGGCGGGTCGACTTCCAGCATTCCGAAGGCGAGGACTGTCAGGAAAATCCTCGGAGTTTCCGGTGCAAGGGAATTCGCCGGAGTCCTTGCCTCTGTCGGCCTTGCACAGAACTTTGCCGCAGTCCGGGCACTAGCCGTGGAGGGAATCCAGGAAGGGCACATGAGGCTGCACTCAAAGAACATTGCAATAACAGCTGGAGCCACCGGAGACGAGGTTGCGGCAGTAGCGGAGATCATGGTATCTGAGAAGAATGTGTCTGTTTCAAGAGCAAGAGAGATCCTTGAGAAATTGCGTCACAACGGGGGAAGCAGGGATACATGATTCTGTTCGGGGACTCGTATCAGGGTCATTGTAATTCAACGCCGTGAGCGGGAGATTCCACATCCTTCAACGGATGAGATCAATGGCGATAAGAGGCGGTGCAATCTTGTTAGCGTAATCAGCAAAAACGCGGCGGGCGTTGAAAATAGCTGTGAGAATGAACATAGGAACAGCATACCCGGGGTCGAATTCAGAGGCGTTGCAATAATGGGGAGGAAGGGAGAACCCCTGGACAATCTCCCTGGAGATCCTGCCAATTTTTTTCTCCCCCTCGTACACATTGAGTGTCCGCTGTTTGTTTTCCTCCTGAATTAGAATCCTGTAGTTATGGCCTTCTAGCGTGAGAAACTGGTCGTTCGCCCTGCTTCGCTTAAGTTCTGTGTGGTAGATGCCTATTTCCTCGCCTTTTCTTATCAGTCTGTAGTCATGCCCTTCTTTCCTGGAAGGGAACCCCGTCTCCTGCGCAACTATTGCCTCCTGCTTATGGGACGGAAACGAAAAGACGAAGTGCTTGAGCCGCTTCGTTATCCCTCCAGTGTCAAAATACACTGCCCCATACAATTCGTACGTGACTTTTATGTGAGGACTATCTTCCGCTATTTTCTGATCTTCAGCAATCCCTTGAGTTGGGAAGAAGATTAGCCCAGTAAAGAGCCTGTTCTTAACGCGGCTGGCTGTCTTGCTCACCGGGTTGTTGATCTCTCCGAACTCTTCCTTGACGATCTCTTCGTCACGTTTCGAAACCTTATCGACGGAAAAATACAGAAACCTCATGTTTAATATAAGTAGCTGGTGGTTTTAAATTTATTCTCAGCATTTTAGTCGACAACGGTCTCGGTTTAGCCTGTGTTTACCAGTCGTCTGAGCAAGAGGCCGGGACTTCAGTCACGGGAGGACGACAGCACCGGATACCAGTTGCATACATCTCACCTTGTTCTGGACATATTTATAAATTCTGCGAACATCACCATCCGGTGTATTATTGAATCTGTACGAATACATGGGAAAGGAGATTTTCTCAAGTTTCGGCATACCGGTTCCTTCCGGTTACGTAGTTCGAAACACAGGAGAAATAAAACCCGGCAACAGTGACGTGGTAGTGAAGTCGCAGGTCCTTATCGGAGGCAGAGGAAAATCCGGCGGAATCAAGTTTGCTGGAACTGAATCGGAAATAAAGGAAGCGGCTAAGGCACTGCTGGGAACAAAGATACGCGGGTTCACTGTAAATACAGTACTCATAGAAGAGAAAATCAGGATTGCAAAGGAGTATTACCTCAGCATATCCCTCAACAGGGCAGAGAGGAAACCAATGATAATGGCTTCCACCTCCGGAGGTGTTGAAATTGAATCAATTGAACCGGAGAAGATGTTCACCAGGCTGATAGATCCCCTGACAGGATATTCTGATTATCTTGGAAGGGAGGCAGTGAGCGCCCTTGGTCTTCCGCCCGCGGAAGCATCACAATTCAGGGATATACTCTCCAAGCTCTACATGGTGTTCAAGGATGAAGACTGTGAACTTGTTGAGATCAACCCTCTGGTAGTTACCGCAGAGGGAAAACTCATCGCTGCCGATGCCAAGGTGATAATAGACTCAGACTCCCTTTTCAGGCACCAGAAGTACAATGTGACTGATCCTGAAAAAACTCCCCTGGAACTTGAGGCCCAGGGAAAGGGGTATTCTTTCGTGGAAATGCAGGGAGACATCGGGGTCATAGCTAACGGTGCAGGACTCACCATGGCAACACTGGACGCACTCACCCTTCATAAGGGAAAACCCAGGAATTTCCTGGACCTGGGAGGAACAGACTCCGTGGATACCGTTGTCAACGCATTTGAACTTGTGATGAAGGCAGATCCCAAGGTGATTCTTGTGAATATATTCGGTGGGGTCACAAAGTGCGACACTGTTGCGAGTGGAATCACCGCGGCCAAGTCTACCCTTAAGATTTCGAAACCAATTGTGGTCAGACTGAGCGGCGTAAGAGAAGTAGAAGGGAGAGAAATTCTGAAGAAGGATGGAATCCAGGCATTTTCTGAGATGATGCCTGCGATTGAAGCGGTTGTAAAAGCTGCAGGGGGCAACTGAGATGACGGTTCTTGTTAACAAGGATACAAAGGTTATAGTTCAGGGAGTGACGGGACATCAGGGAAAATTCCACGCCGGAGAGATGATCAAGTTTGGAACAAAGGTCGTTGGAGGAACTTCTCCAGGAAAGGGGGGGACTGAGGTCAATGGGATTCCAGTTTTCAACAGCGTCAGGGATACTTTGAGGTTGAAACCTGATGCGACAATGATCACCGTAGCCGCTCCATTTGTGAAGGATGCAGCCTTTGAGGCCATAGATGCCGGGATACCGCTGATATATATCCTCACTGAACACGTCCCTTACCAGGACACTATGGAGATTCTCTATCACTGCAAGCGGAACGGCATCACACTGCTTGGTCCTAATGGCCCGGGAATCACTGCGGCTATGGACTGCAAGATCGGGATCATGCCTAACCACATCTTCAGGAAGGGTGACGTAGCCGTAGCCTCAAGGAGTGGTACCCTCACTTATGAGATCGTAGGATCCCTTACAGGCAGCGGTTTTGGGGAAAGTACGGTCATTGGACTGGGCGGTGACCCGGTTGTCGGACTCACCTTCATAGATGTGCTCAAACTCTTCGAGGAGGACGAGAATACCAAGAAGATCGTTCTGGTGGGAGAAATTGGAGGCACAAACGAGGAACGGGCTGCAGAGTACATAAAGAACCACGTTTCAAAGAAGGTGGTCTCCTACATCACAGGAAGGAGTGCACCACCAGGAAAGAAGATGGGCCACGCCGGTGCTATAGTGGAGAAGGGAATGGGAACCGCAGAATCCAAGATCAAGGCATTCAACGCTGCAGGCGTGGAAGTAGCGGAATACCCCGTGGACGTTCCAAAACTGCTGAGGTGATACTGGATGAAGAGAGACATTCTTTCAGTTTTTGACATGGAAGGGGACCTCGAACAGATAATTGATCTCTCGATAAAGCTGAAGAAGAACAGGTACGAGAGCTATGACGTTGCGCACAACAGGGTTCTCGGGATGATCTTCGAGAAGCCAAGCACGAGGACAAGGGTATCATTCGAGACAGCTATAGACCAGTTGGGCGGTCACGCAATCTACCTGAATCCCAATGACATGCAGATTGGAAGGGGAGAGACCATAGCGGATACCGGGAGAGTTCTTTCCAGGTTTGTTGATGCAATAGCTTACAGGGCGTTCAAGCACACCAATGTGGTTGAACTCGCCAATAATTCCAGCATACCTGTGATCAATGCTCTTGACGACGTGGAACACCCGGTTCAGATTGTTGCTGATTACACCACCTTCCTTGAGAAGATCCACACTTTCCACGGAAAGAAGCTTGCCTATGTGGGGGATGGTAACAACATGGCCAACTCCCTGATCATTGGTGCTGCGATCCTTGGAGTGGATATCTCCATTGGCTGTCCGAAGGGGCATGAACCTGACAGAAAGCTTCTGGAGAGAAGCAGGAACCTTGCGAAGATGACCGGTTCTTCTATCCAGATCAAAGACAGCCCCGTTGAGGCGGTTTCTGGCGCAGATGCTGTTTACGCCGACGTATGGGTTTCGATGGGTGAGGAGTCACAGAAGGCCGAAAAGGAGAAGGTCTTTAGGCCGTACCAGGTGAACCAGGAACTCATGGACAAGGCCGGAAAGAATGCAATATTCCTGCACTGCCTTCCAGCACACCGTGGAATGGAAGTCACGGATGAGGTCATTGACGGAGTGAGGAGTTGCGTGTTTGATCAGGCAGAGAACAGGCTTCACACCGAGAAGGCAATTCTTCTTACAGTTCTGTCTTGAATTCCACGAGACGTTAGGAGATGCGGCATTTTGCTGCGTCTTAATTTTTGTATTGTGATCATGCATTTTGATGGTACTCATCGCGACTGGCAGAAATAATAAATAGGCATGAAAGTTCAGAGAATCGTGAAGATTGGCATCATCATTAATCTCGTGAAGTATCTCGGAGTAATCTTCCTCATCACTCCGATAGCGATTATATTCTATGCGGAATACCTCATTGCCCAATCCGTAAATGCACCGAAGAGTCCGCCTCCTGCGTTCTTGGTTTATTTTGCTCAGTACGTGTACCTGTTCATGGTTCCGATGCTGTTTTCCTTCGTACTCTTTGCTCTTGCATTCAGGTTGTCGAAAAAGGTATACAAGGATGCAGTCGGGAAACCCTTGGAGATAATAAAGTTAAACAGCACCTTTGAAGGTTTCGCGAAATTTGAGGGAATGAGGGTCAGGATCAAGTGTGATCAGAAACTGTCACTTGGAGACCGCGTAAAATCCGATTCATTTGAAATTGTCAGGAATGGAAGGAACACGTTTTATTCCCTTAACGTAAAGAAGCTGAGCCCTGGGGATGCGGATTTCGAACCCACGGTGGTGGAGCCATAGGTCAAATTTAACCAACGGGATTCCTGATTAGCCTGGCAGCGATTGGAATATTGCAGTATATGCAGGGGAGACTCTGCCCTTGATGCAAGGGAATAGAAATCTACCGATGAGATCTGGTGCGAAATATCTCCTGTGAGTTATTGATCGTGACGAACTTCTACCACAGGGGAGATCCAGTACCCCCCGTTCAGGAATCTGCAAATGAACGGTTGAAACTCATTTATCGCCCCCCAAAAATCAATTCCTTCAGATTTTCCAGACTCCTGCTATTTCTCCCTTTCCGGGACGATCTACGCCCCCATTCCCCTGATTTCATCTTCCAACTGGATGACAGTTCTGACATAACGTATCCGAAAATAATCGATGATTATTTCTGTGGGTACTTGCGTACGTTTGCAAATTGCAGAGATTACCAGTGGTAACCTCAAGGTAACTGTACAATAATCGGAGTGATCTCATTATCTATGGAAAGACAACAAAGAGAGTGCTGTGACAAAAATTCGAAAAAGAACTCTGAAGGAGATTGAAAACGGCAGCGTCAAAACGATCGAGATCGCTAGAGAATCTGGCAACACGATGCGTGTTACTATATCACCACAATTGTGGTAATACTGTTACATAAATAATAACGTTAATTGGCATGTCTAGTTCGTGGTATATATCAAGATGCAGGAAGTAATCGATGAACTTGCGCTCCACAATATGAAGGTATTAAGTGTATCTGATGCTGCAAGGATAATGAACAAGCCTAAGAATTACGTGTCTAAGCTTCTAGCAGCTAACAAAAAGGTCAGGAGAATAGAGAGGGGGAAATACTATCTTTGGGATGGCAGAGCAATTGACATCTATGAAATCGCGTCACAGGTTGCATTTCCGTCATATGTGAGCATGTTTGCAGCCTTGCAGTTCTATTCATTGACCGAACAATCCGTGGTCCGATACAATGTGGTTGCATTGTAGTGTTTCACACACTTTAGGACAAATCCCGAATTAAATTAAGAGACACTCCCTGCTGCTACACCTCCTTTCCTGTCTTTCATATTGTCTTCCCTCCTTATCCTCTTTGCTGCCTCCACCTTTGCCTCCCTGATCGCAAGGAGAACCTGCGGATCTCCCCTGTAATAGTCCACAGGCCTCAGGTAATTTAGGGAGGAATGCCTTCTCTCGTTGTTGTACCAGTTCACGATGTGGTCTATGGATTTCTCTGCCTCCGGAAAACTGGTAACGATGGATGATTCCAGCTCCTCTCTTACGGTCCTGTTTGCCCTCTCCACGAATGCATTGTCTGTGGGCGTATGAGGCCTTATTCTCTTGTGGGTGAGGTTGTTCTCCCTAAGCACGATCCCGAACTCCATTGCAATGAAGCCGGAACCGTTGTCGGACTGTATCACCGGTTCTGCATTCGAATCCTTCCTGAGCTTCTCTATGGCGATCTGTGCTTCTCCGGATACGGAATCACCGTCCATGGATGGGAGAAGACGGTGATGGACTATGTACCTGCTGTACACGTCGATGAATATGAGGAGGAAGAAGAACCTCTCTTCCACCTTCACGTACATGATGTCCGTCTGCCAGATCTCGTCAGGTTTCCCCGGCATGTCCGGCTTTTTCGATAACCAGAGGCTGGTCTTCCACGTCCTTATCATGTCATGGCGCTTCAGTATCCGGTAGACGCTGGACGGGGAGAAGTATGCCAGATCACCGTCGATCAGCGCATATGCTATTTCACGGAAGTTCATCCTCGGGTTTCTACGCTTGTATCCGATCACGATCCATTCATCATTCACGGCAGACGGGTTAAATCTACCCTCCAGGATGAATTCCGGTTTCAGCTGCCTGTAGTACCATGATCTTCGTATCCCGAGGATTCCCAGGATCCTGGAGATCGTGAATCCTGACCTTTCTGCGGTCCTGCGGATCGTCTCCTCAACGTCGAAGAACAGCGATCTCATGTCCTCCTCCCGCTGCTTCCAGATTTTTTTTTGAGTTCCAGGTTCTCGGTGGTTATTTCCGCAATGGTATCCTTGAGCCTCAGCAGTTCACTCTTCTGATCCTCTATCAGCCTCTGATCGGCCGTGCTCTTCCTTCCCCGATCCTCGAATATGCTTCCGGCACTCTTCTGCAGCTTCTTCTTCCATGAATAGAAACGTGCAGTCTTTATGCCATACTTGCTGCACAGATCCGATATCTGAACGGTCCCGCTCAGTACCGAGTAGAATGGCGGCGCAGTTTCCTGATTGGTCTGATTCAACCCTGATTTCCCATCAGGGCGACCTTTCAGGTTCCGTTTCCGCCAAGCCCTCTAAAATCCCGTACGGTCTCATCTCGAGAATACGGTTTCAAGCTTAACGATGCGACATCAGCACATCCCTTCCCCTCTCGGAAGAGGGTTTGAATGTGCCTTATCCGGATTCCATGTCAGCGACGGATATCTTTCCGTGGTGCTAATCTGCTCACACTAGAGCTCTTTATTGATTGCACCACTTGAGAGAGTGGAACTAACCCTCTCGGGTACTCACTCCCGCCCCTTCACTTCGTCCGGCCGTTAAGCCCAGGGGTCCTTCGCTCCTTCCCTTTATTATCGGGGATATCATGACTACTATGACCTCATCTGCCGGAGCACCACCCCGAATGTCAGGGGAGTTGGCATCTGCATTCCTCTCCTGACGCTGATGGATGATGTTCCATCCCTGTTTGCATCCAAGTCTTTTCTACCGTGCTGCTGTCTATACGCCAGAGAGCTCTGAAGGTGCACATACCCAAACTTGCCCTCAGATACTGCCTTAACCCTGGAGAGACGGGTTCGGCACTCCCCTTCATCCGCAAATCGTATTCTCGCGGAGATCGTATCTTGACGCTTAAGACAATTCCAACCAGGCATACGCCAGCTCGTTGCGGCCCGGTAGATCGCTAGCCCTCCTGTACGATCCCCTCTTGCGAGGGCGAGGACATTACCCCTGGAGCTTTCATGCGGTATGTTACCATATTCGCATGTCCAGTTCGCTGCTATGTTCTTAGGTTCTTGCATAGATTGGTCCTTCCCCAATTAGACTTGGATGGTTTCAGGCTGCCACCCTCCAGTACGATTTTCAGTTTTTCTTCCGGCCTGTATGTCCTTCTCTGTTCACTCATTTCCTGAACATGGGATGATGTGTATCTTAATTCTTTTCGGATTTTGTCCTATTTTGCGTGACACATTTCAGCATTAACACGTCATAGGCCTTTAAATGTTGAGAACTATATTATCGAATTCGTAAGAATAAAGAAAGAGAGGTTCTTTGGCTACAGGAAGACAGGTAATGCATACGTCGCAACGGTTGAAAAGGCAATCATTGATTCCCTTTATCTTGGGTCGCCTCCATTTTCATATGTAGAAGAGGCATTCGCAGAGTCTTTCGATAAAGGAATGATTGACGTGGAACTGCTTGTAGATTTTGCCTTAAGAATGAAAACAAAGGCTACTGCAAGAAGGGTTGCTGCCCTGTTACAGTCCAGAAACATTAATTCGAAACGATTGCAGGAGATATTATAATGATAGACGAACGTGACCTGATGGAACTGTCCGGCAACTTCAAGGATGTTAGACAGCTGGAAAGGGATTATCTTCTCACCCTGCTTCTCCACGAAATATATTCGGTTTTTAGCGACGACTTGATTTTCAAGGGCGGTACAGCACTAAAGCATTTCTTCAACCTTAACAGGTTTTCTGAGGGCTTAGATTTTACATTTAAAGGGCAGAGAGCTACTTCTGGCCGAAAATACCTGAATGACAAATTTGACTCTGTGTTGAATCACGTCAGTGTCCAGTATGAGATAGTCAGGAGAGAACGGAGAGGGAATAAGGTTGGAAACGATGTAATTGGAATAAACCACGAGATAAGAATAAAAGGCCCATTGAATCAGAGGCTGGGACAGTTGCAGAATATCGAGATAGACATCAGCCTGAGAAATGATATTATTCGCAAGCCTGACTTAAGGTATATTTCCCCGGTGTACCCAGATATAACTACATTCTCACTGCCGGTCATGAATGTGGAGGAAATACTTGCCGAGAAAATTGCAGCCATGATTGAACGGGACAAAATGCGGGATATCTATGATATCTACTACCTGCTGGCCATGAAGAACCTGAAATATGACGAAAAGTCAGTCGAAGAGAAGATGATCAGGCGTGGAGATGTATTCAAGAAAACAGATATCAGAAGAAAATTGCTGGAGGCACGCAGTAAAAGGAAATGGAGATCGGAGTTGGCGTACATTGTGAATCCGGTTCCTGACAATCTGGTGGTCATAACGAAGCTTGAAGAGGCCTTTGGGCTTGCATGAACACATATCGTTTAACCAACGTAATATCTGGTCCGCATGCGTCAATACAGTGTGGCACAATTCAACAGGAATGTACGCAGATTCCTTTTCGGCGCCAAAAGGCACCTTCGGTGCTGGAAATGCGAAACAGATAACGCTTCCTTGCTCAGAAGGAACTACGGAAATGGCTCATGAGCAGATAGGGGTGAAATAGTAACCGGAGCATGAAACGATGGAGAATCAAACTGTTCATTTTCGTCGAAATTTGTATCACAACCTTTATCACTTACATATAGATTGTACTATGTGCCCAACGGAAAACAGAGACAGAACAGTGACAAGATTATTTACCAGAAAAGGCGTGAGAACGTCCTGAAGGATATACCTTCAATTCTGATTCCGGTCTGGCAGATTAAACTCAAGGAGAGGTTTGGGCTGAATGTTGACAGGGAAATAGCTGCTTATGTAGTTCTCGCTGCACACGAGAGAGGGACATGGAAGAAGTACAGGGCCGTGAAGAGAATAGAGAAGCTCCTGATCTCCAGAGGGGGAACCCCGGCGGAGTCCAGGGAGAAAGCAAAGGAAATAGTGCAGATAGCAGTAGGAACCACAGAATCCTGATTTGAAAGCCAGAAGAGTGCTTGAGAGGGAACTCTCACGAATTCCTGCTCCCTTATCGCATAAATTGTATCTTGAACAGTACGTGACAGACGTAGGAGCAGCAACCGAACTTCTTTTCATGGGGTTCAACGGCGGTGGCATCGCAGGAAAACAGGTTATCGATCTTGGCGCAGGGAATGGAATATTGTCCATAGGGGCAATTCTTCTTGGGGCGGAATCTGTTACTGCTGTAGAGGTAGACCCCGATCTGGGGAAGCTACTTGCAGAGAATGTCAGCGATTATCCAGTTGAAGTCTTAAACATAGATGTGTCAGATGTCAGTGGACACTGGGATACTGCAATAATGAACCCGCCATGGGGGTCACAGAGCAGAGGAGCTGACAGGCCATTTATAGACATGGCAACCGCAATTGCTGACAACGTATACTCAATCCATAATTACAAATCGGTAGAGTTCCTCAGAAAGTATTATTCGGGAAAGGGGAGAATTCTAAAAGAGAGAAAGATACTGGTTGAAATACCGAAAACCTACAGGCATCACGAAAAGGACAAGGAGTTCTTTGAGGCTGTGATATTTTCTGTCACCACGGTAGAGGATTGAGCCCAGGGATGCTCCTCCATACCACTGCCCTACCCTCTGTCAGCCTTAATTTGCGCCATTCGTTCTTTCTGCATAGCCCTGACATCCTCTCCATCGCAAGCTCAGTGGCTTTCTTGCTCGTTTAGTTGTAAATTCACTTCGGCAAATTTTTATATAATGTCCTTTTTTATTACTTCTATTGGAAATGCAGGAAGAGCCACTGGAATCTCATGGAAGAATCCACGAGTTTATTCGGGCCATGGTGAGAAACAGGATGGCACTCGCGGGAATGATCATAACCCTTGTGTATGGTGTTATTGCTCTGCTGGATCTTATTTTTCCACAATACCTGGGAACCAGCAATGCGAACAATGCTCTTTCCTTCACGGTAATCAACGGGTCAAACGCGCTGAAACCTCCGTCTTACTTCTCTATCAGTGGATCATGGTGGTACCTACTTGGAACCACGAACTATGGAATTCCAATATTGCCTGTTATGTTTGCAGCCCTCAAGTTCGATTTGGGCTATTCGCTTCTTGTCGTTTCAGTTAGTCTCCTTGCCGGAACCTTGATAGGCACACTTTCCGGATTTTATGGCCGGATTTGGGATTCGGCTCTAATGCGTATTACTGATGCATTCATGAGCGTGCCAGTGATAGTGGCAGTTGCGCTATTCGCAGCAGCATCAAACAGCTCTGTTCTATTAATGCTGAGTGGATTCATTTTCGTGTACTGGGCATCATTTGCCAGGACGTCGAGATCTTACGCCCTTCTGGTCCGGAATTCAGCATTCATTGAAGCAGCGATTGCTAGTGGGGCTACGAGAAGGCATAACATAGTCTCCCATGTGATCCCGAACATTATATCCCCGATTATTGCTCAGATTCCGATTGCGATATCCAACGTTATTGTTGTTCTTGCAACCTTTGATTTCTTCTTTTACTTTCTTACGCCCGGGCTTTCGTTAACTCCTGAGCTGGGAAACATCATGGCCGGCTATCCTGGCGCAGCAAACGCATTCCATGTTTATCCCGTACCTGCAAGTGTGTGGCTTGTCAGTGGCGTATGGTGGCCCATCGTGATTCCAGGAATATTCCTGATCATCCTGGTAGTTGGACTGAATATGTTTTCAGACGGTCTCATCCAGTACTTTGATCCAAGAAGACGATCCCTTGCCGGGCTCTGAACTTCTCCTTGGGTTCTTTGCCTCAGAACCTTATTTTAGGGTCAATGTAGGCAAGGAGAATATCCACAAGAAGGCTGGAAACAAGTACAATAAGGCCGAGAATAAATATGATGGCCATCAGTGCCCATATCTGCAGATATGGTACCAGAAGGGACTGGAATAGCAACATCCCAATGCCGTAGTAGTCGAAGAAATTCTCGGCTACAATCAAGCCGAGGATCATGTTCGCAATAACTACGCCCATCTGAGGCATTGTCTTGATTGTAGCGTTCCTCCGGATGTGTCTGTTAAAAAGTTCTCTTTCCCTTACGCCCCTGGATCTTGCTGCCTTGACATATTCCTGATATTTCTCCTCATCCATGCTGAGCATGTAAAATCGCAGGAGACTGGCAACCAATCCGTACGATATGGTGGCTACAGGAAGGACCATGTGCATAAGCAATGAGAAGAATATTGGAAAGTCGCCCGCTATCAGTGCATCTATAATAATGAATCCGGTAGGTGAGCTGGAAACCCCACTTGGACTTATAAAAGATGGAAGGGAGTATGTATTTATTCCTATGCCGCTAAATGGGAATATACCAAGAGGGTAAGGGCCTATGCCCTTTCCAAATATCAGCATGAGGAGAGGTGCAATCCAGATAGCCGGAGCCGAGAATCCAGAATATGAGAACAGAGTCAGGAACTGTTGCAAGCGTGATCCTGTGTTTCTAGATGCATATGTAGCCAGTGACCTGGCCACGAATATAGAGATAATGGCCGAGACCACAATCAGCACGAGACTGATCCTTACAAAAAACCAGATGTTTGTGAACACGCTGCCACTGAACGGGAAATTAACACCAAATCCCGAAGCAGTGATTCCCCAGTTTCCAGTAAATAACCCTTCAAGATAATAGAGGTACGTTAGTGCAGGATCTGAAGGGTAAATCTTCATAATGCTATAGTAATAGGATGGACCATGTGGCGTAGGACCAAGAAATCCCGCAGTCAGAGGAAGAATGAAATATTCATGAGGGAGCATCCATGCCATCATGAATACCAGGATTGTCAGGAGGAGTAGCGTTGGAATAAATGCAAGCACCCTTCTTGCAATATACATCCACATGTTCATGCTATCTAATCATCGATTCGACACATATTACTTAAGTGTTTGCCCAGAAATTATGACCTTTTCATTCGGGAAGGGTTGAGTGGACTCGTAAGGCCGTTCATTGGGAGGAGAGAATACTTATACAGATTATCGCATTCACCGCAAATGGCCGGGGTGGGGTAGTGGATATCCTTGGGGACTGTGGATCCCCGGACCCGGGTTCAATTCCCGGACCCGGCCCATCTTTCGACCTTTTGATTCCATTACAGCAGAGGGCGAAGCAGGAATAGTATGTTTCAGTTATTGTGGGGCTTTTCCGCTGTAAACCTCCGCAGGAGCAGCAGGATTATGATCCCGACCCCTGATATGCCAAGAAGCGGGCTCAGGTTTATTGCGGGAATCAGGAACACTGCGAGAAGTATCAGCAACGACAGCCCGAGGACCCTCATCATCCTGTTCTGTACATGAAGTGTAAACTTCTCAAGTTCAGCTTCCAGTTCCTCTGGCTCATAACCGCTCTCCTGGAATCTCTCCTTATACGCGTTTATCGAGTCAAGATTACGTCCCATAATGATTCCGCATTCTGAGAACGCCATGGATACAGCCACGAGGAGCACATCAAGGCTGGAAGTCCTTCCAATGATCTGCACAACAGCGGAGAAGTAACCTCTGGCCAGTAACATGAATACTGCGGAAATCACAAGAGGTGTATAACAGATACGGCCTCCTTTGCCTCTCCTCATTAATGCTGTATAAACCAGAGAGGAGGCTGCACATATTGCCCCGAACAACACTCCTTCCGAGGAACCTGAAAGGATCATGGCGGGTGCGGGTGCGAAAAGGAAAGCGAATACCACGATCGACCCACCAATCTTCATTTTGCAGTCAACCCCATCGCCCTTGAAATCGTGCCCCCAACACCCTGTTCAACAGGATCCCAGGAAATGATCCTGCATCCAGGTGAAATCGAGGCATATCTCTTCTTTCGTGCTCCCATG
>JAJZLK010000060.1 GCA_021803655.1 Thermoplasmata archaeon
CCAATTACCAGTATTTCCGCGACTGGCTGCCTGCCTTTTATCCGGTTGTCCTGCCTGAGCCTTCTTGTTATCTCCAGTATCTCCTGACCAGATCTCACGATATTCTCCAGATCGTGATCTATATGTGTCTTATCCGCGGCAGGGTATGGTTCAAGGTGAACTGATTCCATGCTTCCATCGATCTTCCAGTAGATGTAGTCTGCGTAGAACGGAGTGAAGGGAGCCAGCAGCCTTGTCACTATGGAGATTGCACTGTGCAGAGCAAAGTATGACCCCTTCTTGTCTTCGGTCAGCTTGCCTGTCCAGAACCTTGATCTTGAAAGCCTCAGGTAGAAATTTGAAAGTTCATCTATGAAGTCCTGAACGTACTTGAGAGCAGTGTGCATCTGGTATGCATCCATCTCCCTTGTGCAATCAAGTACAAGGGAATTGAGCCTGGAAATGAGCCACCTGTCAAGGAGTTCCGATGGCTTTCCTCCCATTTCATGATGATAGCCATCGAGATTTGCATTGGATGAGTAGAACTGGTACACATTTGACATGGTCTGGAAAGTCTTCCTGCTCAGCTCATCAATGACCTTGAAGTCTAGGTTCTTTGTCTTCCACGGGGCGCTCGAGAGAAGGAAGAGGCGAAGCGGGTCAGCTCCCACCTTGTCAAGTAGATCGATGCTGAGCGTTGAGTTTCCCTGACTCTTGCTCATCTTCTTTCCCCTCTCGTCAAGGACGAATTCCATCACCACACAGTTGGAGAAGGTGTTCGTGTTAAACAGGAGGCTTCCTATCGCATGCAGGACGTAGAACCATCCCCGCGTCTGGTCGACCGCTTCGGAGATGAAATCCATGGGAATATCCTCTGAGGGGTTGAAACTGTTTTCGAACGGATAATGCATCGCAGCGTACGGTGCACTGCCGGAATCGAACCATGTGTCCATCACGTATGGTTCCCTTGTCATCTGCTTTCCGCATTCATGGCAGTCGAACTTTACCTTGTCTATGAACGGCCGGTGAAGATCTGCAGGAACATTTCCGGATCTCTTCTCAAGTTCTGCCCGGCTTCCTATCACTTCTAAGTGTCCCTGCGGACATGACCATATCGGTATCGGGGTTCCCCAGTACCTGTTCCTGCTGAGTGCCCAGTCCTTGGCCTCTTCGAGAAAATTCCCGAATCTCCCCTCCTTCATGTGCTCCGGGAACCAGTTTATCCTGGCGTTGTTTGATACAAGTTTATCCCTTATCTTTGAAACCAGGACAAACCAGGTGTCAAGCGGGTAGTAAAGAAGAGGAGACTTGCATCTGTAACAGAACGGGTATGTGTGAAGATACTTTTCTGACCTGAAAAGTGAACCTCTTTTCTTCAGGTAGACTATTATGTCCGTATCTGCGTCCTTTACAAAGACTCCGTTCCAAGGCAGGTCTCCGGAGTTGAATCTTCCAGAGGTATCAACAGGGTTTATTATCGAGACATTCTCCGACTTTCCGATCTCAAAGTCATCGGCCCCAAATGCGGGAGCTACATGAACGATCCCGGTTCCCTCGTCAGTTCCGACAAAATCTCCCGCAACTACCCTGAATACGTTCTGGGTCTCCTTTATCAGCGGGATGATCTGCTCGTAACGCTTTCCAAGGAGGTCCCTGCCGCTGAACTTCTCCAGGATAATTGCAGATTCACCCAGGAGCTTTCCCACAAGATCAGCAGACAGGTAGTATTCCTCGCTTCCAACTCTCGCCAGCACGTATTTCATCTTGACATTAACCGCGAGGAACTGGTTAGACGGCAGAGTCCATGGCGTTGTGGTCCAGACCAGGAAATATCGGTTCTGATTTCCCACTTCCCTGAACTTCACGAAGACAGACGGGTCCTTCGTATCCTCATACCCCTGTGCAACCTCATGGGAACTCAACGAGGTTCCGCATCTGGGACAGTAGGGAACGATCTTGAAATCCTTTCTCAGGAGCCCCTTCCTGTTTAACTCAGCGATCGCCCACCATTCACTCTCCATGTAATCGGGGCGCATCGTGACATAGGATTTTGTCTGGTCTACCCAGTATCCAAGCTTCTCGTCACAAATCATCCACTCATCTATGTACCTGAAAACACTTTCCCTGCAATAATCGTTGAAGACATCCACTCCAAGGCTCTCAATCTCCTTCTTGGAATTGAGCCCGAAATGCTTCTCTGCCTCTATCTCAACCGCAAGACCATGACAGTCCCATCCCCCCTCTCTCCGGGTGATGTTGTACCCTTTCATGTAAGCATATCTCAGGACAGAGTCCTTGACCGCTCTTGTCAGGGCATGCCCAACATGCTGTCTTCCATTAGCAGTAGGTGGGCCCTCTAGGAACCTGAAGGTTTTTCCGGCGTTTCTCGGTCGGTAAATTATGTCCGTGATCCTGATCTCGTTCCATTTCTGAAGAACTTCGGCATTAACATCCAGCATCGTCTTCTTCTGGTCTACCTGCGGATACTTTCCGGACATGCAGACCTCCGAAGACCCAGAACGTATTTATTCCTTATCGAGCGGCAGGTTGAATCGAATCAGATCCAGTTACCTATGACAATTTCTAGCACTATTGATTCTTACTTAAATATCAATAAAAACATTAATTAATCTGGTTCTATTATATTAAATTGGTCTTAAAATGATCAAAGAATCTTGCAGAAAACTTGTGGTGGCTGTGAGAGACGAGACAGACAGGATCAGGAAAATACTCAGGGACGGGTCTACTGACAGCGGCTCCCTGAAGAAGAATTAGAACCTGGGCGTTCTCCATTTTTGGTATGGTCAACAATCGATCTATTTCCCGTGATCATGGTAATCCAAGGTCAGGGATCGGAGAAAAGTGCTCATATCCTCTGGACTTAACGGGATTCCACCTTTCACCGTCGAAGATGATATTGTCCCCATCCCAGACCTCTCCGATGAACGACACATCGACTCCAGCACCTTCCATGTCGCGGCTGAATGAGGAGTATTTTTCATTGTCTATGGTGAAGAGAAGTTCATAATCTCCCCCAAAGGATGCTGCAAAATCCATCGGGGAAGCCCCGGTGATTCTGGATGCCTTTTCCACCGCAGGATTGACCGGTATCTCATCCTCGACTATCCTGAACCCGGTTCCATAGTCCTGCTTCATCTGCCAGAGAGCTGAAAACAATCCATCGGAAAGATCCATCATGAATCTCACTCCATGGTCATTGAGAATTGATGCTTCCTTCAGTCTGGGTGTTACGTCAAGAAGCATGTTAATCCCTGAGGTTTTCCTGTAACCGCTCCTGTAGAATGCATAACCGGCTGCGCTCCTTCCAAGGCTGTTGGTAACCCCGACGATCTGTCCTCTCTTTGCGTTCTTTCTGAGGCATGTCCTGGTCTTTGTCTGTGACCCGATCGCAAAACCGGAAGCCACGAAAACAGAAGACTCCTTGGTATCCCCACCCAGCAATTCGGTATCGTATTTCGCGAGGGTTCTTCCGAGACCCCTGTACATTGACTCGATAAAGGTGTCCTCGAATGATGGCGGCACGGAGAGCGAGGTCAGAAATCCAGAAGGTATCCCGGCCATTGCAGCTATGTCGCTGAGGTTTATGGATGCCAGGAATGAGCCTATCTTCTCTGGTTTGGCGCCCTGTGGGATGTTGGTATCAAACGATACCTGGTCCGTGGTGTATAGGAGATAATTCTTTCCGCTGGGAACAACTGCACAATCGTCGCGTTCCTGCTTCATACGGCCGGAACCTGCTATGAGATCAATTATCCTCCGCTCTCCAATTTCAGATAACTTCAACAGGTTACGATGCTGTTCGACGGTTTAACACTTGCGAGGGGCTTGCTTCCTCTGGCAAATCAGGTTATGAGGCAATACTGTCCCGTTCGGCATATGTTATTATCCCCTGTATAAATTCTACTAACATGACAGAAAAGTTTCTTAAACACGTTTTT
>JAJZLK010000055.1 GCA_021803655.1 Thermoplasmata archaeon
GGCTACAGTCAGTGCTTCGTCCCCGGTTCCCGGGGGGAAGTCCATTATGACATAGTCAGTATCCGTCCAGATCACGTCTTCAAGGAACTGCTGAACAGCCTTGTGACGAAGGGCCCCTCTCCATATCACCGCAGTATCCTCAGAAGGAAGGAGAAATGCCATTGAGATTACCTTCACGCCGTAATTTGTATCGAGTGGTACGATCCCTTTCTCGTCAGCATATACTTTCCCATCCGATACTCCCAACATCTTTGGATCGTCAGGCCCGCTGATGTCGGCGTCAATAAGGCCAACCTTATATCCCATGTCTGCAAGTGTTACTGCCAGGTTTACAGCGATAGTAGACTTTCCAACTCCTCCTTTTCCGCTCATTACAAGGATCGTGTGCTTAACTCCCTTGTATTTCTCGGATCTACCCGGAGCAGGAATAACTGGCGGCGGTGGAGGGGGATTATTCATCTTAATGGTTCCCTTGGCCATTCGTGCGCATTACAATTTCCTATTAGGTTATTCCGTAGCTATTCCAAGAAACAGGGGTTTAACAGTTCATAGCAGGCATCATTGGAACCCGGAATTTTGAGATCAGTCCTAACAAAGAGAGATACCTTATACGGTGGTATATTCTGATTAAATACCGATGCTGATAAGGGTATATTCGATCGCAGATGGAACACTATCGATAGAGGAATTTAGGGGCCTGTCTGAAGTTACGGAACAGACTCTTGATAGAGGATGCTGGGTAGACATTGAGGGTTTTGGCGAGACAGACCTGAGTAATGCGGGAGAGAGGCTGCAACTTGACCCGCTGACCATTGAGGACATAAGCACCGGAAAACAGAGAATAAAGGTTGAGGAGTATCCCGGCTACGTCTATGCTGTGTGTAAAGGAGTTTCCGGTACTGACGAACAGAAATTCAACTATTCAGTAGACGAAATCTCCCTGATACTGAAGCAGTCCCTTGTAGTGACATTCCAGAGCGGAAAGTCAGAAATAATCTCGCGCGCGGTGAAGGCTATTAAAAACAGGGTCAGCACCATAAAGGACAGTTCCATTCTCTCAACAATGGCCATGCACCTCATTTATGATTATTCCGTAGACTCATTCTATGATGCGCTTTCAAACATAGAGAGCTGGCTGATTTCTACCGGGGATGAAGCGATCGATGTCAACAGCATGAAGGCAAGCGATCTTCAGGGGCTCAAAGGAATCATGGGAATAATAACGAAGGCAAAACGCGAGATGAGTGAATTGAGGACAATGCTCACCCAGCACAGGGACGTGATGTCTCTTGCAGAACGTGGATCTATCCGTTACGTTTCCGTTGATATGATGGCCCAGTTCAGGGACGTGTATGATCACACATTTCAACTCATTGAGACACTGGATTCATATATGCTGCGTACAAGCGACATTCGTGACTTATACTTCACGCTCAGGGCCGCGTTCACCGATAATGTGCTGCGGCTGCTTACCATTGTAGCCACAATTTTCCTCCCCCTCTCTTTTCTCACTGGATTCTACGGGATGAACTTCACAACAGGGTTTGACCAGCCGGGTTCTTCAAGTTCTTACGGTTTCTACGCTCTCACGGCAGGCATGATTGTGCTATCTACCATCTTATTCATCACATTCAGGAAGAAGGGATGGACCTGATCATGATTCTGGCTGTTTCCGGAAAGTAGCGGGCGCAGTTCGGTAGCTGCCGACAGGAAGTATGAATGTATCGGACTAAGTCAGGAAATGATTAATAGGCAAGAAAAAATGTTGATTCTGATACCATGGCGTTAATAGGAGATTCGGATCAGAACTATCTTAGAGGGGAGTTTTCAAAGCATCTCAGGAGCAACGTGGAACTTATCGTGTTTACTTCAAAGGATGCATCGTGCAAGTATTGCAAGGAGACCATTCAGCTTGCAGAGGAAGTTTCCGTGCTTACGGACAAGATCAAACTTACGGTTTACGACTTCAATGAAAATAACGATATTGCAAGACAACTTGGCGTAGAGAAATACCCTACAACTCTTGTCTGCAGGGATGGAGAAAGAAATGGAAGGATAAAATACTCCGGTCTGCCATCAGGATATGAATTCGGCTCCCTGATAGAGGATATAAAAATGGTCTCGGAAGATGAAGCCAAGATATCTGCAAAGGCCATGGAAATGCTTTCCAGGGTTGAGAATCCCGTGAACATAAGAGTGTTTGTCACCCCAACCTGTCCATACTGCCCTAGAGCCGTAAACACTGCCCACAAGTTCGCATACAAGAACGAGAAGGTGATTGGGGAAATGATCATGTCTTCTGAATTCTCCAAGGAGGCCCAGGAGGCAGGAGTAACGGCAGTCCCGCACATAGTGATCAATGATGAGGTCAGGTTCGATGGAGCCAGGACGGATGAAGAATTTGCTGAATTCCTTCTTGAAGCTTCGTCGAGTTCTGCTGATCGTCAAATATAATAACCTACCATACTATTTTCAGCCATGTCCGTGATGGAACACATGGCTGAAATGGTAGGCAAGTTGAAGGCAAACCCCGGCATTCTGGATTCAGTTTCCGGAATGAACAAGACCTTCCAGTTTGATCTTGAGGACGGAGAAAAATTCTATTTACGCGTGGAAAACGGGGATATAAGCGTGATGGACGGTGTTGCAACATCAGCTGCAGCCACTATACTCGCATCACCTGCTCTCATTCTGGACCTTATGTCAGGGAAGGCTGACGCGATAAAGTCGTTCATGTCAGGGAAACTGAAGGTCAAGGGAGACATATTCGCCGCCCAGAAAATTACAGACCTCATGAAGAGGGCGTGATATCTTTGGGAGCAATCAGGAAAGTACTGGTTATTGGCTCAGGACTGATGGGACACGGAATCGCTGAGGTATTCGCGCTGAGCGGGTATCGGACCATACTGGAAGACGTCTCGGTCGAGGCTCTCACGAAAGCGAAGATCTCCATAGAGAAGAGCCTGGAACGGATGGTAAATTCCGGGAAGATGGACAAGATCAAGAGAGACCAGACAATATCTCTCATTTCATTCTCCCAGGACCTTGCTGGAGCATCAAAGGATGTGGACCTCATTATTGAGGCAGTGCCGGAGGTAATGGAGATGAAGAAGGAGGTTTTCAAAGTGGTTGCAAAGGAGGCAAAACCTGACTGTATTATCGCATCGAATACCTCCAACATGAGCATCACGGAACTTTCCGGAATCGTGCCGGAGCCGTCCAGATTCCTCGGGATACACTTCTTCAACCCCCCTGTCGTCATGAAGCTGGTTGAGGTGATCAGGGGTGAATCCACCTCGGACGAGATCTTTGAGCAGATCCTGAACCTCGTGAAGGAAATCGGGAAAACCCCAATAAGGGTTAACAAGGACAAACCCGGATTCGTCGTGAATCGTATAAGCGCTCCTGAGGGACTCTTTTTCTCAATAGTACTGGACAAGGGAATCGCTAAGCCGGAGGAAGTGGACGCCTTCGCAAAGTCACAGGGACTTCCGATGGGTCCATACGAACTCATGGATTACGTGGGAATCGATACGGTGGTTCACTCCATGGACTACTATGCTGAACACCTTTCCGCTGAATTTGCAAGGCATGAAGTACTCAAGGGAAAGATGGAGAGGAAAGAACTCGGGCTCAAGACCGGAAAAGGGTTCTACCCTTGGAAAGACGGAAGGGCAAGCATTCCGCAGGCCACTCCCACCGACAAGGTCCAGTTGATGGACATACTTGCCATAGACGTAAATGAGGCAATGAGGATCATAGAGGAAGGGATAGCATCCCCGGATGACATTGAGATTGGCGTGAAACTTGGCCTCAACAGACCTTTTGGCCCGATCTCCGTAGCTCAGGGACTCTCCAACTCAGAAGTGAAGTCCAAACTGGAAGCCATCGTGGAAATGGTTGGTTGTGACTATTTCAAGCCAACTGAATCACTGATAGCAGGAAGAATGAAGGAGGTCATCAGTTCAGGGCCTTCCCAGCCGCAAAAAGAGAAGGCTGAAGCGCAGGCCACGGCAGATGCAGGTACGCCGCCTCCTGCCCCGGCAGCACCATCTCCTCAACAGGGAGGTTCTCCAGTGGAAGTCAGGAAGGAAGGCCCGGTTGCATACATTGAACTGAACAACGGCAGGCTCAACCTCATCAACGCATCGGTGCTGGACGGACTTGATCAGGCTATTTCCAGTCTCAGCAAGGACAAGGACGTCAGGGTGGTCGTTGTGCGCGGTAAGAATGGAGTATTCTCTGCAGGAGCAGAACTCTCCCAGTTCTTTTCCGGGAACATAGACTTCATGGAGACAGACAGAAGGGGTCAGAGGATATTCAAGTCCCTTACAGAGATGCCACAGGTCACCATGGCGGAGATTTCAGGGTACTGCTTCGGCGGTGGCTTTGAACTGGCCCTTGCCTGCGACATAAGAATCTCAAGCGATTCTGCTGAAATGGGTCTTCCGGAAGTTACAAGAGGTCTTGTACCCGGATGGGGAGGAACCCAGAGACTTCCAAAACTCATAGGCACTTCCAGGGCAGCCTTTCTGATACTTACCGGGGAGAGAATAAAGGGGATGCAGGCCATGACATTCGGGATTGTCTGGGAAATAACAACTCCGGACAAGTTGCAGGACAGGGTTAAAGAACTGGCAGCAAAGATATCTGTAGACGTGGCACCAACCTCAGTGAAAATGGCAAAGGGACTGATCTACAAGGGAACCGAAACTGCCATGTCGATCGGGCTTGACATGGAGGCAATATCCATGGGGGTACTGTTCGGCACTGAAGATATCAAGGAGGGCGTGGTAGCGTTCATGCAGAAGAGGAAACCTGAATTCAAGGGCAAATAGCGCCATTCTCCCGTCTCCCGGAGAGGATGCCGTTGCCGTGCTGACTGAACATGATCCTGTTCAGTCAGGTCTCTCCAGGCGATGTCCGTGACATGAATCTTTCCGGATTGTTTTAAAACCAAATGCAAATTAAATAAGAGAGGAAAATGATAACTGTTGCATGATTGGAGCCATACTTGCAGGTGGATTCGGGAAGAGACTGAAATCATTCTCCCAGGATACGCCTAAGGGACTTATCCAGATCAGCAACGGACTCACGATTTTGCACAGGCAGATCTTTGACTTCTCCGTGATCGGAATCAGGGAGGCCTACATTCTCTCAGGACATCTTGGCGAGAAGATAGAACAGGCTTTCGGCAGCGAATATCTGGGAGTCAGGATTAATTATCTCCGCGAGGAAAAACCAATGGGGACACTGTTCTCCATGAGGAATCTTCTCTCGGTAAGGAGCGATGAGGACATCCTTCTGAGAAACGGGGATACCATAAGTGACCTCAATTACAGGGAATTTGTGAGATATTCCATGAGTCTTAACCATGACATGGTTATGTGCGTAGTGAAGATGAGAAGTCCTTTTGGAATAGTGGAGTTTTCCGGCACCACAGTCACATCATTTATTGAGAAACCTCTTCTCGACTACTACATTAACGCGGGAATTTACTACATAAAGAGAAAATCCTTTGATTATTTTAGAAGGAGCTATCCCGAAAAGGATCTGGAGAAGTCAGCCTTCCCGGAAATTGTGAAGGGAGGCAACATGGGAATATACCGGGAAGATGCATTCTGGATTGGAATAGATAGCGAAAAGGAAGTGGAAAGCGCCAGGAAGGAATACGAGGGAAGGACTGATTTTGACTGGGGTTATACAAGAAAACAGCGTAATGAGGGTAGAGTGTCTGTAACTGAGATTTATGTCAAGGGCGGAGAACGTTCTTCCATGAAGTCAGGATCAGGATCAGTGTTGAGGATTGAACGAGGAACCTGCATTGTCTCAGGAGAAGAGAAGACAAACTGCTCCGAAGGGTCCACCGTTGCGGTAGGCCCAAAATTCACTCTGGAAGCGGTAGGGAACGTGAAAGCACTCCTTATCGAGACCACGTGATCTGCTAGACATTAGCAAACATTAATCTACATCCTGTAATCCTTAGCGGATAGCCATGCCAGTGATGACCAGAGAAATGCTTATTGCCGCACTGGAAAACGTTTATGGAAAGAAGGGCATGGACACAAAGGATGTAGAGGAACTTTCAGATTTCATACTCTCCTTCTTCGGATATGAAGATTATGTGCTTGACAACATGCTCTCATCATCTGAGCGGGATGTTTTCTACAATCTTGAGGAGTTAGGACTCCTGGATGCCCACCGCGAGGAGGTAAGCATCATAAAGGGAAAATCATGGAGGGTGAATCAGTGGACTTACAACAAGGACAACATCCACAAGGCGGCATCGAATTCAAATTATGAATCCAGCGACGAGAACCCGTACGAGGAAATCTTCAGGGAACTGGAGAACCCAAAATAGTAAATTCATAGAACGAAATCGGTGGCTTCTTCAAGGCTGTAATGAACTTCAGGATCCCCGTCATTATTAATTCTGTTTACCACTGCAATCAGATCATTGACATATGGCTTTTCCACTACCCATCTCTGTCGCAGTTCTTTTCCGTCACTCTCAACCGACAGGAATATGGGGATCGTCCCGTTGATTAACTGTTCTCCCGCGAAATACTGGGGTATCCTGGACAATATCTCCTCCTCTGTAATGTACATCGGGCCATTTCGTATGGTATGGATAACTTTCTCGTTCTGAGATGGAACTGGCGGTTCACTGGAGAATCTCACTTCAGTTCCAGGTTTGCCAATAACAGTCATGAATTTCCACTCCGCGTGAAACGGGCGGCGGTATTCAGGATTCTCTGCAGCGTATTTATCGGTGATTTTCCGGACCAGGCTGACGGTTGAAAGCTCAATGCCCAGATTACAACTCTTCAGGTATTCCGCGGTACTGCGCGGTCCTCCCATGTACTCTACGGACATTGGGTAAGCGGAATTGAAGTTCTCCTTGGAAAGAATGACCTCATTCACACCTGCGAGGGACTCTGACGGGAACCTGATCCTCCACCGCAGTACATGGGCATCAACAGATTGGAAGAAATCCCCTTTAACGCCAGGGATAGACGCTAGCCTGGTCTCTCCGCTGAAATCCTGCAGATCGATTCCAGCCTGGTCAAAGTTCACAAAGTAGAAGGTATCTGAGGTGTCGACAGCAATTCCTCTTGCCCTAAGTTCCCTTATTATCTCAGAAGAATCCCTGTCCTCCTTGTATATCTTGAAGAATGCCTTTTTTTCTGTTACAAAGAACAGAAGCGGTCTCGAGAAACTCATCTCTCCAAGAAAACCGAGTTCCTTCCCTGCAGGTCTTGAAACCACCATTTCATAATCGAAATAGTTGAGTTCGTTTTCAACTGCAGAGGGCATATTATAAGATACTCTCTCCATTATAAAAGGTTAGCATCAGGTATTAATGGAAAATTTTTTGTTGGCGACATTGTAAAGCCTGAGAGTAACGAGGAAAGAGATTGCCACGATGACCAGTACAAGGAAAATATCGATCGCATCCGCACGAAGCAGGCCAGTTCCTCCTGTTGCCATTGCAATGTCTAGGCTTTTCATCAGACCATTATGCACTTCGTACTTTGTTCCCGCGAAGAGTACATACTCAGCAACGAGCAGTCCACCCCAGTATGAACCTATGGACGCGACCGAGCCGGTAACAAGGCTCGGAAATATCGCGGGCAGCGTAAGTTTCCGGAAGCGCTTAAACCCCTTGATCGAGTATGCCTTGCTCACCATGTCCAGTTCCGACGGGATCGTCTGCATGGCACCATAAACGTTGAAGAAGACGTATGAGGCAGCAGACAGAAACGCAATTATGATGACAACGGAGTTGATCGCAACAGATTCCCCGAAATAACCCGCCATCCAGGGTAGAAACGTGATAAGGAGTATCGGGAGGAAAATTGGGGCCGGGATTGAATAGATGATCTGGAGGATTGATGTGAACACCCTCCCCAGTGTTTTCCTCGTTCCAAGAATAACGGCAACGGGAACCATGGTGATCACTGTTATCACATACACGATTCCTATCCTTCCCAGGTCGTACAGCAACCCTATCAGTGAATCCCAGAGGAACGCAGGGGAGAAGAAATAGATCACGAACGCCTGGTAGAATCCCGCTTCCAGAATGGAGTAGATCGCAAGTGAGAGCATCAGGAGAAGCAGTGCCCCGACGAAGTAGTTTAACTCCTTACTGGAGAGGGAAAGACGTCTTCTTTCGCGTCTTTCAGCCGGTTTCCCGGTCCTGGTGATTGCAGATACAAGTCTCTCTCCGGAAATCATCACCTGGTTGGTTCTTGTCCTTATTGAACCGGCAAACGAACTTATGACTCCCGATTTTGTCTTCCCGACAGCTTTAGCCTCGGAATCAAAGGAGTATTTCTGGCTGCTCCTTATCCACGGGTCTATGACAAAGTAATAGTTCATTGTGATGAAGATGACCAGAATGAGAATCAGCAGCTCGATACCGGGAATGTTGCCGGATGAGGAGAACGAAATGGAAAGGGAACCTATACCAAATACACCGTAGCTCCTGTTTCCGATCAGTATGACCTCTGACAGTGTGATGTAGAAGAGTGCGCTGTTGAAGGAGGGAGAAATGTTTGAAACAATCCTCGAATATGCTGAGGGAAAATAGACTTTTCTTACCCTTGAAAAGAAACCAAGGCGGTAAACGTTCTGCAACTGGATGCATTCCTCGGGAATGTTCCTGACCCCTTCGAAAGCAGCAAGTATCATGTTCCACAACGTGGCTGTCAGGATCAGGATATCTACTGCTAGTTCCAGTCCCAGGCCTCCTCCCACATCATCCAGGAAGAATACGAGGACTAGTGGAAAGAATGCCACGACGGGCACAGCCTCGAGAACGTCCACAACCGGAATTATGATTGCCCTGGCAGAATCCACCCGGGCAGCAAGCGTTCCGAACACGAGGCTGAGCAGGATTGAGATGAGAATTATGAACCAAATCCTGGCGAAGGTCAGTATTGTCGCCTCAAGTATCTGTACGGTGATATCAGTGAGGCTTTGGAATACCATCGACTGTGAATGTCTTATATGTATATATCAATAGTCCGGACAGGAGGAGACGGGGCCAATGGATCACAACAGGCTGGAAAAAATTGCGGAGGATCTCAGTCGGGGCATGAAGATTGGCAGGTTCCCTGACGACTATGTTGATAGCCCTCTTGAAGGAAAATCTATCGGCATTCCTGCAGGGGAGGCAATGATGTTCCGTAAGGATGAGTTCATACAGGTAATGGTGAGAACACAGCGTTTCAACTTCATGGATCATTATGTTGCCAAGTTCTTCTATTACTGTGCCAAGACAGGCACGACTTCCGCTGTTCTGCCGGGTGGTGAGACGCTGCGGACCGTGATAAGAAGGTTTGAGGACAGGCTCGACAGGATAAAGATGGAATCCAGCATGGAAATCAACGCCCTGCATCTTGACAGGTATTCCCGGGATGAACTGGAAAGACTTCTGCTGGAGAAGATAGGGGTTTATGATCTTATCTGATACTGTCAAGAATCAAGAAAGGCAGGAGACCAGTTCCTGACAAGACTACCATGCGACAGCCTATAGAGTTCAATATCTTTCCCAAGTAGAATCCGTGCCTCCTTGGTGTATTCTCTGGAGAGGTCGTCATCTTTGAATGGTCCTATCACTCTACCGTATGCATAACGTCCGGCTATGTTGCTTTGCCCCTAACGTCTCTTGGTCCCAAGGTAAAATCCGGTTCCCGCAAATATTGCAACGGTAAATGGAACCAGAAAAGAATCGATTTGTGCTGCAAGAGACATTTCTTCAAAGAGAATGATTAAGAAACTCGTAGGCATCAATACGGTAAAGTAAATCACCCCTGTGAGAGGAAGCCTCTTTTTGTCCGACATGCTATTCTTTACCGATAAATCTCGTCAGTTATTATTTTCTTACCAAAAATGAGCTATACTTAATATTGCGTCAGGATAGTCTTAGATTCTGACGCCTTATAGATAACTTGCATCACAGTCCGCAAGCTTCTTCTAGGTTTTCCTTCTATCCGCGTTTTCAGATTCATTTTACGGCCAAATAATTCAGCTTATATTTGACACAGTGAGTATTTCTGGAATCGAATACCCGGATTTTTCTCATGAAGCCTGCGGTCACCGCAGTCTCAGAAAAATTCTTGATAGTGATCGAACGGGATTAACCGGAGGGAGGCCACTCCGATTTTGTTATATATTCGCTTGAAATTTCGCCCAGTTGACAGGAGAAGGTAGGCTAGGAGGCATTCTGGCAATAGCTTTCTCAACATTTATTGCATTCATGGGCATAGGAGTGGTCGACCCGCTTCTTCCACTCATAGGAAAGCAAATGGGCGCCTCTCCATTTCAGGTTGAATGGCTTTTCACCAGCTACATTGCGGTGATGTCTCTCTCCATGTTCATTTCTGGATATTTTTCAACGAGGTTCGGAAGCAGGAGAACCCTTTTGACAGGATTGATGATTGTTGTGATTTTCTCCACGCTTTCCGGGCTTTCTCCAAATATTGCATTATTTGCTGTTTTCCGTGGAGGGTGGGGACTGGGGAACGCATTTTTCACGTCAACTGCTCTTTCCATAATTGTTGGTCTCTCCTCAGGGCGGTTTGAAAAGTCCATTACCATCTACGAGGCTGCGTTGGGCCTTGGCATAGCATCCGGTCCTCTCCTTGGAGGCTTTCTCGGTTCATTCAGCTGGAGATTTCCATTTTTCGGAACGGCGGTCTTGATGGCTGCTGGTTTCCTCGTTACCTTAGCATTCGTGAGAGAACCACCAAACCGTGAAGAGAAGAGAACCCCGCTAGAGATCATAGAGGCCCTTGGAAACAAACCGGTGAGAATAAATTCACTCGTTGCCCTTGGATACAACTTTGGATTCTTCACAGTACTTGCCTACACGCCGCTCACTCTGGTAGGACTTACGACAATTCAACTGGGAATCACCTATTTCCTCTGGGGTATTCTGGTAGCATTCTCATCCGTGATAATGGTACCTCGCATGGTCAAGATCATAGACAGGTTCAGGATCCTGGAAGCGACCCTGTTTGTTTTTGCGCTCCTTTTTCTGCTTATGGCAGAGTTGCCGTCTTTCAGGCTTGAAACTGTTATAGCTTCTGGTCTTCTTTGCGGAATTTCCAATGCTTCATTCACATCCCTTGCCCTTGAGGTTTCACCGTTTTCCAGGTCGGTCTCATCCGCTGCTTATAATTTCCTACGATGGGCAGGAGCTGCAATTGCCCCTATTTTTGCAGGATTTTTTGGACAGCTGTACGGGTTTTCGTTTCCCTTCCTTGTCGTCGTACCTGTGGTATTAGTTGCTGATATTGTACTGATAGTTCACGCACCAATCCTCAGGAATTCCATTACCTCAAATCTCAGCAAGGTTGCACCCACTTGAAATGTTCAACTCACAATTATTTCGTGACTTTACACGATTCATTCCCTCAATTTCTCCAGATACAGTAAAATAGGGCATTCCTGAGACTTCCATGGTGGGTACACACCTGTGTCTCATAATTCATGTTCACTTCCTCCCGTGTAATTCGTGACAATTCCAGAGTATTTGAACAGCAATATTTAATAATGTGGGTACACTATTGTAATGATGCCTTACCTTGTCTGGAAGCACTCGGGAAAGAACAGATACCTTGTCATGAGGTGGAAGAGGCGGGTGAATGGAGTTCCCACCATAGTGAAGGAGGTGAGCATAGGGAGCGTGGACAATCTTGCCAGGATCGTCGAGGGAGATCTGACCGGTATCGATCTCGCATCATACAGCTTCGGAACCACCGCTTCCGTGCTTGCGATGGACATGGAGATGGGACTGAAGGATGCTGTAAATGCTGAAATCGGGCACCATGACAATGGCCTGTCACCGGGGGATTATGTCCTCATCTTCATCATGAACCGGTTATCCGATCCTGGTTCGAAGAGCCACATACAGGAATGGATGGTGAACGACTTCTCATCAACGCTCTACCATCCCGTCACGGCACAGGGGTTCTGGAATGTCATGGACAGGTTCACCGATGATAACATGAAGAGGATCAGGGAAAAGATGAGGGATCGCCTCATCTCCCTCGGTTATGACGATTCAAGGCTCTTCGTCGACGGTTCCAATCTCTATACATACATGGAGGAAAACGGCATGGCGAAAAGAGGCCATAACAAGGCTCACAGGTATGATCTGAACCAGATCTCATATTATATAGCAGCCAACTACGATTACATCCCATTCGCGGGTGACTCATATCCAGGGAACATACCGGACGTGAAGACCTTCGACATGATAATAGAGAACACACCGGAAGATGCAATACTGATATTCGACAGGGGGTACAATTCCGCAACGAACATCAAGAAGACAGGGGAGAGAAAGTATCTGGGGGCCCTGATCCAGTCCGATCATATGGATCTCATGGCCATTCCACTGGAGAAGGATTCTTTTACCGAGACCAGGAAGTTCGTCTATGGAAGGGATCACCGTATCATCATATACCACAGCTCGAAACTGGAAAAGAGGCGAATCATCTCCTTCATGAAGAAATTCCAGAAGGTATACATGAAGGTCCGGATGATCACGGAATCCGGGGATTCCGATGCCATGCAGAAGGCGGGATTCTACCTGGAGATGGAGAAACTCAACGAGACCATCATTCTTCCGTCGCTGAAGATAAACGGCGAAAGGATGCACCAGCGACTATCAATGCTGGGAAAGAATGCACTGTTCACCAACATCGAGGATCTGAAGGCAGAGGAACTCATCGATCTGTACAGGAAGAGAAACAGGGTTGAACACTGCTTCCGGATCATAAGCATGAAGGATCTTGCCTCTCCGGTATACCACTGGACTCCCCAGAAGATAAAGGTCCACATGTTCTTCTCATATCTTGCCTACATGTTCCTGGCCCTCCTCTACAACCGCATCAGGTCATGGATCCCCACAGTTTCCCTGATCTCGGCCATGGACATACTTGACCGGATCAGGATCGTGTATGCGGCGAGAGGTTCGAAGGCGGTGAAAAGGATCGATGCGAAGTCTCCCGAAGCGCTCATCGTGGCGGAAAACATGAAGCTGCTCGATCTGGCAAAACCCTAGTGTACCCACACCACGGAATCCGGAAATGCCCGATAATCCTCAGTGGGCATGACGCTCTCAATGGAATCATGTAAAGTCACGTATTTTGGAGATTTATCCAGAGATGGGATGAAGATTTCACAAAGTGTTTGACTGTAAGATAGTGATACAGGATCCAACGAGGGATCAGAAGGGGCTATACGAAAAGATATGGGTCACACTCCCCTTGCATATCCAATACCCGGTTTCCGAGAGTTCTCCCGTACTCTAGCGTCAAGAAAAGCTAAAATAGCCACTTAATACTCTATCCCAATGGAGATCCGCACCGCACACCAGATACCGCCGTCCCTCTGCCTCAAATGCAGAGGAGCGAAGATGCTCTGCGGATTATCATACTGTCCAGTGATGGTAACATCCCTTTTCAAGACCAGGGTTAAATCATATGACTCGAAATCCATCGAGGGAAGTTCGCCACCCAGCGTCTTCGTGGGAAGATTCGGATACCCGAAGATAAAGATCTACCCGGGAACGCCTCCTCTGCATGGCGACACCGGAAGATATGAGGACCCGAAGGCATGGATGGGAATAGACCTTGAGGAATTTCTCTCCATGAGGCTCTCCATACTGAGGGGAGGCATGGAGTTCAGGGTCAGGGAGGCATCTTCGCCGACAAAATATCTCCATGATCTTCAGATAATGTCTCTTTCCGAGAAGCCTGTGGAACTGGAAATGAAGACGGAGAAGAGCATCGACAGGAGGGATGTGTACCTTTCAGAGCATACTCCGCCCATGGGACCATCAGCACCAATGAGCGGATTCACCATCGGAAATGCCAGGATCGAAAAGAGGGTGGAATACGTCTACGAGGATACGGACCTGCTCAGCATGGATGCAATAGTGGATCTTTACTCCCGTGGGATAGATGTTTCCAGGCTGTCCAGGATGCTCAGCATGGGGACCTTGGGGATTGGCAAGAACAGGAAGGCAGTCCCAACAAGATGGTCAATAACCGCAGTCGACAAGAACCTCTCGGATCGTCTCCTTACGGAGGTGAAGAGGAATCCGTGGATTAACTCCTATGAGGTCTACGTCCGGAACGTCAACGGTAACCTGTTCGCTGCCCTTCTCTCACCGGGAAACTGGGCCTATGAATGGGGGGAAGCGTGGTTTCCGGGAACAACGTGGAACCTTTTTGCGGATCGCGCAGCGGTGATGATAGATTCGGAACCATATGAGGGAAGGAAGGATTATCCCGACATAGGGGGATGCTATTATTCAACGAGAATCGCGCTGCTTGAGAGTCTCAGGAAGAACAGGAGACAGGCAAAGGCAATGGTCTGGAGAGAGATATATCCGGGCTTTGATCTTCCGGTTGGGGTATGGTTTGTGAGGGAAAACGTGAGGGAGATGTTTGCTTCCAGCCCCATGCTTTTCGACGATTACGGGAAGGCGTTAGAATACATGCAGAGCTTCTTCAAGGTTCCGGCAGAAAGGTGGAGGCAGAAATCATTCGTACACAGGCTGAACGTGAATCCTACGCTCGAAAGTTTTGCAATATGATAACTGTGAGGGAGATCCCTGCATCGAGAGCATTGTCCAAGTCCGGTCTTCCCGAACTTGACTATTCGCTGAACCCATACCTTGGCTGTTTGCATGCGTGCAGATACTGCTTTGCGGTTGACATGACCTCCGACAAGGACGCCAGGGAAAACTGGGGTCATTCAGTGGTGGTCCGGAGCAACATCGTGGAGGTACTCAGGAGGGAGATATCGAGGATGCCTAGAGGAATAGTGGGGATGTCCACCATAACAGACCCGTATCAGGCGGTTGAGGGGCGTTACAGGTTATCCCGCGAGAGTCTTGCGGTTCTTCTTCAGAACGGTTTCCGAGTTACAATACAGACAAAATCTCCGCTGGTAAGGAGAGATGCGGACATACTTTCATCCCACAGATCAACCTGCGATGTGGGAATGACCCTCACTTCCTTGTCCGGAGATAAGTCAGCAGTCATAGAGCCAGGAGCACCATCACCAGCGTCAAGGGTAAGGGCCCTGGAGGAACTCTCTTCTGAGAAGATCCGGACATGGATATTCTACGGCCCCATCATCCGCGGATTCAACGATGACAGAGAAACTGCAGAATCTATCATGGAGATCGCAGTGAGCACGGGTTCAAGGGTGATATTTGACAGGTTCTCCCCTTACCGAACGGCAATGATCATGATGAGAGAATCAGGCTTTCCAGTAGAATCACTGAGGTCTGGAATGTCATGGTGGAAGTCAGTTTCCGGGATGATCGGGGAAGAGGCGCTGCGGAAGAGTGTGAGGATCAACAGCCAGAATGAAGAGTATATGAATACGTCCATGTCCGGCCAGTCAAGGCTTTTCTAGCTTAGCAACTGGTACCGAATCTGTGAGGGAAAAGAATTAAAGAAATGCACCAATCACGGAAAAGAGGAAAAACTTAGATGCCATTCAACATAATTGTTCTGATTAAGCAGATTGTAGACATAGACCTCCTCAAGACCGATCCATCCACAGGATCTCCGCAGGTCAACAACCTCCCGATGAGGCTCGAGAACCTGAGTAAGAACGCCATTGAAGAGGCAGTCAGAATCAGGGAGAAACACGGAGGAAAGATTTATGGTATATGTTTCGGGACGGAAAAGTCAACTTCCGCAATGAAGGAAGCCTATGCCATGGGTGTCGACGAGGGATTCGTGATTACTGGATACCAGGGAAATGATCCTTCACGGACGGCAAAAGTGCTCGCCGAGAAGATCAGGACCATCCCGCATGACATTATCCTTATGGGTAACCAGTCAGCGGAGTCGTACACCGGAATACTGCCCGGAAGGATTTCTAGGATTCTCGGGGAACCCCTCCTCTCCAACGGAGTAAAGATAGAACTGCAGGACGGAAAAGCAAAGGTGACCATGGCAATGGAATCCGAGAATGTAACGGCTGAAGCGCCGTGTCCGGTTATAATATCAGTGACGCAGGAGATCAATGAGCCCAGGCTGCCTCCAGTTATGCAGATACTGCAGGCAGGGAAGAAGAAAATTAACGTGGAGTCAACCACTGTACAGGGCAGGACAGACCTGAAGGTACTTTCAAACCTCGCTCCAAAAAGCGAAAGGAAGAAGATCATATTCGAGGACCCGGAAAAGGGGATACCGGAAATCGTGAAGGCAATAAAGGAGGCGATGAAATGAAGGCGCTGGTTTTCTCCGACATGGACGATCACACGATCCAGCTTTTATCATATTTCTCCGGCATGATGGATACCGACTGCGTAACTTCAGGACACAAGGCAGCGCAAATAGCTGAATTCTGCGCCGGCACGGTATATTCACTGAAGAACCAGTTCTTCCCTGACACGATATCCTCTGTTATAGCCGATCTTCATAAGAAGAATGCATACGACTATCTTGTAATCGGATCAACGGCCGTTGGAAGGGACGTGGCAGGCATACTCGGTGAAGAACTTGGAATAGATGTTGCCTCCGAGATTACGGAATTCAGGATCGACGGGGACTCTTGCGTTACAAAACGTTTCTTCTACGGCGGCAAGACCGTTATTGAGGAATCTTCGAAGTCAAGGATACTCACGGTAATGCCCGGCATCTCGGAGCCAAAGAAATCGACCAAACCAGGAAATGTGGTTGAGATCACCGGACCTGACAGCCGGATCTCCCTTGTAAACAGGGAAAACAAGTCAGCAGGCGCAGTAGATCTTGAGAAGGCAGGGATCATTGTCAGCGTTGGAAGAGGTATCGGCAACAAGGAAAACATCGAGAAGATAAGGCCTCTAGCAGAGGCTGTGAGAGGTGAGATTGCCGGTTCAAGACCAATATGTCTGGACTACCACTGGCTCTCTGAAGACAGGCAGGTCGGTCTCTCCGGGAAGAAGGTCAAGCCAAAGATGTACATCGCACTTGGAATATCGGGCCAGATACAGCACATAGCCGGCATGAGGGGATCCAAGGTTGTGGTTGCAATAAACAAGGACAAATCCGCTCCGATTTTCGAGGAAGCAGACTACGGCATCGTCGGGGACATCTTCCAGGTCGTGCCGAAGATCGTGGATCTGCTCAAACAATAGACCAGGGAATATCATGTTCTCCCCAGGGAGAACACTTTTCTTCTTTCTGTCTCCGATCTTCGGTACTATCGTGCAGGACAAGGAAGTTTAGCGGCGCCGGAAGGCAGTACGCTTCCGAAAGTATTTATTCTATGATTATTCGAGAAATTGATCAGAAATGGTTGAAGAAATAATCATCGCAGGTATCGGAGGGAGTCTCCGCAACGGATCTTACAACGGGTTCCTTCTCAAGGCCTGCCAGAAGGCGATGCCTCAGGGTTCCAGGCTGGAGATACTCAATATCGCAAACCTCCCCCTCTACAACCAGGACGAGGAAAACAAACCTTCAGCTGAGGTGGCGGAGTTCAAGTCCGGAATCAGGAAGGCCCATGGCGTCCTTTTCGTTACGCCGGAATATAACTACTCGGTACCCGGATTCCTGAAAAATGCTATAGACATAGCTTCCCGTCCGGTATCAGAGAACCCATTCATGGGGAAACCGGCCGGAATCATGAGTGCCTCAATGGGACAGTTTGGCGGAATGAGAGCGCAGTATCACCTCAGACAGATACTCGTCTACCTGGATATGGTCCCCATCCAGAAGCCTGAGATCTTTGTGTCCGGAGCACATGCAGTCTTCGATGCGGAAGGCAATATCACCGACGCTGATCTGGCTAAGAGAATAGCACAGTACATGGCTAAACTGGTGGATCGCTCACGAAAACTCAAGGCATGATCGACAGGTAGAAGTAGGCCGCAAAAAGCACAGCGAAGAAAGCAAGGGTTATGGAGCTGAAGCCCCTGAGAATTTCCCTTGCCCTCTCTCCATATTTCACAACGCTGAAATGGACTGCGACGGAGAGGAATGATATCCAGACGATTATTCCAAGGAACAGGAAGTAGAACGGAAGTATTCCAAATTTCTGGTTGAACGCAAGTCCAGCCGTCAGCCACCATCCGATCTGGAACGGGTTCGAGAGCCCCATGAATAGTCCAGTTGTATATCCATGGCTGTTCGGCTGGGGATCGCTGCTGTCATGAAACGCGACCATGTAAGCCAGGATGGCGAAGAAGGCAGCACCAGAAAGGTATACGAATGGTATCAGGGAATCCAGCAGGAGGAACTGCTTCACGGTGAATGTGGCAATCATGAGAATGAAATCGGCGGTCATGGCTCCCAGGCCAACTAGTATACCACCGGTAGAGGATCTCAATGACCGGTCAACCATCACTGCCGTCACGGGTCCCGGTGGTGCCGCGAGAGATAGCCCCAGCAACAATCCGATCACCGCCAGAAGGAGAGGAGACATTGATGGGGGGTGCATTGAGAAATACATTTTAATGCTCTCCTTATGACCGGTCAATGGAAAGAGAGGCATTTATTCTGGAAGCAAAGAGAACACCCTTCGGGAAGAGGAACGGATCACTTTCCGGGGTCCACCCGGTCGATCTTCTTGCAAACCTGACGTCAAGGCTGCTTAAGGATACGGGCATATCAAGTTCAAATGTTGATGAATTTATCACGGGATGTGTGGATCAGATAGGAGAACAGGGAGGAAATGTCTCCAGGAATGCGTGGCTGTCATCTGGATCGGACGAATCAGTCCCGTGCTGTACCGTTGACAAACAGTGCGGCTCAGGGTTGCAGGCAATCCATTACGCCTATTCCGAGGTGAAGGCCGGTATCGAGAACCTGATCCTTGCAGGAGGCGTCGAGAACATGAGCAGGGTTCCAATATACAGCAATCTCCTGGCGCAGGGAAGCCCAAAGACCAGGAACCTGGTTGAAAGGTACAACCTTACAGCGGACTGGTTCAGCCAGCATATGGCCGCAGAAAAGGTTGCTGAGAAGTTCGGTATAACAAGGGCACACCTTGATCAGTATTCCCTGGAGAGTCACCAGAGGGCTTTGAAATCACGTGATCTGATATCCAAGGAACTTTATCCGGTAGAGACCGGAGAGCCCGGCAGGGTGCTTTCGGATGATGAAGGGGTGAGGAAGGATACCTCCATCGAGAAACTGAGCGCGCTCAGGACCATATCTCCGGATTTCAAACTCATAACTGCGGGAAACGCAAGCCAGATATCAGACGGTGCTTCTCTTTCGGTCATTGCATCACAGCAGTTCATCGACAATAACAAGATAAAGCCGAAGGCAAGGATTGTAGCTGCGGCCTCGGTTGGTGTAGATCCGATCCTGATGCTTCACGGGGTCATACCTGCCACATTTAAGGTTCTTGAGAGGGCAGGGATGAAGCTGGATGATATAGACCTCTTTGAGGTGAATGAGGCTTTTGCATCCGTTCCACTGGCGTGGGTAAAGGGGACTGGAGTGGAAACGGATCGATTGAACGTGAATGGAGGCGCTGTGGCCATAGGACATCCGCTCGGAGCAACGGGAAGCAGGCTTATAGGGACGCTGATCAACACTCTCAAGGCAAGAGGAAAGAGGCATGGTCTCGTTGCAATATGCGAAGGCGGAGGAATGGCCAACTCGATGATAATTGAGGTGATCTGATCCACCGGAGAGGATCAGATAAACATTCTTCGTCGTTGCAAACAAAAAGCGTAATTAGGCAATAGAAATAACTCTGGTGGTGTCAAAGACGGTAGTGGCGTTTATTCTGATAAACTGTGTCCCCGGCAAGGAGAACGAAGTTTCCAGGAAGCTCTCTGAAATCAAATTGATCAGGGAGACCTTCACCCTTTTCGGAGAATATGATCTTATCTCCAAGATAGAAACAAAAGACTACAAGGAGCTTGAGACCACAGTGGTTGAGAGGATAAGGAACATTCCCGGTATCGTAGAAACAAAGACCCTGACAGGTATAAAATTCTGATCAGAGTCCGCCAAATACTCTTTTCTTCAGAGACATAGGCATCATCCTGGAGAGCGTCATGAGTCTTCCAACAGACTTGGAACCATTCCTGTGCATCTTCCCGTGGATCCTGTGATGCTTCATCAGCCAGGGTCTTATCTCCAAATCCCATTTTTTCTGGTACAGAGAAGGATCTCCTGCCGCGACTGCTTCTCCTGCGCTCAACCCGCTCCAGAAAGCTCCCTGAAGACCTCCGGCAGTCGTGTTGAGGACGGCGTTCACCATGTCTCCCGTATAAAGGGAGATGCCGTCCACCACCTGATCTGCAGGTTCAGCAAGCGGTATCTGGTGGGCCATTGTATGGAGCATTTTTCCGTTCAGCTCGGAAAAACTCTTTGTGAACTCATCAAGAACCGCTTTTGGTTGCGTGCCGTTGAGAGGGTAGTAGCAGATTCCGACCTTCCTGGTGTTATCTGATTCATTAAAGTCCCAAACGTATCCTCCTGGTGCCTTATCAGTGAACCAGAGAACCATGTCGTAATCAGTTCGCCTCGGTAGCTCCCTGATCTCCTCATACGCCACGAGAACCTCGTTCCTGTCAAGTTTCTTCCCGAATGCGGACTGAGGGCCAGCTGCATACACTATATAATCTGCTTCAAAGTCGCCTGCGCTGCTGTGGACGATGTTCCCATCCACGGAGGTTACGTTTGTCTGCAGCCGGTAATTCAACTTTCCCTCCATCTCGTCAGCCAGGTATTTTTCGTACTTCGTGAAATCGTAGACGAGACCCACGGCACGGTCGTATTTCAGCGACACATGCTTGCCGGTGTCTGTCCTGAAGCTTATTCCCTTGATATATGAAGATACAATTTCCTCCTTGACCGGCATCCCAATCTTGTTTACCCATACCAGGCTCACTGCACCGGTCGACCTGACAGGTAGACCTATCTCCTTCTTTCTGTCAAGGATCACGTAGCTCTTTCCCGCACGCTTAAGGGCGATACCAGCACTCAGGCCAGCAGTACCTGCACCAATGATTACTGCATCAAATTTTTCCATCAGTTTCTTCCTGACTGAAAGCGTAGCTGAATGTAAAACTTATCTATGTGTACAGGGCTGATAGAATACGAAGTCAGAGGAACGACTGGAATATGATGACACTGGATGGGTTACTCGAAATCCATCGTGCAATGGGACTCTATTCGAACATGGTATTCTGGAAACCGGCAGATGCACTAGCTGGAGGAAAACTCATAAAGGACCTGTTATGAATCACGCACGACTCTTTCTCCACCATACCAGTGTCAGAATGGAAGCAGTCGCCACCGCGACTGATATCACACCGTATACTAGGAACATACCGGCATTGCTGTCAACACTGGGAGGAGACAACGGAAGGACTGTTATCTGGTTGTTGGCACTCGCTGAAGCGTAAAGCGAGTTATCAACAGGATTATAAACAAATGGGCCGACAAAGTTTACCAGAGGAGTGTGAACCGTGAACGATGAATTATTCTTAGCATTCAGGAAATAGAATAAGAGTCCGTTGTAAGAGTAAGGGCTGGCATCAACCACAATATCCTGATTCCTGGAATCGTATGCAATACCGTATGACAGTAAGCCGGGGATATAGTACTTAGTCACTACATTTGTCAACGGATCTATTGCCACAAGGTAGAACGTAGCGTTCTTGGCTGAAGTCATCGCGTATATGTACCCATTGGACGGGTCGAATACAATACCGTAGGAATTGACATGCATATTCGGAGAAATGTCAACGTGCGAGGTGTTCATGGAGCTTAGGTTCAAACCAACAACAGCAGTCGAGTATTCACTATCTCCTAGGAAGTAGACACTGTTATCATATGGGTTATACACGGTAGGGCTATCAATGAAAAACGACGTATAATATATTAAATTTTTGATGACCAGGCCGGAAGGACTTATCACAGAAATACCGCCGGAAGGATTGAAAGCATAGACATCGTTGTTTCTGGAATCATACACCATGTTTTCTGTACCCGGCAGACTCGTACGAATATAGCTTACAGATTGGGTGGTGGTGTTGATCACGGTCAAGAGTGGGGAACCATTTGTGATATACATACAATAGTTGTACGGATCGTAGATTATTTCATTTGGATATTTTGGCACCGGGATAGTGTCGACGACCGTCTTGTTCACCGCAACGACTGATACATTGCTGGAATTGGTATTCAAGACGTATACTTCTCCATTTTCCGGATCCACGGCCATGAAAAACGGTAAACTTCCAACCGAAACGTTTATTGGCGACACACTGTAGTTCAGTGGAGAGGGGCCGGATAGCGCAGGGGAGGAAACCTTCCTGGTCACAGAATGATCGTTTTCTCCTATAGGTGCGAAACAGAGGAGCAGGAAAATAAAAAATACAGTAATTGCTGCAATCTTGAGTCTCATCAGTTACCTCGTGTCCATAATAAATGAACAACAAGTAATTTTCCCGCCCGCTTCTGGCTCGAATTCTATCTCGCTCTTTGTCAACCAATTTCTTTTTCCGGCGCTCAGTTCTTCCTCAGGCACAATGGTCTTGTCATGCACTGTTGCTATCGTACCTCTCAATGCAGATCACAGTTGCCCCACGATAGAAAATTGGTCCCATCCAAGCTGCAGGTCGGTCGTGAAATCATAATTTTGCAGGCACATCTCGTCCATATAGGTAGGTGCGTAGGCCATTGTCATGTTTCCCGAGGTTGTATCGAAATATATGGAGGAGAAGTCTATGGAATAGAATAGTGGCGCATTGAAAACCACACCATGACTGCTTGGTGGCACTTCCACTACTGCCTCCGCCGAGTTTAATTGATCAGAGTTGGTAGTATTAAAGTATGTGCTCCTTAGATTTGGAACCGAACCACTCCACGATTTATCATTGGTGAGATCATGAATTGAGTAGTAGCCAATCTGCCCACCGCCGCTTATTTCTGCGACTGACACACTTATGTTCACCAAATCCCCCGGAGAAAACACTCCACTCTCAGAATTATAAAAGTGTGGGTCATTCAGTGGTCCAGGACTCACTCCATTTAAGGCCTCCCACCACGGGATAACAGTCTCCTGACCGCCTGCGGTGACATTTACTGCAAGGCCTGCCTGCCAGAAGTAATCATATTTCTGTAAGTTTCCCGCCCCTCCAACCCCTGTCCAGATACCTAGGTCATTAACCCCACTTCCACTATAGCTCACTGATGGAATCTTAACTATGGCGGAAGCACCACTGAACTGTAATTGAATGAAGTTGTTCGCCACTGCGCCTCCCCAGTTTGCAGGATAACTTGTAACTGCAAGAAGTACTCCATTCTGGTTTCCCGGGGTGAGAATCCAATTTGTATTCCCGGATGAGTAGGACACGTTCTGTACAGATCCGGAGGTGGTATACCAGTAATCTAGGGTTATGCTATTTGATTCGAAATATCCATACGTCCTGCTATTATCTGCGAACTTGAAACCATACGTTTGGTCAGTGTTTAAAGTTATCTGGCTTCCCGGAACGTAATTCTTGCCTCCAATACTTAGTTCTAATATAGGTGCGTCTGTACCACCACTTAGCCAAGGTTCGCCGATATTATACGTGTATGTCACAGTACTGGGTGTCGTACCGCCACCGCCTCCCGGTGGGCGCGGGAACATGTCTGGAGAAATAACGCCGTTATTTTTGCTCGAATTATTATGTCCCGAACCTCTCTGAGAG
>JAJZLK010000067.1 GCA_021803655.1 Thermoplasmata archaeon
ATCAGGCCTCCCGTCAGGAACAGAATGGTATGTGAACTTCACTTCAGGACCTGCAGGATTCACCCTGCCCACATCGCAGTCAACGTCCACCGCTTCGATTTCCGTGAACCTGATCAATGGAACATACACCTACACAGTCGCTTCCGCGGATAAAATCTTTTTCAACCATACTATCGGAACAAAGACATTTTCGGCGGGAACTCCATCAACCGTTGCGGTTAATTTCACACTGTATTCTTATTCTGCCACTTTCCAGGAATCAGGCCTCCCGTCAGGAACAGAATGGTATGTGAACTTCACTTCAGGACCTGCAGGATTCACCCTGCCCACATCGCAGTCAACGTCCACCGCTTCGATTTCCGTGAACCTGATCAATGGAACATACTCCTATACGGTCTCTACTGCTAACAAGGGCTATTCACCTTCATACACAGGAAGCTTCGTGGTTAGTGGCACCACAACCAAGGCATTTACGGTCACATTCAATAAATTATACGGGGCAACTTTCACTGAATCGGGCCTTCCATCAGGGACAGCATGGTATGTGAACATCACGGGTCACGATTCAGGTCCGATACTAACGCCAAGCCACTCACTAACACTTGCCAACGGAACATACACATTCACAGTATCCTCATCCAACAAGGAATTTGCTCCATCTTCCTACACAGGAAAATTCACCATAAATGGCGGAAGCCCGGCTATTCCAGCAGTAGCATTCAGCAAGGTGACATATTCAGTGACATTCGCGGAGAGCGGTCTAAGCTCCGGTACAGCATGGAAAGTGACCTTCAGCAACGGTACGCCATACCAGTCAGGCAATACGAGCATTGTTATTTCCCTTCCAAATGGAACGTATCATTACACCGTATCCAACGTTTCAGGATTTAGCGTCCAGAGTCAGAATGGAACAATCACCGTAAATGGGCACTCCCTTACCGTCAACGTGGTCTTTTCCAGCGTGAGTACGCCAGGCACCTCAGGTATCCTTCTGTACATAGTCATAGGAGTAATTGCTGCCGCAGGCGTGTCCATAGGTGTAATACTCTACCTGAAAAAGAAGAAGGCTTAATGTGGGATTCTCTTTTTGAGTCCCATCTACTTATTTTCACCACATTTGAAGCACGTTGTGTATTTAGCAGGAACTGAACCTGTTCTCGGAGAAAACACCAATTGCAGATTTTAAGCAGAAAATCAGATTGGTAATTCCAGTCCAGAGAATGAGAAGCATCATATGGAACTTATCCATCGGCACTTGATGGAGCGATCGGATTACCCCGGCGGTAAACCTGGTGGTTCTCCCCGTGGAACCGGAGCTGGTATATTCTTTGCTGTCGGAGGAATTCTCGTCCTCCTTGCTACCACCACGGCAGAGGAAGTTGTTCCAGGTTTCAATGTGACACATCAGGCTATTAGCACTCTTGGCGGGGCGGGGTATCCAACGATGCTTTACTGGGATTCTCAGATTCTATTGGGCGGAACGCTGTGGGTTATCGGAACATGGATTATTTTCAGGAATTCAAAGCTCTACCTGTCAGCCATTAACTTCTACCTAGTAGGCATTGGACTCATACTTGTGAGCCTGAATCCATGGAATATCAATCCCTTTTTGCATACGATCGGGGCCGTTTGTGTAGCGTTTTTTGGCGCCACTGCTGCGATACTATCTCCAAGGCTCACGGGGGGCCGGGCAAGGTACACCTCAATGTTCATGGGTATACTGTCATTATTAGCACTTTTTGGAAATGCGATTTCAGCTACTGTGCTTGGTCCCGGGGGTGCTGAAAGATTGATCTACTACCCAATCTTCTTCTGGGCAATACTTTTCGGTGGTGTTCTGGTCGGTGAAACCACCTTACCTGCCTCTGTTAATCCGAAGTCATGAGGATAAGACTTGATCATGCACTCTAACCCTTGGCATCTCAAATCTGAGAGATTAGTGGAAGACTAGGTAAGGAAGATGACGGACGGGTAGGTGAGGAAAAGAAACGTTCCACTGGTGGAAAGGTCTCCCAACGGGAACCACCGCCATTATCATTCAAAATTGAATAGTCATGGGAAACAGGGAGATATCAGGTCAAATACCGTCAAGTGCCGGAAAGTGAGACATGATGCCCGGAACTTATTCGTTCTCTAAAAAAACGGAGTTAGTGTTTGAAAGAACAGGTTCCATTCCCCGACTGAGCGGAAGATTATAACATTCAGCTGATCGATAGGGATCAAGCAGTCAGTCTATTACATGCAACGTAGTTCAAGAGAATCCGTAACCAATTGTACTGGTACCATTATTCTGTTCGGATTTTCTAGAGTATTCAGTTGAACTGTCACATGGACTGATAGGGAACGGTTGATCTGTAGCCCTTGTAAATCGGGCGGTTGATTGTCAGGCACTAATCAGAACGTGTCCACGACGGGCTTGATGAGACGCACTCAATTTCGTAAGTCAATTCTATTGCGAATGGGGCAAATCAATAGATTCCAAAAACAAGTTTTACCGCTTCAATTGCCCTTGCCAGTTCAGATTTTGTCAAAGAACCGATTCTCCTGATCATTCGTTGATCTGAGAGCGAACGAAGTTGGAATAAATCTATAACCGAGGGCTTGGACAGGTTGTTTATTTTGTTTGGTTCTAGGCTGACCATCCAAGGTACGTTATCGTAATGTTTCTTGTAATCGGTAATAGGAGCCACAACTTTAAGCGGAAGGATACCAATATCATCTGCGCTCAAAATCACACATGGTCTCTGCTTCGTCATTTCTGAACCAATGGTTGGATCTAAGTTGATTTGGTATATCTCACCCTGTCTTAACATTTGAACTCACTCGAGAAAGTCTTCGGATTCCAGTTCGACAAAAACATTAAGGTCAGAATCTTCAGCGTAATGCTCTTGAAGTCTTTTCGCTGCCGATCGGATTTCTCTCCTCTTATCGTTGATTGCCTTCTCTCTTATAGATTCGGCGATGAAACTGGATCGGTTTGTCTTGGTTTTCAAGATATCCAATATGTCCTCGGGTAGAGTCACACTAAGTCTTTGTGCAGGCATAGTATGTAATGATTACAATTTATATATACGTTTCTGTGTATGTTGTGTGCCCAATAATGGTCGCATACAAACCACGACTGCAAAGTCATTAGCTACTCTGAAAGACGAGAATTGCGTTACTGAGTAAGGCAGATCATCAATACATGAGATTTCTTTCGGTACTATTGATCTCATCTCCTTCCTAATCTCAGTTCTAACCCTGCTAATCGACATTTCTTCTTCTCCCGATACTTTCGCAGTCACCATCAACAAGCATATTCGGCAATACGCTCTCAACAATGTCTTCATAACTCTCTCTGCTCCTTCGGAACACAAGTTCTTCATTCTGAAATTTGAATCTCTCATGTACAAATCTGCCGCCCTGTAAGTCGCATAATCATGAGACGGGCTTGCCGGGATTCGAACCCGGGTAATAGGCTCCGAAGGCCAACAGGATGTCCTGGCTACCTCACAAGCCCATTCCCCCTATCTCCAGATTATTATTAAATTGCTCAGAGCGTTCTCTGAGTCTGGTTGCTGCTGGGAAATAACTTATCCAGATCTGACGGAGAAAAAGCAAAGTCAGCAATCGTGTAAAGTCCACGCTGATTTCTATTGCCCGTGGGAGTAACCGGGGTACAGAAATTGAAGCAGAGCCTGCATTTTGTCATATACGAGGCACTGAAGAGGCAATCCCCGGAGTAATTGTAAATGCAGAGAGATGAGATCCCGCCTTCTTCGTCATTCTTCGGCAAAAATCATCTCCCCCAGTTTCTTCATAATTGCAGGGACGCCCGGAGCTTCAAGAAATGTCAGATCAACCTGGTCCCTCGATAATTTAAGTGCGCGTGTCCTTCCCAGAGAAGTAATGAGCTTGGAAACAACAGAGTATAACGGAGAAACAGTTTCAAGCCTAACTTTCAGTTTCGCAAGTTTCTCTCCAGCCTCATCCATTCTTCCCTCAAACAGGTCTACGGCGTATGAGTACGAGGAAAGCAGAGTGGTAGCAGTAGGCGTATCATCTAGAAGTGATTGATTTTCATTCACAAGCTTACTGAGTTCAGTAATGTTCCTGACAGCGAAATAATATACGGCATGGGCCACGAGGTACGAGAGTCTGGAGTAATAGTCATGGCTCTTTTCAGATTGTTCCTTCAAGATGCGGGCCACTCTGGACAGCCTCTCCTCTTCATTCCTGCTGATGAAATATATTATTGAGTTAAGGTAGTAGAATGGCAGGAAATCATCGATAGACTCAAACTCCCGGTCAAGCAGGGACATCAGCTCCTGGCTTACAGTCTTTCCTGAAAGGACTTCAAGCTGGGCTTTCAGGCCCCTGGACATGTCTATCCACTGAGTATCCCCGATCTCAGTTGCGATTCCTAGGGATTCATCAGCCTCTTCCATCGCTTTTCCATAGTCAAAAAATTCAGTATAATGCTTGGACAGGAATCTGTGGAAACGGTAGCTGTGGTACGGGTCTCGTATAACTTTGAGCAGGTTCTTTTCTGTGTAAATATAGCTATCGAAAATGGAGTATCTTCCGATAAGATCTCCAAGCTCCATGATATTGTAAATTGAATAGGCTCTTATCCTCATGTCCCCAATAAGATAAGAGGCGTCAACTACTTCCTTGTAAAGCGAAATTGCCTTCTCGTAATCACCGTTGTAGTCATGGAGAACTGCCATGCTGTTGAGGTTTCTTATGGACTGGGATTTCAAGCCTAGTTTCTCAGCCAGTTCGTAACTTCTCGAAAAGAAATCCATGGCCTCAACGTAATTTCCGAGATTAACGAGCACAGTACCTTTTGTTGAAAGTGCAACTGAATATTGGTCTCGCATTTCATCACTGTCAGACAGTGCGAGTGCCTGGTCAACAGTGGATTCCGCCATGTCATATTCTCTTTCATGATTGTACATTACTGCTTTCGCATTGAGCGCTGTTGCCTTTTCCCTTGCAGTGAGGTTTGGCCGGGAAAGAAGTTCGTCTAAAACAGAGGAAGCCTTCTTTGAGTCGCCGGCTGTGTCGTATATCCTGGCAAGGTTAATTTTAGGGGTGACCGGATCAATGTCGCCAAAGTTCCCCTCCTCATAGCATTTCTGAGCTTCACTGGAATAACCCATCTCGTAATAACACTGGCAGGTCAGCATCTCGCAAATTTTCCCTGCTAAGGGGTCACTTAGCATGGGCCTGATTCTGTTCATCAGACCCAGCAGGGTTTCCGGACTGTATAATCTGTCCAGGAGCACCTGTCCCTCTGCAACAATCAGTTTCCCGATCTGATCTACCTGGCCGCTTTCAAGGAAAAGATTCAGTCTGGTAATAATGGGTAGCGATTCCATTGTGTTCACTTCCTCTAGCCTGTGCATGAGCCCGGAAAAATCACCTTCTCTCCTCTGTTCAGCGTAGAAATTGCGGAACTGAAAGCTCCCGAAGCTCACGAGGTTTCCATCAAAGTCAAGAACACCAATGCCGGAAAGTCGTTTCACAGCCTTTTGAAGATCCTCGTGCTGGAGGCCGAGAACCTTTCCGATAAGATCAAGGCTGACCAGCTGTCCCGAAAGGAATACCAGGTCAGTGACAAGGAGTTCTGTTTCGGAAAATGCGTTGAATATTGACTGGTAGAACGCCTCGACTGTGGGGGGTACTGGAGTGAACCTGTAGAGGGCATCATTTATCATCTTATCCTTGCCGATAAGTCCTATTTCTTCGTAGTAGAATATAGAATATTTCACCAGTGATATGCTGTCTGTCATCCTGTATATGTCCTTTAGAAAATCTTCCGGCAGGTGGTATCCCTGCTTATTGAAGATAAAGAAGACATCATCGTCTGATGGTTTCAGCAGTTCAATTCCGAGGATTCTTTGATCATTGAACAGTTCATTAACAAAGGTCTGGTCGGCCTGGGAGGCGGTGCTATCGCCAGAGATTGTCGTTACAACAACGGACTTGAACTTGAGTGCCAGATCACAGAAGTAGAAGAAGAGATCGCGGCAGGGCTGGGAGAAGTTACCTATATTTTCAATGAGTATTATCGCTCGGCTGTTCTTGCTGAAAAACCGCTCAAAGCTGGAAATAATCTCTGTTGCACCCCTGGAATCAACCTCCCCTGACATCCGGTTAAGGAGTTCATTGAAAACATGGAATCTGATCACTTCCGGTCCTGGCAATGCAGATGCGCGAAACACGGTGATCCCCATTGCAATCGCCTCTGATTCAAGGATGGATATGAGTTCACCTTTGCCGTGTCCCTTGTCTCCTGAAATAGTTATAATACTTCCTTTATCAGGATCTGCAAAGCTATTCCTGGCATAGGAAAAACAATCTCTCAGCGAAGCTTTCATTACCATTTCAGTGGCTAATTACGCGTTTAAGTTATTAACATTTGCAATCCGAAGCAAATCAGAACCTGATCCTCTTACCGGAGGTTGTCAGTCTGGTCAGGCCAAACTCCCTCATCTTCATCACTGATTCAAGGCTGAAAACCGGCCCCTGTGTGCATATCTGGTTCCCGTCTATTGAGCAGGAGTCGCATACTCCTATGCCACACTTCATGCTTCTTTCCAGTGAGAATTCAACATATACGTTCTTGCCGGCAAGGTGTTTCATTATCCCGAACATCATTGCTTCAGGTCCGCACACATATATGGAGTCAAAACTCTCCGGGTCGAGGGTCTTCAGTGCATCCAGAGCAGTTCCCTTGAAGCCAGAGGAACCGTCATCGGAAGCAGCAAGAACACGGTCTTGGTCAAATTCATCCAGGAAGATCAGGTCGGCTGAGGTTCTGCCAGCCACAATTCCATGGACTCCTCTCTCTATCATTGGATGGAGGGAAGCCATGCCTGATCCGCCACCGATGAGGAGTCTTTTCTTTCCCCTGACGTTGAATCCATTTCCCAGCGGACCCCTGAAATACAACCTGTCTCCTTTCCCGAGTTCCATTATCTTCGAAGATACTGTTCCATACGCCTTGACAGTGATGGACTTCGGGTCTCCGAGATGGGAAATGCTCATTGGTATCTCTCCAACACCGGGATACCATAGCATTATGAACTGGCCCGGCAATAGTTTCTGATCCCACTTGAAATCAATCTTCCTGACGTTTGCGGCAACGTCAGAGATTCCGGTGATAACGCTGTTGATCATTTTGAAATCGCAACTCCCACTGCATCAGAAATGTTATCAAAACCAAGCTGGTCAAGCAAAATGGAAAGTTCCGTCGAAACCTTGGAGAAGATCCCTTTACCCTCCTCCATCAGTACCGTTCCAAGTTCTACGCAGCTTGATCCGGCCATCACGTATTCCAGGACGTCCTGTGCACAGGATATTCCCCCAACCCCGATTATGGTCCTGCCAGTCTCCTTCTTTACCTCGTAGACAAGCCGGACTCCTACTGGTTTTATAGCCCTGCCTGAAAGCCCTCCATAAACATTGGTCAGCGAGGGCTTTCTCGCAAACACGTCTATTGCCATTCCCCTGATGGTGTTGATAAGTACAAGAGCATCAGCAGCCTCCGCTGCCTTTGCTATCTGCACGATGTCAGTAACGTTAGGGCTCAGCTTCGCGAACACCGGAATGGATACTGCTCTCTTGACTTCGTTAACTATCTCCTCCACGGCATCCGGGTCGGAGCCTATCTCGGACCCGAATCCCTTGACGTGAGGACAGGAAAGATTGAGTTCTAACGCGCTGACTCCAAATGATTCCATCTTCCCTGCCAGGGTGCTGAACTCTTCCGCATCCTTTCCAAAGATGCTTCCGATCACAGGTTTTCCGACCTCCCTGGCTATGGCAATTTCTTCACCATAGTTATCGATACCCGGGTTTGTGAGGCCGATTGCATTCAGGAGATATCCATCACCGGGAGAAACAACCGGTGGCATGTATCCAGTTCTCTCATCAGAACCAATTGACTTGGTAACAACCGCCGCAGCCCCTTCCCTGAGAATCCTGGCCATGGTGTATCCATTCTCATCGAGAATGCCGGATGCAAGGATGAGGGGATTGTCAAGTTTAATGCCGCATATTTCTGTTCTCAACCTTTCTGAGTTCAATTCTTCTCTGATAACGGGGAGACTAAATCTTTTTTGCTCAGGTAATGTCACAGGAATCTTGAGACCATGTCGAAGGGAAAGTTGTCAAGCATTATATATCCGGGTTCTTCCCTTCTTCCGTAGGAGTACACGGTCCTGTGAGGAGATTGAACAATATGCTCACTCAAAAACATGTCGCCTCCAAGAGATACGAATTTAGCAGACTTTTCAGGACTCCTGTCATTCAATACCACTTCGTTGGAGTAGGATAGGAACTCTTCCATGACCCTGTCAGGAACATAATCCGGTATCACCACTCCTGAAGCTCCAGCGATTATGGTGTCGAGGAATTCAATTGGTTTCGTGGGGAAATTGAGCACAATTATCTCGAAATATTTTGTCAGGTCGGTATAAACGTGATAATTGAGCTTTGACCCTGCCAGAGCGTCGAAATCAATGACGAAAAGATCATCCGCTCCCGTGTCAAGCAGGTCCTTCCTTGAAGTCTCCGGCTTCCTGTCCCTTATCACCACGCATGGAATCTTCACGGAATGGTGATGTTATTATCCTTAAAATATGGTACCACGGACCAGGGCTTTTCCCATGTAAGGGCCAACCCTTTCATATCCGAGTTTCCTGAAATATTCCCGGACCCCAATGCCGCTTATGACCAGGATCCTGTCCAGTCCAAATTCATTCATGGTTATGTCCTCTGCCCACGAAATCAGCTTCTTTCCAAATCCCTTGTGCTGCCACTGCAGATCAGGCCTGTCTCCAACATGGACTGCCTCTCCCAGTACCTTTATTTCCCTGATTATGGAAGACCCGGCAAGCTCAGGCCGATGCACCATTGCAGAAGGTTTCCTGAGTCTCAGGAATCCCGCGATATGGTAGTCCGCGTCCTCAAAAGAGAGGAATGCCTCAGTACCGTGCCCTGCATCGTAGTCTCTCCTTACCGGCTCGAATACGTTCTTCGAGGATGCAGAATCAAACCCGACTTCCCTGGACCTGATCTCCATGGTCCTGTGCCCGTTCTTTCTCATCTTTGCCTCGACAAGATTCCTGATGTCGCTTCTCTTGACCCCTGCCTCGATGAACGTGACCGGGATATCTCTCTGTACTCTCTGTACCCTTATCCACGGGGGCATTCTGGACATGAAACCTGCAAGGAGATCCGATATCTCATCCGTTGTTAGCGGGACATACTCTCCCATCTTCCACAGGTTATAGAGCGCTGTACCTTTTACCACCAGGGTAGGATATATCTTGAGCATGTCCGGCCTGAAATCCGGGTTTTCACACACCTGCCTGAAACTTTCAATGTCATCCTCAATGACAGATCCGTGCATTCCCGGCATCAGGTGATACACGATCTTGAGCCCTGCATCCCTTGCGAGTCTTGTTGATTTTATTATTTCGTCGACACCATGTCCCCTGTGGTTCATTCGCAGTACTCGTTCATTAACGATCTGCACCCCAAGCTCAACCTTAGTTGTGCCGTAGTCCAGAGAGAGATCTATCTCCTTCTCAAAGAACCAGTCGGGTTTTGTCTCAACTGTGAGCCCTATGCACCTTCTCTCCGCAGTTTCATTGACTAATATTGATTCTTCAAGAGAGGAGGAGACACTCCGATTCATTGCATCAAAGCAGCCCTTCACAAAACTTTCCTGATAGTCCCTGTTCCTGGCGGTAAAAGTACCGCCCATTATGATGAGGTCGACCTTGCTGATGTCATGACCTATGGTTTCAAGTTGCAGTAACCGGTGGAATACCTGGTTGTACGGATCGTAAGAGTGGGCCCGTCCTCTCAGCGCTGCAGGCTCGTGGCCTGTGTATGCCTGGGGGGAATTGTTCTCCACCCCTCCGGGACAGTATATGCATCTTCCGTGCGGGCATCTCTCCGGAGATGTCATGGCCGCAACAACGGCAACTCCGGAAATTGTTCTTGTACGTTTCAGTCGGAGTAGCCTCCTTTCGGTGGGGGTGAACTTAGCGGAATTCATTATCTCAGTATCAGAAGGGATTGAACCAAGGGAGTACTTAGAGGCCAGAGACATCTTCAGGCGCTGCAGATCATCTTTGGTATCCAGACTTCCAGACCTGATCACTTTCGTGATCTCCGAAAAGAAGTCATCCTCTTCAATCCCCGCAGATTCCATTGTCTCCGGAGTCAGGACAGACTCTCTCAAATACTTTTGTGGGTTACGGCATCTGGAAGACCTGAGAAGGGCCCGTAGTGTAGCGGATTATCACATAGGCCTCCGAAGCCTTTGACCCGGGTTCGAATCCCGGCGGGCTCGTTTTATCTTTGATACTGGATGGTATCACATATATATACAAACAGACAAAACCGGGGTATTTCTGACCCAAATTCCATCATTTTTCTGTCGCTTCTACAGCTAATTTATGACCATTCAGGGAGGATCCATGAATCAATAGGTTCCTTTTTTGGAAGGGAGTGTTGAATTGTACACAAAAATATGCAACAAACAGGCTATTTCAGGGGGTCACTCACTCGTTCTGAACTTAACCCTGCGGTTAGCATAAAACTAACCGCAGGCGTCAAGAGTCCCTATATACGGGGTTTGAGGGTCAATCCTGCGGTTAGCATAAAACTAACCGCAGGATTATATAAATCGCTGAATATAAATAGCGGAACCGCTTTTCTCTGATATGGGAAAGATAATCTTCAACAGGAAAATTGCAAGAGATGGTACGTCACAGGTTGTTTCCATTCCTCCCCCAATTCTGGCGGCTCTGGAACTGGATCACGGTGATCCCGTCACACTGGAAATAGAGGAAAACGCGGTTATCATCAGAAAGGTGCCTCCATGACCGTCAGCATAAAGATGTTGAAAACCCGGATGAGGGCGAGGTTTCCTGACGCCACGATTACTGAAGTTTTGAATTCCGAACCTGACGACGTCGCAAGCGGTCAAGTGATCGGCAAACTTGCTACATGGCAGTCCATAATTGACGCGGGGAGGCAGAAGAAATGAAAAAAGGAGATCTGGGCAGAATCTCACAAAGAAATCCCGGAGAGATTAATAACTTTTTAGTCGCGTTGATTTCAGATTGGCCCGATAGGAAGGACGAGCTCTGGGAAACCATCACTGAGATGGCTAATTCAGGCATGTCTTATAGTGATCTGAAGGACGCTATCAGATCGGCATGGTTTGCTACGGAAAAAGGAAGACATGGATTCCCTGACGCGGCGATTTACGAAATGATACCGCATGAAAAGGAATCGGCGAAGGGAAAGAAGGACAAACCCAAAGGACCGGAGACCATAGCAAAGACACGCTTCACATACAATAGCTTTCATTATGCAGAATTTAACGATAGCGGGGTTCTTCGGTTTTTAAAATACAGGGGAGGGTTTGCTGACGTTGTCGATTCTGTCCTGATTGCGGATCCTGAGAATCTTGGAGAAGAGATCAAAGTGATTCCAGCCCCACAGATTGCTCAAACAAAAAATGATCGAATATTCCAGGAGCAGGGGAACGACGCCGTCAAATTCCCTTCCTCGCCTAAAGATTATGGATCAGAATATGCGCTATATTGCGAGATCAAGGCATTCCTTCATGCCTTCGTCGAAATGAGAAAAGAGGATGAAATTCTCCTTTCACTTTACATAATGAAGGCCACACTGTACGATACTCTGAAAGATTCTTCATTTCCTTTCGTTCACGTAATCGCCCCCTACGGAAAGGGCAAATCGCGACTCCTGACAGTAATGTGTGAAGTTACACCGTATGGTTTCTATGCGATAGATATAAAATCGGCTCCACTAAAACGGGTTTCACAATTATATCAGGTCATACTTTTTGTGGACGAAAAGGGAAAAATGGACAGTGAGACGTCCGCGATGATAAATGCTAAATATAACCGAAACAGCATAGTTTTGAATGCTGATAAGGAGATCCAGCGCGGCTTTAGTTCAGTGATCGGTTATTCAATTTACGGGCCTATGGTACTGGCCGGAAGGTCTCCGTTTAACGATGACGCCATTGAGTCGAAGAGTCTTCAGGTGAATCAGGATTTTCAACTAACACGAAAGGATATCCCACGAAAGATCAAAGGGCCTATCCAAGATACATTTATTGCAAGGGGAAGCGAAATCCGGGGTAAACTCCTCCAATTCAGAATTAACTGGCATGATAAAATTAACGCCGTAAAATCAAGTGAATTTCTACGGCGTTATGAGGATCAGACTGAACCCCGGCTTTATGAAGTTGTCAGCTTTTTTGAAGATCTCATTGACATCATGACCGAGTTAAAGACCGAGATTAAAGGGGTCCTGGAGGCTCAGATAATACGGAACGTAGAAGTTGCGAAGGAAACCCCCAATGGCATGATTGCCGATACGATCCTGACGCTGATAGATTCGGGAGAAAGTACCCTGGAATACACGCTTAACGGAAAATCATACGAGGGCATCTATCTAAGTTCCGTTTATGCGGAGATCGGAGAAAATTATAGTAAGCAGGCTGGAAAGATCATATCCGCTCTTGGACTCAAAACCGATAGACCGAGAATCGTGCTGACCCGCAAGAATAAGGAAACTGGTGAAGATGAGGAAGTAAAAAAGAAGGTGTCACTTGTCAGGGTCCCGGACAAAAAGAAACTTGCTGAGCTAAAATCACGATATGACCCCGAATATGTGAAAGCGATTGTAGCCGGTATTTCAAAGGGTCACGACACAACCTTGGACGAAGAGGACGAAGAGGACGATGAGATAGGGAATACCCCCCCTAAAAACACTAACAAAATTGACGGAGGAAACAGTAATTCACAGGATGGGAAAGTAAAAAAAGACGTAAAACAGGGGGGGTATTCCCTAAATGATAGGGCAGATAGTCCTCTTTGTCCAGCATTGAACGCCGACACTGATAACCCCGCTGTCCAGAGCGAAACTCCCGAACAGAAACCTCTTGATCTCAGATCGACGATCCTTGACCTGATCGATACCGAAGCACCACAGACAAAATACCACAGTCTCACGCCTAAAGTCATCTTCAACATGCTGGCCCTGAAATTCCCCGGTGTAACACAGAGCGAGGTCGCGAAAATATGCAAACGTGAATACGACAGGGGTACCCTACTCAAGCCCGGCCTTGGGTACAGGATTAATCCAGATGGACCCGGAACTGGAGGTCCTGATGCGATCCATTGACTGCCGGTCAAAGCATCATCGTGTCTGTTACGATTCCAGTTGCGATTGCTGGTGTCATGCACGTCCACGTTACCCATTCGGAGGCATAGCATGATCTGCCATTATTGCGGATCCGAGTTTGATCATCCTGTGATCCTGGAGGATGCATCCGGGATGATCATGATCATCGTATGCCCTGAGTGCAGATCTCCCGACATTGAACTCACACAGTCCACAGATTCACTGGACGGCCGCGGAGAGGGCCTAATCTCTCCGGGGAGGTGAAAAGAGCATGAACATAGATGGAAAGGAAGTTGAAAGATTCGGAGACAAGCCACGGGGAGCCATGCAGAAATCTCAGGAAACAAGGAACTACACCAATCCTGATCCGCTGAATGCAGGGCTGGAAGGATCGAATGTGAGCATATCCCTGCTGAACGGGAAGACAGAATCGGGGAAGCTCGTCAGGACAGGACAGTATTTCCTTGAGTTGAGCGTCAAGGGCAATAAGCTGATCATAGCGAAGTCAGCGATCATAACGGTATCGGTGATATCATGATAAGCCAGCATGCGAATGTGCAGCCTTATGTTAGAGCCATGAAGGTGCTGTTCTACGATTCCAGGACTGACAGGTTCCTGCTCTTTCATTGCTTTCACGGGAATCATGCGAACTGCCCTGGTGAATCGAAACACTGGAAATCGAACAGCCGTATCTTTTGCGCTTGCGCCTGTCATGCGAAGGGGAGGTGATAAGAACTGTTCACGGAACTCATACTCGTAGGGATCGGAGCCTTTGTTATGCTTCTCCTTTTCGATCCGTCGTTATTGAGTGCATTGCTGCACCTGATCCCAACGTCCCCATAGATCCGTCCGGGTCTATGGGATTCCATTTCCTGTCACGGACAGCAGGAAGGGGTCTAAATCGCTCACCATTGAAAGAAACTGTCTCTTTACATAGAATATGACCTTGAAGCATCGAAAACATCCTGTTTTAACGCCAGCAATTTTCGGAAGATCATACTCTCCATTGCAAGTATCTATACAATGCAGATATATTGGCATATTATATCAAAACAGGTCAAAACTGATCCAAAATCCACGGAAAAAAGGGGAGGAGAATCATACATTGACTGTTTGCGTGTCCGTATGTGGACAGTCTTAAAACAATATATCTACTCGGTACTATTGCGTTGCAGTCATTTCTATATAGATGTAACATAAATAGACAAATATATATATTTTAGAGCAATATACATAATCATGGCTTCTCATCCCATGATAATCCAGTCAGCAACATTCGAGAAACTCAGCAAGATCAAGGCCGTGATCCGCGCCAAGTCATACGCTGAAGTCGTGAGGTATCTGACCGAGCGATATCTCTCTGCCCCTCCTGGCGTGCCGAAGGAAATGTTTGAGGTAAAGCGGAAGAAATACTGGGAGGAGTTCCCGCAGGAGTTCCTTGACGCAACAACGATCTGCCTTGGCGTCATGGACCTGAAAGCCTTTGATGCGATATTTGAGGAAACGATCACCGCGATGATCGACGAACTGAAACCTGTGACCGACGGGGAGATCGTGATACGGTGCCCGCGGTGCAGGCATGTGTGGTCTTATTCCAGCCCTGACGGGTTCATGCGCAAATATGCACACTGTCCCAAATGCCAGCGGTACATGGCAGTGGAGAAATACCGGCTGAGGATAGAATCAGGAAGGCAGCTTAACAACGATCTTTCCTGATGGCAGCGTCGTGAAGACTTCATAACCCTGCTCCATGTATTTTCCCAGCTCCTTCTCTGTTACTATTTTCTGCCTTGTGCCATTGCCTGTGATGTTGCCGAGGATGCCATTCTTGACAAGATTCTGGAATTCCTCATTGCTCATGTTCGCGAGGTCAAGGCGATCTATCTTGTCCTGCGCGAAGCCCATGACTGAAGACAGGAATTCAACCCTGAACCCCTTTTTAACTTCATCCTGTGTTATCTCCCTGGCCTCAGTGACAAGGTAAGGTTCGCACCTGCTGTAAGTTTCCCTCATAGCCTTGATCGTGTCTTCGGGCAGTACCTTGTTGGTACTGTACCTTGCGGATATGTCCCCGGTATGGCCCATCCAGAATTCTCTCCAGTTGTGTGACACTATCCCTTTAGCTTCGGACACGTCCATGGAACTGGCCCAATAGACCCTCAAGGCGTATGGCCTGAACTTGAGTCCTGCCGATCTGATTGCATCCCTCACGTCGTTGAGAATGAACATGGTAGCCAGTATCCCTGTCCTGCGTGTCAGTGATCCCCTTGTGTCTGTGGTAATCACTGGAGACTCAGGACTCAGGTTCTCCCCTGACCTTATGCGTGATTCAAGGTAATCCCCGACGTATTTCCCGGACTGAGCCGGCATGAAGGTGAAGTATCCATGCCCCTTCTTTGACAGTTGTACCTTCGACTGCCTCACTGAAAGCCTGGCTGGAAATATTGAGAACTCCATGCCTTCAGATCCGATCTTCAATCCCTCAATGTCCTTTATCCTCAATGCATCCGATCCGTCGTAATTCCCAAGCGTCTCAGGTCTTAATCCGCTGAAAGCCAGCAGCGATATGATAGCCCTTCCCCTGATTGTTGCACTTCTCAGCATGGAATCTATCTCATCCTTCAATGGAGGTCTTTCATCGACAAGAGTAGGGGATATGTTAGACCCCTGTATCTTGACGCCTTTCAGGTTGGCGTCGTAGTCATTGAATGCCACCCATGACGTTATGACCTTCTTGAACCTGACAACATAAGAGCCAGCCTTCCCTTCCTTTCCCTGTCTGTGGACAAAATCCATGAAGTCGTTTTTCAGCTTTCCTGTCTTTGCGTCCTCTATGATCTGCTCTGGACTTGTAGCGTTTGACTTACAGTAAAGACCTAAAGTCCTCAGATAGACGTCTCCGGTAATCAGGGATCCCTGCTGAAGATTCCGATACCATCGCATGACATTCTCATTCTCTCTCAGGTCTGTGTGCCTTGCTCTGAAGGTCATGCATGACCATGGATGGGAGATATTTAACGATACCGTATCGTATCAAATTTGATGCTAATACCGGCGGGCCCGTAAACATTTCCCTTTTGGTAGACATAAGGACCGGCTCAGTCCGAGACTGCGCTCCTATTTGCTGAAACTTATGAGCTATAGTCTGATTGTATGGTTAAAAGCTCAGCGTTTCGGAATCCAGCTCACGCACCGATTGACTGGCTGAGAGCAAAGAGGTTCCCGTCCGGATCAGTGAACATTGCCTGTATACCAAATGGCATCTTCTTTGGTTCCTCGGTGAAATGGACGCCTTTTCCTTTCAGCTCTTCATAATCGCGCATACAGTCGTTCGTCCAGAAGACCATCCCGGTGTGCCCCCCCGCTGCAGGCTGCACATTTGAGGTACCGGCCTTGATAAGAACCAGTTCGACCTCCTTTTGGGCCTTCGGAGCAACGGTAAGGAATCGTGGCAAACCGGGGAAATGGTAATCTCTACGCTTCTCGAATCCCAGTTTCTCTGTGTAAAAGTTCAGTGCGACTTCCTGGTCCTTAACAGTCACGGTAACGAAGCTCAGTCTTTCTATCATACGTCAACTCCAGACATTCTGTAATGGAGAGGACACTTAACACATCCGGTATGCTGGAACCAAGTTTCACTGCCCATTCTTAACAACTTCTTTCTCCTCTTTGAAGATGAATGACGAGCCAAGCATTGAACCGAGCATACCCAGCAGGAAGCTGAACAGCAGAATCAGGATTAGCGGAACGGTAACTCCTCCCGGTATTCCTGCGATAGATGCGAAAAGCGATACCTGGCGGAAACCCACTGGGTAATCGGTAATTATCAGGGACAGCAGCACTCCCAGTAATGTAAATATGCCTATCGTAGCGGAATCCCTGAGACGCGCCTTCAGGAACAATCCAAAAATCACTGCAGGTATGATCACCAGCACCCAGTATACATATCCGGCCAGGACAAGCGCGACCGGTATCTGTAGGGCAAGAATGGCGTAATCTTTCATCCTCATGGAGAAACACCTCCATGATACATGTAGAGGAACTGTGCAGGAATAGTTCCGGAATCATATGGTATCAGCAGGTAGTACTCCCCGTTGTTCCATGCCTGGAACGTGTTGTCGTAGTAATGGCTCAGTGGATTCTCTGACAGTCCTCCGGGGTAGATTCCCACGCCGCCAAGAGGATCGCTCATATTCACAACCATTCTCCAGGACGGTCCAAAGTCGGAAACAAGACCATAGGACGCATCGAGGGTGTTAGAGTCGCCGGCTGAGGGGAGCTGGGTGGTATTCATGGAACCTATTCCAAAGAAGCTGGAAAGAACCCTCTTGTGGATGTTCCCCCAGTTCCAGGAAGATGAGTAAGTCCCGTAGGTTGAGTTCATGTAAGTCCATGTCTGGTCGAACGCCCTGATCATTGCCGTAGATGCGTTTCCAGTATGGTTTGTTACCGGGTTATTGAACCATGAAATATTCGGTGCATTCATGGTCCAGTTCATCAGGTCTTCAATCAGGGGACCATGATAGGTTGAGTCCGGACCGAGGAAGAACGAGTTGCTGCCAAGACCCTCTGACTGCGTGATGTTATATTTCAGCATATAGGGCATGAAGACCGTGTTCAGGTAGTTCCCGAGCCAGAAGTTGTAGAAGGAGGCTGCCGTGGAATTGACGGTGAAATTCCCGTTCCATGACGATAGATCATTATAGACGCCAGTGCCTGTCAATGAGTTATCCCTCAGGGCATTCAGCAGAGGACCGAGGAATACATTGGTACTGAAATCGTGGACATTCAGCTGCAGGTTCTTCATCGCAGCAAAGTTGATCGTTGGTGTACTGTTGAGCACTGTAAACGATTCATCTGCGCGGAAACCCGACTCATAATCCCAACCGATATAGTACGGGTAGTTCCCGGACACAGTTATCTGGTTGCTGGAAAACACAAATCCATTCGAGGGATCATACAGGAATGGTAACTGGTTTTCAGGTATAAAGCCAGCCCAGTTATATTGTCCCGTGCCCGGCAGTATTCCTCTGGGGTTGCCGGCATGGATCACCGGATAGTTGCCGAACGGGAATATCCCGATATTGTCCTGTGAATCAGCTACAGCCCAGTTCTGGATTGCGGTCTTGAAGTATTCTGTGGCATTCTGGCGGAACTGGATAACCGATTTCGCACGATTTATGTGAAGGAAAAATGTAATTTCGTTAGTAGGACTTAGTCCGGTCCAGTCCATCGCAATTGTTTCAGGACTGGTCTGCAGTACGACTCCATTTGCTGCTCTCTGCACGATGAGATGTTCCGGGGAACCCCCTGCTACGTTCACTGTCTCATTTATTGTTGAGAATGAGTGCCACGAGCCGTTCATGAAATACTGTCCTGGCCTGGAGCTATTCACGCTTTCGGCATAGAAATAGGTCTGCTGAACCTGGCCATTGGTTGCTCCCCATGCTATGTTTGTATTATGCCCAAGAATGATTCCGGGAAATCCCGGGAAGGTCACCCCTACAACATTCTGTCCAGGCGATACCAGCTGGAAACCTATCCAGATTGAAGGCACTGAAGTGGTAAGATGGGGATCATTGGCAAGCAGCGCACTTGAATTACCAGTCTTAAAGCCGTTTACTGCCCAGTTGTTGCTTCCGAAGTCCCTGAACGGGGCATACTTGATGTTAAGCCCGCTGTATCCAAGAAGCGTGCCAAGCGTTGAAGATCCGCTATTAACAACGGAACTGTTTGCAAGCAGGGAATCTACCGAGGCCGATAAACCGGGAAGTGAATAATTGTAAGTCGGGGAATATAGCGACAGGTTGGAAATGTCACCAGTTTCGTTGTAAACTGATGGGTTGAGGGAGTATGGAACTATTGGGTGCTGTATACCAGCAGGATAGGCAGGGTAGAATGCCCTGACCACGTTTGCGGGCATTTTCTGAAGTGCGTAATTGAAGGTCAACGGAGTCATTCCTCCGGCGCTGTTTTCCCACAGGAAAAGCTGCTGCACTGCAAGAACGTCGGTAATGTTCCATGGTCCCGGAGTATATCCCAGCAGCTTGAAGAGCAGAGGCATGTCTGCAGAGGAGAGGCTGGCGATGTATGCGTTGACTCCGTGGACAAACTCACTCAGAACCATGTAGGTATAGCTGGTTCTGGAGAGATTCTTATATTCATTCCACGCAACCTGGAGATCCTGTATCTGCCTGAAGAAATTATCTATTGGAAGGGTAGATTTCCCTACGAGGGAGGACAGTTCTCCCAGTGCGGTCTTTTTCAGGAACTGGAGTTGCTCAAGCCTGTACTTGGCCTCCAGGTATCCCTGTTCATAATAGAGCGACCAGTTGTGATTCGAAGCTATCCCGAGGAATCCGTCTGATTCTGTGTAAATGACGACAGATGCAGTAGAACCGTTCTGGGTTATATTCAGGTACTGGACTCCGGTGACATTCTGCGGCAAATTGACATGCCATATACCGGAGGTTGGACTCAGCAACCCGGACAGCGGGGGAAGCGGACCGAGAGGGGATGACAGGAGAAGGGCGACAACTGCAATGCTGGCGACTGAAACGATAAGCCTCTTTTTCTTTAAAGAAACACTCACGGCGCAAATACATCATGGACATACTTTAGTTTTGCCATGCACAAGGATGGGAACGAACCTCTCAATCGCTATCTCCTGAAATCTGTGAAGTATACGGTTGACTCTGCCTGTGAGAGTGACTCCAAATTGAACCGGTGTTTGAAGGAAGGGGAAATTGCGAAATAAATTATGGAGACAATTGCAGTTCCCGCTGCGACGTAGATCCAGAAATCCTGGCTGACTGATCTCACTATATAGAGGATATAGAGGCCCAGCGCTGCTCCAAAGAAAGATCCTATGCTTGTATACATGTTATAAACTCCAATGTAAGAACCCCTGAGGTCTGCAGGGGCGAGAGTCGTGATTATGCTCTGCGTAGTCGGGGAGAGAAAATCCTCGCCCACCGTTGATATGGTCATGAATATCAGCAGGGACGCCAGTTGTGAACCAAAGAACAGTACTATGAAGGAGATGGCGTAAAATATGACGCCTATCCCTCTCCACGACATTGAGTTTAGGGCCCTGGTCATTATTGCCAGGATAGGTACCTGCAGCAGAACCACAAGGATTCCGTTGAGAGCCCATATGTAGGCAAGGTACTGGATCGGTTCATGCTGGAGGACTACGGTGAATATAGTCAGAGAAGTTCCTCTCTGCCTCATGAAGAATCCCGTGATTATTCCGGCAATCATAAAATAGAGGAAGAGCCGGTCTGCACGATATACCTTCTTCAGCTTCCCCACAGAGTCAACCGCCTGTACAGTGTCCGGGAAGTATGTCTCCCTCATGTAAAGGTAGAGCATAAGTATCTCAACAATGGTTGAAAGGGCGGCAATCAGGAATATATACTGGAATCCTCCGGTTAATATGTAGGAATACGCCCCCACAAGAGGTCCAATGGCTATTCCCAGATTGGCCATGAGTCTTAGCAGGGTGTAACCGGTCAGCCTGTCCTCTACCCTCGTAACGTCGGCCACGGACGCCTGTACTGCCGGATACTGAAGCGAGTTGATGAAGATGGTCAGGTACCAGAACAACACCGCTATCTCCACCGGCAGCAGGTATCCTACCGACACAAAGAGCATGAAGTAGAACAGGACGTTCGGAATCTGTGTGTATACCAGAATCTTCCTTCGCCCGATAAGGTCTGTCCATTTTCCTGAATAATACTGGACCAAGGACTGCAGCAACGTGGCAAAGCCAAGCAGGACGCCGGTTTCCAGATATCCCTGATTATATGATATTATGAATACCAGGGGAAGAAATATGAAGGTCGATCCTCGGCCGAAGGCCCTTATAAATCTGGTAACGGCAAGGAACCAGATGCGCCTGTCCATTTGCCGGAAACCATAGGGTGACTTCATTAGGATTAGCTTCACCTATTCTGTAATAATATTTAACCCTGCAAGCGGGAAGACCAGCTTCGCAAGATAAGGGATAAGCTAAAGCATCACCAGTAAGCGATGTCTGCAGAAAAATCAGCAGATCACCGATGTGATCTGGAATCCCAATTCAAGAAAACATTGACGGCGTAACTGTATCTGAATCTTCAAACGGACCGAAAATACGTCCTGAAGGGGTCTTTCTGGTGAACAGGGATTCCTGATCAGAATGGAAGATTTGCGGAGTCCTTGTAATTTTCAAAATCACCCATTTCGATGAGGTAGTTCAGGTGATTGTTCCTTGCCTGGAGACTCCAGTGGGTCTTTAATGCGCAAAGGAATTCGTTTCGTGCGCGTTTCTCTATGATGAAGGAATTCGTGAGTCCTTTCCCGTCACACTCTAGGCCGTAAAATATTGGTCCGGTGTATTTCCTTATTACGCTCCGGTAAAAATCCGAGAAAAACCTCGACTTTACCTTGACCTCCGAAATACGGTCCGAAGGATCAACGGACTCGAAAGGAGCATCCCCCTTGATATCCTCTGATCTCATTTTCCAGATCAGCCCGTCTTCTTCGTTATCTGCAAACTCCTTGGGAATAATGGAGCCTGAATTCTGGAATACTCCCTGATTCTCGGTCGATATGGCAGAATCGTTGAAAGACCACCGTGTTCTTATCATGACTAAATCGTTGAAACTGTTTCCCAGAGAAGAATAGACATTCAGGAGATATGGAAGATTGCCGTGATGTTCCCCCATGTACAGCAGGCCTCTTTCAAATGTCGCGTTGTCATTCAGGTATCTCAAGACCCTTTCGCTGATTATCGGAGTCCGGCAATGGTTGTACTCAATGCTTATGAATACGTCGCCGTGATGCTGAAGAGTAATGGGTGAGACCCTGCATCCAGATATCCTGTTGATGTCATCATACAGCTCTGCCTGAAAATCCGGTACCTTCATCCGAATAACGTTTTCTGACGTATCAGGATCATAGGACATTCCAAGGCTTTCGCTGTGCTCGGCGAGCATCCTCTTCTCTTGGACGCTCAGGTCCACATCTATTCTCTTGTGAAAATACCACTTGCCTCCTTCTTTTCCCAGGAAGTGAAAACTATCCTTCTCACCCACCTTTATGTCGCCCGCTTTGAGGAATCTTGGATTGACCGAGTAGAGTTTCAGTATGACACGAGAATCCAACAGCATTTAATCCAGATCTCCTGACCTCTGAACGAAAAACGACGTGCTAATCATATTACCAATCCGGACTTATTTTAATAACATGACGGGCAATCATTTAACGTTTTTCAGGAAATCCTGAACGATTCTAGTGAATTCCTCCGGTCTAGACAGGCTCGGCACATGATCGGCCCCTTTGATCGTGATCATCCTGGAGTGGGGAATCATTTCATGAACTCTCCTCGCGAGTACAATCATTCCCGGCAGGTCATGGTCTCCCACAACCATCAGGATTGGCATCTTGAGTGCATCTAAACGGGTGAATGCAGGAGGTTCAGGAGAGACCTGTAATTCAAACGGGTCAGAACCCGGAGAATATACCCGTGCATTCTCCAGGGCTATGTTTGTGATCTTCTCGCGCATATCACCCGTTAGCATCGGTGTCCAGATTTCCACATCCATGACTGCCGCCTCCCTGAATTTTCCCTCCCTTATCAGGGCATTCTGCTCCTCCGACTTCAGGTTGAAATCGTCCCAGAGCGCATCCTCTTCCGGACCCGAACTCCTGTATCCCTTTATACCGGGATCAACAAGGACCATGGCCATGACACGATCCGGATGTTCCACCGCAAAATCGAATGATATCCTTCCGCCATTTGAAACTCCGATCAAAACTGACTTTTCCACTTTCAGGTGATCGAGGAGCAGTTCAAGATCGTCCGCATCGGTATACCTATCCATGGCTGCACTGGATTTGCCGAATCCTCTCACATCGTACGTTATGACAGTATATTCGCCGGAAAAATGTTCAACCTGATTGTCCCACATCCTTGAATCAAGGTAACCTGCGTGAATTAATCCTTAACTCTTCGTTTTTTACGGTATAGATTAACAAACCGTTTTCTATAGACCATCGTCGAACCCTTTATTTGACCGATTCTGGTAACAATCCGGTCACAAAAACATTCATATTCATATTACGTATATATACGTATCATGAATAAATTACCGGACTGGGTTCTGAAATACAAGACAAAGGGGATAGAGATCAGGGACTTTGGCGATCGATACTACGCGTATGAGGTGACAAGCAGGTATGACAAGGCCCTGAAGAGGGCAAGAAAGGTCACGGGGA
>JAJZLK010000001.1 GCA_021803655.1 Thermoplasmata archaeon
ACGACGTTCGTTCCCGCTGCAGAAGCCGATGAATACGTCTCCATAATGATGAACTCCCTGATGGTTGATCATGACACACATCCGCTGCTGGAATACTATTCGGAACTGGACCAGGAGACATGGGAATGGCTGTGATTCCGGAATCTGCAGAGGTGATGAAACATCCTGTACCGTGACGTCGAGAAGGTCATGGACACGGGCCTTACCATATCCATGGAGCAGAAGCACCCGGTCATTCCTCTCCTGCTGAAGGAAATGGACACCATACCGCTTGACTTCCACGTGAGCGGCGAGGGAGGCTTCATCGATCTCTTCATGTGCGGCAGGGTTGTGGAAAAGATCACGGGACTGGCCGGGGGACTCCACCCGGAGAGGAGAGGGGACTGCCTGATACTCAGCATACCTGCTGAGGAGATGAAGACAGCCACCGCGATAATGGATGAGATATCGGAAATAGGCCCACAGGTGCGCACTGGCCTCTACCTGAAAGGCAGTGGCGTGTACATCGACTACAGGGTGCACTCCTCTGCAGCGGACGACGTCACCAGGATAGTGCGCAGGATCATTGGAATGGGGAACAGGATAAGGGTCTCCGATCTCGGCCCCTCCCCCGGGGGAATTACCGCCATCGATTCCGTAGACTCCAGGATCCACCTGGGCGTGGTCTCCTATGAGGCGGACATACTGGATGAAACCGGATTACTACGGGACACGGACTGTTACATCGAGTACAACTTCTCCAGGCGAGAGGAGAATGGTTTCAGGGCTGTTGTGTATCAGGGAAATGAATTCTCTGTCGGGTACATCAGATCGCCATTCCTGGACGACGTGCAGAGGTTATCCGGGGAGAGGAGAATTCCGAAGGCAGCGATCCTTGCACGCACAATGAATGGCAGGTACAGGTCATCCACGTTCGTGCCCTTCTCCATGATGGATGACCAGCTTTCGGTGCTTTATGGTGCATCGGAGAAGCATCCTGAAGCCAAGTTCAGGCTGGTTGCCGTCAGATCGTATGACAGGAGCGTATGGGATTGGGTGTGAACGTGTTTCAAATAGTAAGGAAGAGGGATGTGAAATGAAGCGAAAAGGAGGTCATGAATAATGGAGATTAGTTTCAAGTCGGCAGTGCCTGCACAAAATTATGCCAGACCCGCTATTAGGCTCACTTTTTGTCTCAAATATGGAAGGACCCAGGAAGCACCAACACACATATCGGGTGAAATGGCAATCCATGACAAGATAATTGGCATCCTTAATCTTGAGACCCCATTGCCAGCCTCCAGTCTCCAGGCTTTGAGATATAAAGGGCAGCAAAGAGAACTGGGCGAGATTTCAATGGATATAACCATGGTGTCTGTTCTGGATCGCCATATATTAGACCTGATTGAGCACAGCAGGAGAGAAAACAAAAAGGGAGATGTTGAATTCAGACTGAACATTTCAGTGAACTATCTGAGCAATCTAGCCGAATTATCACATGTGGTCGCTCTCCCACTGGAAATTGTCCCTTTTTCGAAGCAATCTTCAGGCGAGACTATGAAAGCCCTTGCTTTAGATCCTCAAAGGACTTCTGTAGAATTACTGTTTCATGCATACCAGAACAGGGATTATTATCAGAATAATTCAAATCTCCAGTTTATCGTCCAAAATGCTAACGCAATTGGAAATAACCAGGGAGTAGGTTACCTGACAACGGAAACTCTTGTCAGAGATTTTGACGAAAGAATACATTCTTCGGATTGGATCAACGATTTTTCTCCCGCCCTCGGACTGGGCGAGTTCTTTGTTGTAGAAATACCGACAGGAAACAAGACACTGGAGGATGCATGGAACCTGCTTTCTAAGGCGGAAGAATCCTTCAGAAGATGGAACCTGGAAGGGGTTATTAGTTCATGCCGTCTTGTGGGGCAGAACCTGGATGGATTCCTAAAGAAGAGATTTGACACAGAGAGTTTCACTTACAGGGAAAGATGGGAAAGGATTTACGGCAGTGGCAAGACAGGCTTCACGGGTTGGCTGTCCATGCCACTTCATTCAGAGGAGATAAAAAACGAGGGGACTGGAGGACACAAGTATGAGAAATCTCAAGTAATAGTCACCGAGGCTGACGCAGAAGCTATCCTGCTAACCACCAAGACCCTAATCAAATATGCTGAAAAACTGGTTAACGAAGGGCAGTAATGGAGAGATTTTGAAGAGGTGAAAAACATGGACAAAGAAGAGATAGAGTTTGAGTTTGAGCTGGCAACGAAGAACACGTACAGGCTCCAGGAAAAGAGCGCCGGTTCCCCTGTGATAGGCACGCTGTACATCCAGAAGTCGGTGTTCGGTTCAAAAGAACCGAAGAGAGTGAAGGTAACGGTGGGGTGGGAATAAAAGTCTCCAATGACAAAAGAAACGTTAATAGGGGTGGGAGGAAGGAAATGACACTAATCGTACTAATAAAGTACAGACAGGGCTACGTCCTTGCTAGTGATACTAGAGTAATGTGGGGCCTTACACGAAAGAAAGATGGTCAATCAAAGGTGATCAAAATAAACGATGAAGTCGCTTTAGCAGCGGCTGGTCTCATCGGAGCAATTGATGATGTAAAAAAAGACTTTTTATCCAGTTACAGTAACGTTAAAGCCTCTTTTGATGAGATGGTGGGAACTCTTTCTAATCTTGTTTTTACTTGGTGGAACAACAACAAAATGAAGTTTGAGGGAGAAGAGACGAGAGGGCCTGATTTCGCAATAGCTTCGCCAGATATATCAAGAGTTATATTCGGCAATGGGTACTCCGAAGAAGTAAGGGATTATCATTGCGAAGGAAGCGGTAGTAATTATGGAGAATTCATCTTGCAGAATGCTTACCTGCCCGATATGGAACGTGAAAGGGCTAAGGAACTAGCAGTATATACCATAGTCGAAACATCTAAGATTGATCCAACAGTGGGAGGAGAAGTTTCCATGATTCTATGCGATAAGGAAATGGGATTAGTAAGCATCCCTAAAAGAGAAATTGAAACGATAAGCTCCCAATTTCCAAGGAACATCTTCGCGGTTAAGACTGAATCACAGAAAGCAGAACAGATTGTAGTGTTGAGAGACGAAGTAAACAACCTATTCGAGTCAAAATTCCACTTCAGGCTGTTCGCACAGCAGGAAAGGGTAATTTTGGAGTTACATAAATCTTGTAGGAACGAGGAGGAGTTCAGCTTGCTAGTTTCATCCCTTGCGGCTCTAGTGGATAATATGGACACTGACGGCCTGAGAAAATTGACGTCAGAATCCGACAAGAATAAGAAATCCATAGGACTCCTAGATGAATTACTTCAATCTAAGGGGGGCTCTAAAACTATTACTGATAGATTTAGAAAAATTAGAATTCTTCGCAGTGCTCATTATCCAATTCATCCTACAGAATCAGAATTTATCCAGTTAGTCTTGGAACTCGAGGGAAAATATCCCCCAGATTGGTCATTGCTATGGAACCATTCATTGGATCTGTATATTGGTGCACTTCAAGAGTTAAAGGAGTGGATAGTTACTCTAGGCTCCAGCCACTCTGTTCATAAAAGTCAATAAATTGAGATAAACCATCTCCAAAGGTAGTAAAGGTACAGGTTGAGACCAATGCGAGTAAGTCCATACGGCAAGAACAATGATCTATCCTCATCTTAAATCAGTCAAAGCACTGGATACCCGCATCCCCATTTATTTGTACCCTGATCTCCCTGCTTTTACCACCACGATACCTTTTCAAGTGCATCAAGGATGTCTTTCTGCTTTCTTGTCCTCTCCAGTTCGCTCATACTGCCATTTGCATCTTCCACAACATGCAGCTTCTCCAG
>JAJZLK010000023.1 GCA_021803655.1 Thermoplasmata archaeon
TATGTACCGTTGGGTTCCGTGAATGAGATTGTGCTTCCAGTGGATGACTGTGTCGAACTGCCAAGTGTTACAGACCATGAGGTTCCGCTTGCAAGACCTGACTCTGTGAATGTCACAGTGTAGGTGGCTGGCGCCGGAGTGGTTCCAAGCTGATCCTGGACGAAGTTGTACGCGTTAAAGCTGCCCCATCCCACCGCTAGGCTGTATCCATTGTGCGCACTGTACGCGCCATTGGAGCCGTTGGAGATGAAGTACATAGGTGCATTGCTCAGGGTACCATTCTTCTCTGCCTGGGCCAGTCTATAAAGCTCAGGGTTGATGAATCCTTCATTGGATCCGAGGTAGAGGTTCATGTCTGCAATTACGCCCGCAGTCAGAGGAGAGGCGACACTTGTGCCCCAGAGTTCCTGATATGAGGTCGTAGAGCCTGCAGTTATGTATATCTCCATATTGGCTCCGTCGGCCGCGACATCAGGCGTTCCCCTTCCGGATGAAACTGCCGTTATCACTGAGTTTGCATCTGCACTGTTCTGCTGCCAAACTGGTTCGGCAAAGATTGTGCTGACTCCTCCCTGTGATCCGTCTCCGGCACTTGGAGTGTTGTACCATACAGACTGTGTCGATATTCCCGTGGTTCCGCTTCCGTCAGTTGACGTGGAACCGGTAAGCTGCATTGCTGCTCCGCCCACTGCAAGGGTACCGAAGTCGTTGTATGACATGGTTGCCGGGAAGCTGGGTGCAACGCTGTTGGTGTTTCCGTTATCGCCCGATGAAGCAAGAACGGTGATTCCTCTCGCTGCTGCCTGCTGCTCATACTGCATCCATGTTGAATCGTTGGTATCGCTTCCTCCCCAGGAGTTGGATATTGCAACGACGTGTGAGAGTGCGTTGTTGACAGATGTGTTGTAGCTCGGGTTGAGGACTGCTGCGAATGCCTGGTCAAGATTTGACTGGGTTGCAGATGGCCCGTATACTTCGACTACTGTTGCTCCCGGCGCTGCGCTTCCTGCCATCTCGAGATCCAGCGTGGACTCGTAGTCAGCCTGGGACGTGTCAGAGGCTGCCGAAGATCCTGGTGGAGGAGCACCGTTTATCGGGTATCCGTACACGGTTGATCTTGGCTCTCCCGACGGAGTGTTGGTATTCAGGTAGTGTGTTATGTCAGACGGTACGTAGGGTGCTACGTCAGTTCCGGCACTGTTTGTTCCGGACCAGAGAATCGTTGCAATGGTTTCCCCTGTTGGGTATCCCTTTGCTGCGAATATCTTGTTGAGCTGATATGCAGCCTGCATGTCTGCTCCGTAGAGCAGCTGTGATGATCCTGATCCGGTGAATAACGGGGAGATCGTTGCAGTGTATCCGGTGTTAAGACCGACAACACTGGAGATTGCTCCGGACGTTCCAAAGGAGAGGTACATCTGGCTCACAGGTGCGTAGTAGTTTCCGCCTGATTTGCTGAAGGTGGCAAGCTGAGTGTGGAAGACGTTCTGGAACTGTCCGAGATTCCCGGTGAGAACCATGGATGTCCTGTCCCCGTAGGTCTTCACTGCAAAGCCTTCCTTCTGGAAGTATGCCACATAGGAGAAGTATTCTGATATGCTCGGTGAGAACATGCTGATGAACTGCTGTCTCGTCAGGTACTTGTGGTACATCGGCGATGCCGGGTTCTGGAGTCCGGCAAGAACGACATTCAGTTCCTGCGAGTTCCTATAGTGCAGGGTTACTACAACGTGTGCTATCTCATTGGTGTTTATCCCGGCTATCGGTATGCCATTGGCAATTACGCCAGATGACGCTACTGGGATCAAATTCACAGGCAAAGACTTCTGTATGGTTTGCTCCGCCCCCCAGAAACCTGTCAGGATAAAGGCTAAGGAAATGGCAATTACTACTGCCACTAAGATCCTTTTGTCCATTAAAAAGGCATATGAGGTATTGACTACTTAAAGTTTTTTTTGGTACAAACTACCCCATATAATAGTTCCTATCGGTGCAAGCCCATTGCCGTGAGAAGCGAGTACCCCGCAGCAACATCTTCTATTCCATTACCCATTGACTTGAATACCGTTTTTCCCGGGTAATTGCCGGAGCCTGCGTTGATGTCCTTCAGTTCAACCGGTTTTCCTCCATGCTGCACATATTCCTTTATTTCCCGCGACTCCGTCATGGCCTGCTCAAGATGTTCCACAACCACGAGATCACTCTCAGCCAGGACGTCTGGAGAAGCCTCTCTTCTCCATGGGAGGTTGGAACCTGCGAGGTTCACGTGATACGAGTCCCCGAAATCTCCGCGATGGATTATGGGGTCGCTGGATGGCGTTACGGTGCAAACTATGTCACTGTTCGCTGTGACATCTGAAACTCTGCTTTCCGTCAGGACCTCTATCCCATGTTCAAGCATTTTCCCTGCGAATTCCTTCGCCCTCCTTTCTGTTCTTGAATAAGCCATGACCTCCCTGAGCTTGAATACCGAAGCATGTGCAAGAAGCTGTGATTCTGCCTGATAGCCTGCACCGATCAGCCCGATGGAGATTTCTTTCTTTCGTACAAGCATGGAGCTGGCAAGGGCTGATAGTGCGCCGGTCCTGACCTGCCCCAGCCTGTTCGCCTCGATGAGGTATGTCGTTCCGGGATCGATGTGACTGAATAGCGCAACGATAAATCTTGCCTTCGACTGGTTTGCGAAATAATACTTGAGTCCACTCAACCCCATTGGATCGATCGATGCGGGCATGGTGTTCAGAATGTTTCCATTCCCCAGGGTCCTGACCCTGGACGGTGCATTGGCCTTCCCTTCCCTGAGATACTGAAAGGCTTTTCCCAGACACTCTATTACATGATCATACCTCAGGTTCTTTTCAACCTCTTCCTCCGTGATGTAGAAAGTCTTCTGTTCCATTTTTCACAGATCGATTCACCGTTATATATCATGCTTGAATAAACGGCTATGGAACATGACCTCCCTTCGATAGAGGAGAAAAAACTTATCGATTACATCAACGCAAACAGGTCTTACATCCTCAAGAAGAACGGTGATGGAGTGGAGTTGAGGTTTGTCCCAAGTTTCCCTGAAGCCCAGAATCATTTTCCGAATGGAGAGGAAGTTGAGCATATCATGGTTGGGTTCACGAGCAACGGAAGGATATACTTCACCCGCTTCATAACAAGAAGCAGTTTCGGTGAGACAGTGACAGAACTGAGCGGGGAAGACGATCCCGTAATGCTGTGGCTCAAGTTCGTCTAGAGAAGCGGACCAAGCATCAGCGGGAGTATTACGGTGGCGTCGCCATAAACGTTAACGAACTCGGCTTCCTCCCTCACTTTCTTCCAGGATATGGCCTCCTCCAGTTTTGCTCCGGAGAGCGATCCATCGTATTCTTGTGCGGTGGTCACATATACCGCATAATCAAGTCCTTCCCTGAACTGGTTCCACCAGATTGTGTGGTGTTTCGAAATACCACCGCCAATCATGAGGGCTCCAGTTTTCTTCGCGTCGAAGATAATATCGGATAACTCGTGCTCGTCTGCCAGCAGGTTCACCTGGAAATCCCTGTTTCTCTCGTAGAATGACCACAGCTGCGATCCGAATGACCCATCAGTTATTCCCGGAACGAAGACCGGAATGCCGTTCTTTGCGGCATTATAAAGTATCGAGTCCGTGGACCCGATTTTCTGCGATATTCTCGATATGAGTTCGGCGCATCCCCATGTCTTCTTTTCAGCATACAGTTCATCCAGGGCAGGTTGAACAAAACCCTCTACTGCCTCACCATAGCTTGAGTCCGGGATGAAGACGTTTCCAAGCCTGTTGATGTCCAGGTTCCTGAGGTAACTGTCGCTGATGTCGAATGTTCCGCAGTAGTACGGCTTGACAGCCCTGGCTATGTCATGATCCAGGGTACCTGCAGTGGTTATTATCACATCAACGAGTTTCTTTTTCACAAGCTGGTTGATCAGACCCCTGGTGCCGGTAGATATTATGTCCGCAGGGAAAGAAAGGAAGGTGGTGTTATCTTCCGAGAACATCTTTTCCAGTATGGATGTCCCCCTTGCGACCTTTGGTGCGACAAACCCTCCGCTCTTCTGCATCATTCCATAGAGTTCTGAAAGTGTGGTTGATGATGAGATTTCAAGATCCTGCACAACAGTCTTCAGGAGTTCCTCTCTGTCCATTGTGTTCTTCATCTTTCAGGGGTTCTTAACCTGATCGCAGCGAGTCAGTTATTAATGGCGAAGTCCTGAAGGTTTCATGGATCAGGTTCTCTTTGCCATAGTGCTCTGGATTCACCTTTTCTTCGCAATAATTTTCATCGGGGGCTCGTTCTTCATATGGATCGTGGTATGGCCATCATCCTTCGATCTTGCAGAAGATGAGAAGTTTCGAACAAAAATTGTTGGCACGATGTCGAAGAGGTTTGCATTCTTCACCAATATCTCGGTGGGAATACTGATTGTTACAGGACTGAACCTGGCCTACCAGATGTTTGGGACCACTCCGGATCTTCTCTCAACTGTTGGTGGGCAGATACTGTTTGCCAAGGTCGTTGTGGTGGCAGTTGCGCTTTGTATAATGTATTACAATAACATGGGTCATGCTAAGAAAATAAAATTGCTAGTTGAGGAAAATAAGATGGATGAAGTCTCAAGGTTGAGGAAGAGAGCCCATCTCTTTTCCTTCCTGACCCTTGGACTTCTTGTGATTGTAACGATCCTGGCTTCCCTTCTTCAGGTATTTGCCTGATTACCTTGCAGATGCCGAGATCCTTTCCATTTCCTCTTTCTTGCTTACTGCGTAGGATCCGCCCTCATTTTTTGCGCCGAGTATTATCTCGTCCGCAAGACAGTCCGCAATGGGCTTCTTGCTCTTGTAGGACGCACTTGTGGCCCCCTTTGCAATGTTTCTCAGGGCAATATCGAGTCTCCTGCTCGGGGACACATCAACGGCCTTTGGAACTGCTATTCCGCCATACTTGAGTCTTGTAACTTCCTCTCTGGGTGCCGCGTTCTCTATGGCGTTGATCAGTACCTGTACGGGATTCTCCTTGGTCTTCAGTGCAACCTTCTCGAAGGCTTCCTTCATGACCCTGTATGCACTGTATTTCTTGCCGGTCCACTTCTCCGACCGCATGAGTTTGTTGAGCAGCCGCTCAAGAGTGTTCATGTTACGTTTTCCTGCCGAGTAGCTTGAATATCTTCCTCCCGAGTGCAGGTTTATCGTTGCCGTCAGGTTGATGTACGTGCTGATGCCCTGATCGTGGACGAGAACCTCGTTTACGGGATAGAGACCGAATACTTTCTGATCCATTACCTCACCGCCTTCTCCTTTCTGCCTCTTACAAGTTCCCTGAGTGAGATGTCGTTAACCTTGATCACCTTGTATCTAACTCCAGGAATGTCTCCCTTACTCCTGCCCATTCTTCCGCCTATACCTTCGACCATGACCTCGTCATGCTCGTCAATGTAGTTGATTGCTCCATCTCCCGTTGCAAAAGCAGTTATCTGTCTTCCGTTCTTTATAAGTTGAACTTTAACACATTTCCTGATTCCGGAGTTGGGCTGTTTGGCCTCAATTCCTATCTTCTCGATAACTATGCCCTTTGCCTGGGATGCCCCCTCGAGGGGATCACTCTTCTTTTTTAGCTGCAGGACTCTCCTCTTGTAGTCTCGGTCAGACCACCTGTATTTCTTTCTTCCCTTTACCAGATTTGACCCTGCGTTTTCTCCGTTTCCCAACAGATCACCTTTAACGTTATTGATGCGGAAACCCCATTAAGACGACAATATTTAATCTATCGCTATCACGGTCGGGTGACCCGGTACGGTTGGGAACGGCGATATGGCTCTCTCTGCCTGATCAGGCGGCAATCCGATTCCGGTAAAGTGATTATGCAGTATTCCATGTCACTCTATCATGGAATGCTGCAAGCATGTTGATGACAGGCATTTCTCTCCCCTTTTCTTCAGGGCAATAAATGCAATAAGAAGGGTTGTCAGCCCAGCGGGAAGAGCTGTCAGACCTTACGTTCGGGAAGGTTTTACTGTAGCAGACCTCGGTTCAGGTCCCGGATATTTCACTGCATATCTTTCCCGCCTCGCGGGAACCTCTGGGAAGGTCATTTCCGTAGATTCAGATCCAAGAATGATACGCTACCTGGAAAGGTTTGTTTCCAGGAAGCGTCTGGAAAACGTGACCTGCAGGGTTGCCTCTGCCACTGATGTCGGTTTCATTCCTGATTCCTCGGTTGATTTTGTTCTTTCAAGCGGAACCATCTGCTGCCTCCTCGATCATGATCGGGCAGTCTCTGAGATCATCAGGATACTGAAGGACACTGGGACAGCCATCATAGCTGTAGGAAAGCACCTTCCTGCATCCGACCCCAGAACCGTTTCGAAGGAGGAGTGGAACAGAATCCTTTCAAGATTCAACGTTGCCGAGACCATAGAGACGCATCTTGAACTCAGGGCAGCGGTCTCAAAGAGGAAATGAGCTCATTGCGCTGGTTGACGCCTATGCTTTGGCAACAATCCTGATGATGTCTCCATCGGCCAGAGGATGATCCCGTCCCACTACCATGCCCGTCCGGCAGTTTATCGCCTTTATGAATCCCCTGCCTATATCAGTATGGACCTTGAAGGCAAGGTCCTCGGCAGTGGTCCCCTCCGGCATGAGAAATGCATCCGGAAGGATGTTCCCTTCCTTGTCTGTCCACTTCTTGTCATCGTATACCGGATAAACGACCATGAGTTTCAGGTGTTTTTTCACGGTATCAGAAATGACGTTCCTGAGCCGCTTGACCCAGTCCCTTGAGAAGACCGCATTGATCTTTTCTATCGCTGCCAGCTGCGCCTCCCTGAGCTGTCCTGCAGGTTCAAGAACGTTTCCTGCATCCTTTACAAGTCCATTCTTTACCGCCCTTGAAGCTGCAAGTTCAAAGTCTCCGCTTACAAGATATGATTCCGGGCTCGTGCGAGGAGGCTTTTCCAGAAGATCTGCCTTGTTTCCAAGAAGTATCACAGGTTTCGTAATTTCAAACATCTTCCTTGAAAACTCAATGAAATCCGTCTCTTTCCATAGGATAAACTTCGCCGGGAAAGAACCGGAAGAGAGGATCGCCTGGACCTTTCCCTGAGATACCCCGAACGACGAGATCTTCTCCATGATGGACTGCAGTGGGGGATGGCCGGATGAATCTGCCTTCCTTGCAAATTTGTCCCAGCCTGATGATATCTTTGAGGCAAACCACGTTTCCATCTCATTTCTTACCATCGCTATTTCAGAGTCAAGTATGTCCGCAGCGTCCTCTGTTACCGATCCGTCCATGGCGGTGCGTCCCGATGCATCAAACACAAGGAGGATTGCATCCGAATCCCTGATGTTTTCAAGGAACTCGTTTCCCATTCCCTTCCCCTGGCTCGCGCCTTCTATGAGACCGGGCACGTCAATAACCGTGATGGGGACAAATCTGCGTCCTGATTTGCAGTATCCCTCCCGTGGGTTGCATTGAGTTCCCAGGGATACATGTGGACAGTCGACCGGAAAATATGTGACTCCAACGTTCGGTTTTATAGTGGTGAACGGGTAGTTGCCGATCTCAGCACTTCCTTCCGTGAGTGCGGAGAACAGGGTGCTCTTCCCCACGTTAGGTTTTCCTATGAGACCTATTTTGGGACCTGACATTTCCCTTTCCCGGTATTACTCCACCTTTACGCGCCTGATGTCGTAACCCTTAGGGCACTCAAGTTTCTCCTCCACGGCCATAATTGTCACCTTTGCACCCTCCCTCACGTGCATCATGTTGCACGCCTCAATGTGAGGACAGGTGAACCGGTCACAGTTCACGGGCTCCAGAATTATTAGGGAACCATTCTGTATTTTCTGGCTGTATCTCACGTTAGCGTGCTGATCGAGTTCCTCCACCTCTATAGCTCTCACCGTGTCCTTTTCATACACGTTACAGGGGTGTTCCTTTGCCCTTACAGACTTTATCCGGTAGTCCCTGCCCGGTTCCAGGTTAAAACACACGTTCTTCACCTTGCACCCGGAGCATTCTTTCAGTGGCTGAACAAAGGTAAATTCGAGACCTTCTTTCGCCAGTTCCACGCCGATAAGGCTAATTTTTCCCATGTATTCATCCTCAAATAATTCCGGTTATTTCGAGTGCCTTTTCAGAGGCACTGCGTCCAAGATCCGTGTCTCCAAGTATTGTGAATCTCTCTGGTCTTATGTTGTGTGCCTCGCTGAGGGCCTTTATCACGTCCTCGTGAGAAAGACCATAGTCCTTTGCCTTTATGGAGAGATGTAGTGTTTCAAACGCATCCCGTATTCTTTCCCAGTCTCCACCGTGGAGATACATAGACACAACCGTGCCCATTGCACAGTATTCCCCGTGGATGGCGCTTCCCTTCCCCTGCATTTCAAGCGCATGCGAAAAAAGGTGCTCACTGCCGCTGGCCGGCCTTGATGATGATGCAATAGCCATTGCAGTGCCGGAGGCCAGGATCTGTTTTACAACGAGCCAGACTGATTCTTCCACCCCGGGCAATATCATGTTTACCTTTTCAAGAAGTTCGTGCGACGCATATTCTGCAAGTGCGGCCGAACTGCTGCTCATCTCCTCGCCCCGCAGACGATGGGCCAGTTTCCAGTCCAGTACGGCAGTCTCATTGGATATTACATCTGCAGCTCCGGCAGCAAGATACCTGAACGGTGCCTTGACCATTACGGAGGTGTCTGCAATGATCGCAATGGGCATCACGGCGTTCTCGGAAAGAAAATGGTTGTCTCTCTTGAGGGACGCTCTTGGTGAGGCAATACCATCATGGCTAGGCGAAGTTGGAACACTTATATATGAGATTCCAAGATCAAATGCGACCTTCTTTGTCAGGTCTATCTTTGAGCCTCCACCCACTCCGATCAGGATACCGGGCGATATATTCCTGATTTCGGATTCAATCTTGTCAAGATTCTCAGAGTTCGCTCCACCCGTCCTGATCACTGAAGTCTTCATTCCCGACGTGGAGAGACTATCTTCAACCTCCTTTCCCGCGAGCTTGTACGTTATGTCGCCGGTAATTATTGTTGCGGAAGCGGAGCGGGCATAGCGTGAAGCTAATTCATATACCTGCCCCAGCACCCTGTGTCCCACAAGAACCTCTCTGGGAAACTGCATCACTTTGAATTTTTCGAATTGCATTACTTACCCCTCATTACCTGCTACCGTTATTTAATGATCACTTTTTTACCGATGTTCCTGTCGACATTTGCCTGTTCGCGTGCCAAGCGTGTTCTTTTCTGTTTACAGCAATAAGACCTACCGGGTCCGTAAAGCCGGAGATTTCCTCCCTGAGTACGTCAAGAAGGGAGTCTTCATTTATCCTCAAATATACATTGTAACAGAGGATTCTCTTAATTATCTCCTCTCCAACACCCGTGGCAACCACTGCCCCTTCGCTTCCGACGTAAATTCCAGCACCGGGAATCGGTACATCCCCAACCCTTCCCCTCATCATTGGAGAAGAACCGCCCGTGGATACTGCCCCGGCAAACCTTCCTGAAACTCTGGCCACCGCCCCGACTGTGTCAGTGGAGAGGTAGTCTTTAACGTTAATCAGTTTCCTGAATCCTGCTATCCGGTCTTCCTGGTTTGATGGATCTTCCAGCTTCTTAAGGGTATTCTGCATCACAATTCTGGCCCTTTCCGTTTCCGGATCGTGGAATCCATGTCCCATGATCCTCGCGAATTTTGTGGCACCGTCTCCGGAGAGTATGACGTGGGGACTCTTCAGCATGACGTCGAGAGCGACTTTAACCGGATTCCTGACCTTTTCGATTCCGATTACCGCACCAAATTTACCGGGAACCATGACCGAAGCATCCATCTGGATCGATCCATCAATTCTCAGGTAGGATCCCGTGCCAGCGTTGAATCGTGGATCATCTTCCATCCTGCATACCGCATTGACGGATGAATACAGTTCATCGGTGCCCAGGGATTCGGAAGCCACTTCATTCAGGAAGGAGTTCAGGGCTTCGTCGGAGCCCGCCCCGCCATGGACCAAGAGAACGCTGTTCATGTTGAAATAGGGCATCTTTGAAGAGTAGTTTATTTTTTCTTTGGGGGGAGATTAATTTGAGGAGGAGCATTGATTTTATCGTGATCCATGGAATTACCATACGACGGGGGTTGATGTGGAGAATTTCTATTACGGACTATCATACCTTCACCAGTATTTCACCCCATATACTGGAAACTTCTATCTAAGCGGATTCTATGTGAATTACAGTGAACAGGAGGGATATGATTGAGCGATATTCAGGAGAATGCAGCGGTGAGAGGAATGTCCTCGGGAGATTCAATTTCCAGTCTAACAGTGACTGTTACAACACCCCTGAGGGTATTAGGCGGGTTCATGCACTATCAAAACGATAACCAACTCCAGAGCCTCTCAATGTTATCTCAGTTCACTGCACTAACACAATGGGGGATGGTAGTATAAAGAGTAAGTTGAAGATCGGGATTACTGTTATCACCCTGTTGCTAGTATTGGTTTTCTTCACCCTTACACCTGTTGGAGGGGCCCTAATATCAAAGAATCCATCATCGGTTCCGTTGGAGACGGGCCAGAGGATATATCTTGGCTATCTGCCTCATCCAGTTTTCTACGTAATATTCTTTAATGTATCATCAAATTCAACTCTGTATGGTAACTGGTCCTCAACTGAACCCGTCTCCGTAATTGTAGGAAACGGGACTGTCCAATATCCTTTCAATCCTCCATTTGCAATGGGAGGTTCGGTTGAGAAGACGGGTTTAAAGCCTGGTTCGTATTTCCTGCTTTTCGAGTGCAAACAGGGCGAGGTAGGAAGGTACAATAGTGTGGTCACTGTCACATCAACATTTCACATTGCTTCTTCCTGAATCCCCGTTTCCCAACCAACAATCAGGGATTTTAGCAGGCTCTCTCGTTGCGACGTATTTCTGACACTTTGCCTGCATCATGCTCCCGAAAACAGCTATTACTTCATAATAGGTCAGAGTGGAGGAAACGCTGGACTTGAATGTAGATTCGGCGCATGATCCCATCTTCCAGCTACGCTTCTTTCTCCTCTACCTAGGCAATATATTGTTCTGGTCAGCCATATCCATACCTTTCTGCACTACCACAGTGTGAAAAGCGACACGATATATGATCCGGTGACATGTTAATCTAGGTAACATATTCTGGTTGTGATAGAAGTGGACAGAAGAATCTTTAGGGGAGGCATCCTGGTAAGCGGGGTCCTGCTACTGGTATCTCCGTTTATTCCCTGGTGGTTAGCAACCGGGCCGGACTTGACATGGACCATACGCTTCTACCCTTTCTTTTATACAGCCTCCGGCCATTCGTGGCCCTTATCGTTTGACTTTCCCTCCATAACCCCGACAATGATGCTGGGAGGTGTTTTCGTACTGCTTGGTGGAATACTGGCAGTGTTTAAGGAACTTTCACCCCTGGTCTGGAAGACTCTTGAAGGCAGGTCGAAACTGCTTCTGAGAACACTCCCTGCTGTTTCGGCAGGAATTCTTCCCATCGCTGGTTCTACCTTCTTCGTGTTGGGATTGAACAGTGAGCTCATATCCACGTCCAGATATTTCACACCAGGAGGTAGTGGATCATCAATATTGTCATTACTTGGCCCGGGTTACTATATGGCGCTCACACTGGGTTCTGTGATCCTGATCTTATTCACGATAGAACGGAGGGAGCACTTGCATCTGGTTTGGAGTTCTGCATCATTGAAGAGAATCTCCAGAATTGGAATACTGCTGTGCGGGGTTCTTCTCCTTGTATCTCCCTTCATTCCATGGATGAACCTCAGATACTGGTCTGGACTGAAAGGGTACACTTTAACCCAGAACTTCTACCCGTTCTACCAAACAGTCTACGAAAACGCCTCAGGACAAACCATAAACGGCATGTACGGCATGCCCTTGATCACGATGGTCGGAGGAGTTCTTGTCATAGTTGGCGGAATACTGGCAATCATTACTGGTTTCCCTTCGGTGATCGAGAAGCCGTTGGAAGGCAGAACTAAGGTACCTGTCAGAATATCTCTCCCGATTCTTGGTGGCGTGCTTCCTGTCATCGGTTCCATTCTCTTTCTTTTGGGAATGGAGATGTATTTTGGTTATAATAGCGGGCTGTATCATAGCCTCTCATGGCGGCTAGGCACAGGTTTCTATATGACACTGGTTCTCAGCTCCCTGATCCTTATTTTATTCGCGGTGGAAGGGATAATCTCTGTGCACCAAGTTAAGAATATTGCGTAAGAAGTTTTTGGAAATCTCGTTGATTCTATCGTGGTTCCTGGAGTCCCCATACGGCGCTTTCTATGCGTTGCCGCTATCCTCTCAGTACTTTTCAGTGGAATCTCTGGCACGATGTTTGTTGTCAGCAGTGCGTCTCATGCTCCCGGGAACATTCATCACTTTGTATTCCGCGAGAATGTGGAGAACGGATCGAGCGATTCATATTCATCAGAATCAGGAATCACTCCAAACATGTTCCCAAGACTCCCCGGAGGCGGAGGATCAACTACCGTCCAGATTACTCCTCCATGATACGATATTGTGCCCCTGGCCAACTTCTTGATCGTGTTTAGGAATGGAATCAGTTCTGGAGTTCCTTCTTCATCTTCTCGAACTCCTCCTGGGTTATCTCGCCTTTCGCATACCGTCGCCTGAGTATCTCGATAGATGATGTCCCATAATCGCTTTCGCGGACATTCTCCGGATGCATGATTTCCATCAGGTAGTAGAGGAAGATTATCAGGAGAACGGTACCAATTATAGCCATAAGCGGCATGAGAATGAACATCCCTCCCGCAAAGCCCATCATCCCGTATGGTCCGTAGGTTGTAAATCCTGAACCAAACACCAGCGCAAACGCCACTGAGACAGTCACTGCGATAGCAACCAGCCCGACGAGTAACCAGATAAGTTTTTCACCCTTAGTTGTCATAATAATTACCATGCTGAAACCATAGATAAACCCGGACTGAAACATGTTTCATGACCGGTGTTTCTATTTCCATTTTTCAAGTATCAGCTCATTGGTAACCCCCTTCCTGGTCTTTGAGATGATCCCCTTCTTTTCAAGATCAGCGACCAGCCGGGATACCGTTGCCCTGGATAATCCGCTTCCGGAGACAAGCCTGCTCTGCATTATTCTTCCCCCGTGTCCAATCATTTCGTCGACAATAATTTCCTCTCCCCTGTTGAGCACGTACCCTTCCTGACTCTCTGTCTCTGAAGTAAAACCTGCTAACCTGATTATGCTCCTCGCAGAGAGGAACATAACCGTGAGAGATGAACCTGTGGCTACGAGAAGCGGGATCAGTATCACAGATTCCGGACCCCCGGAGATCAGGACCGCGGATACATAGATCATCATGGAAAACAGCAGGATCGTGAAGGACGAGAGAAAGCAGACTCCCATGAAGATCAGGGACCTGTAAGTTTCGTATCTCATTTTTCCACGGCATCTCCTGCACAGAGCTTTGCAACGCGATGAAACCATATTCCTTCCCTGCTCATTGACCTTTTCATCTTCATGAATCCCGGCAACGTTTTCAATTGCGAAATCATGCTCAGACGTGAACGCAACGGTCAGGGTGATCTTCAGGGGAAGGGTACAGGGAGTTAATTTCAGGAATAGCACGTATATCAGGGCAATGGAACTCGGAGTCACAGGATGGGTGAGAAATCTTCCGGATGGTACCGTTGAGGGAACGTTTTCAGGAGATGACCATTCTGTCCAGGAACTGGTGGACTACTGCAAGTCCGGCATAAGAAGGGCAGTGGTTGAAGAGGCCACCGTAGAGCATTTACAGTTCAGCCCATTTGACGATTTCCAGATCGCATGAAGGTTATCCTGATATAATGAACCGGTAACCCAGGGATTCGAGCTTTTTCTGCAGGAGATCCGCATGATCCGGCCCCCTTACGTTCACGGTGAAGGTTACTGACTGGTATCCCACTGGAGTGTCCTCCGAAAGATTGTCCACCTCCGCATGGTAGATGTTTCCGCCCACATCCGATATGCTTGAAGCTATCCTGTGAAGCGTTCCGGGTCTGTCCGGGATCTTAAACTCTATCCTGACCAGCTTTCTCTCCATTTCCATGGACTTGTAGATTATCTTGGACAGAAGAAGGAGGTTTGCGTTTCCGCCCGACACGACCATCACGGTCTTCTTCCCCTTTATGTCAATCTTTCCTTCAAGTGCAGCCGCCAGTGGGGCTGCCCCGGATGGTTCTGCCAGGATCTTGTTCCTCTCGAGGAGCTTGAAGAGAGCAAGTGCGATGGATTCGTCGCTTACCGTTACGATATCATCCACATATTTCATGCATATCTCCAGTGTCACGTCTCCTGGATACTTTATGGCGATCCCGTCCGCAATGGTTTCGCCGGTGACGTGAGAGACCAGATTTCCCTCCTCAACAGACTTCTTCATTGAATCAATAAGTTCCGACTGAACTCCGTATATCTTTATAGAGGGATTGATGTATTTTGCGGCGAGAGCTATTCCGGAGATAAGTCCGCCGCCACCTACGGGCACGACGATTGCTTCCACTCCCTTGAGTTCCTCCAGTATCTCAAGACCTATTGTTCCCTGCCCGGAGATGATCCATGGGTCATTGAATCCTTCAATGAATGTGCTGCCTTCCTCCTTGCAGATCCTGAGAGCGTGCTCCCTAGCCTCGTTGTAATCTTTTCCCTTGAGGATTACCTCTGCTCTGTATCCCATGACCGCGTTAACCTTCGCGGGAGTGGTGAATTCCGGCATGATGATCTTTGCGTGGATTCCATGCATGTTAGCAGCATATGCAACCCCCTGTGCGTGATTGCCTGCACTGACTGCTATAACCCCTTTCCGTCTCTCCTCAGCGTTCAGCGAGGACATCTTGTAAAGTGCTCCGCGTGTCTTGAATGAGCCTGTTTTCTGCATGTTCTCAAGTTTGAAGTAAACCTCGGACTGCAACGAATCGCTGAAGGTCTTGGAATAGTCCAGTGGAGTCCTGTTTACCTGTCCCTTTATCGATTCCGACGCCTTGCGTATGTCTTCAAGGGACGGTATCTCAAAGCTTCCCAATAATATCGGTCTGGGATGGTCTAGCGGATAATTAAGGTTTATTTCTGTTGAAAAGGTCAAGCGGATTCCGGCGGTCCGGGAATTGTGAGATCGCACCTTGTCGCTATTTATTCAGTGACAGGGATGGAAATCCCACCACGATGAATGTATTTGACTCTTCTTCGTCTTTCGTTGGCGCACTCTCTGAGAGAATACGTTCGATCCCTTTCATATGATTCAGGATTTTATTGTAGGTCGTGGGGGTTAATCTTGAGTATCCGAAGATCAGACGATCCTCCTGAACCAGTCTTCTGTACTGTTCCATCTGCTCATCGGTTGCAAGGTTAATTTCCTCAGCCAGTATTTTCAGGACAAGGGATTGTGTAAGGAGAAATGATCCTAAGAGGCCCCTCATGTCTTCAAGATTCATCTTCCTGATCGCGTCCATCCAGTTCTCCGGAACAAGATTCTCGAATAAATCCCTGTTTATGTCATAGTATTTCTCGACATAGTTCTTTTCCGCTCTTATTTCCGGTTTCGTGAGAATACCCAGAGATACCAGTTCGGAAACGACCTGGTAAAGGTTCGATCTGGTGGTACCGATCACGCCTGACATCTGGGTTACAGTCATTTTGCCTTTCTGTGTGAGAATGGTAATAACGGAAAGCTTCGTTGGGGACTGGAAGGCATCGATGAGCAGCCGGTAATTCTTCCTGTCTGCCATATGTGCTAGATTTATATATATGATTTAACTTTACGTATCAGTTGAACTTATATGTCACAGGATAGACAATACCTAGGACCAAACACTTCCAAGTACATGGGTCTGCTTATCTCCAGGAACCTGCTGAGGCTCATTTCCTTTATTTTCTACGTTTTCTTCATCTGGACAGTTGTCACGAAATATCATTCAGTATTCCTCGCAGGCATGATACCCGCGTTTTCCATGCTTGGCTACCTTCTGGTCCTGATCCCCGAAGGGCACATTCTTGACACCCGGAGCAGATCCCGTACAATTTTTATCTCAGTGGCTGCGCTGACGGTTACCTATGCGACCCTCTTCGGGTTTGATTCCCTGTTTGACATATACGCCGTAGATCTGGTCTCATCGGCATTGACGTGGATAATCTCGGACTCATTCCATTCCCTTACAAAGGAAATGGTGCCGGATGAACATCTTCAGAAGGCGATCTCCACGAACCAGATGGCCACAGGAGTGGACGACATTGTTGGAATCCTTGTCGGAGGCTTGTTTATCTACATAGGCATGTTCTTCATGGTTGCAACGCTGGTTTCTGTCTCTCTCCTTTCACTGTATCTTGCACGACCGCGTTTCCGGTCAAACCCGGGAGGGGAGAAGACCTCATTCCGTGGTGTATTCTCCATAATCCGGAAGATGTACCCGTTCATGGTGATAGGTTTCGTCCTCAATGGCCTGTTCATAGCCATAGACGTTTACAGTTCCGGCCTGATCTACATGATCTACGGTTATCCTCCCCTGTATTACATGCTGTTCCTCCTTGGTTTCCCCGTGGGGGTGCTTCTAGGAGGCATTATCGTGATGAAACTCCATGGGAAGATCAATGAGCCCGTAGCCGTAGGTCTCGGCATCCTGATAGTTGGAACATTAATGTCGGTGATTCCATTCAATTCCATCGTCGCCGTCGATCCGTTTCTTACAGCCTCAATGGGAGTGGTCGCTTCCATCGTGAACATTGCAATAGGAACGATAATCATCAGGGCTGTTCCCAATGAACTTACAGGAAGATTCAACGCTTTTGCCACAATTTTCTTCGCAGGAGGTTCTCCTTTGATGGCAGTTGTGTTCAGTGCCCTTGCCGGTTTGGTATACTTCCCTTACGTAATGTCGGTTGCCGGCCTTGTAGCCGCAATCCTCTGCATTCCGGGATATCTGTCGGTCAAAGGGATGAAATGGCAAGTTGCTGCGGAAACTCAGGAAAGTACAGTTTCCTGAATTTCATCTAGGCCCGGGATGTCCTGCTGTACCTGAATATGAATCTCCTCAGGACGCTGTTGTAATGATCCCTCTCCTCCCACATGGAGAGATGTGAACTTTTCTGGAACACGACCATTCTTGATCCCGTGATCCTCTGCTGGATCATCGAGGCAATGTTCGGGGTGACTTCGTCATACTTTCCCACAGTTATCAGGGTGGGGATCTTTATGATCGGGATCTTGTCAGTGATATCCCAGTCCTTTATGGTTCCCGTGATGGTAAATTCGTTCGGCCCGTTCATGACTGGATAGACGTTCCTCTTCTCCGCAAATTCCAGGGATTTCATTACGTCCTCGGGATAATCTTTCATCCTGAGAAGATGTTTCCTGTAAAAATACCATACTGCCTCCTGGTATTCAGTGCTTGAATAGTCTCCTTCCTCAGCATGTTTCCGGATAGCGTCCCTGTGTTTTCTGGGAAGCTCGGATATAAGTCTCTGCATCTCCCTCACGGTTTCGGGTATGCTGCTGAGGCCTCCGCTCACGATAAGGCCTTTCAGCCTGTCCTGGTATTTCACCGAGTAAGCAAGAGAAAGAGCACCGCCATAAGACGACCCCATCATGAATATCTTCTCACTGCCGAAGAACTGCCTCCTCATTTCCTCCACCTCCTCCACTGCGTAGTCGAACGTGAACTTGCTCCTGTCAGAGGGTTCCTCTGACCTGCCGCACCCGAACTGATCGAATAGCAATACGCTTATCCCGTCCCTGCTGAGATCGGAAAGGGGAGTCAGGTAGTCGTGAGACATTCCGGGGCCTCCGTGGAGACACATCAGTTTTGGAGAGTCCGGGCCATTGTCAAAATACCTGTAATAGAGCTTTATCCCCAGTACATCCTGGAATCCTTCCCTGATGTTCATGCATGAACACTATGCATTCCGTTAATATTTTTTCCTGCATATCACTCACCAGTCATGGAGTTTGGAGTCATTGGTCTCGGGAACCATGCGATCAACAGAATAATTCCAGCCATTGCCAGGGCAGGCCATTCAGTTTCCGCCGTATACTCCAGGAGCGGGGAGAAAGCGGAAAAGATATCTGGACAGACTGGTGCAGAACCCTTCACCTCCCTGGAGAAATTTCTTTCTCATCGGTTCGAAGCAGCATACATCGCTTCACCAAACTTCCTCCATTTCGATCACGCAATGTCATGCCTTGATTCGGGAAAGGATGTCCTGCTGGAAAAACCGATGACGGTCCTCACGGAGGATGCCGAAACACTCGTCAGGAAATCCGCATCCTCCGGAAGAAAACTGGCAGTGGCATTCCACATGAGGTTCCATCCTGCAATTCAGATCATCAGGGACGCCCTGGAAAGGGAAGAAATTGGCAATGTCACGAGAATTTCCGGTACATGGGGCGGCCTTTCCACCTCAAGGATCGACACCCCGGATACCAGGTGGTGGAGGATTCCCGCGGAAGTTGGAGGAGGATCTGTGATGGGAACCGGAGTCCACGTGATCGATTCCATAAGGTATGTTACCGGAGATTCACCTGAAGCAGTCTTTGCCAGGCGCTACCCGAGGAGGGAGATAATTGACAGCACTGAAGAGATCATGCTTTCGTTCGGCAGGTATACTGCACATGTGACCTCTTCCAGGAAGATGTTCATGCCGGACAACAGCCTCTACATACATGGGGATGAGGGGACAATAGAGGGTGCCTCCATATTCGGGACTGAGATAAAGGGAAAGGTCGTGGTTAACGGAAAGATCGTGAAGTCATTCAGGGGCGGCAGTCCATATGTCGGAGAAATTTCCGGTTTTGTGGACCTCGTGAACGGGAAGAAGTCCAGGATCGCCATGGGAGAGGATGGCCTTGCAGCGGTGCGAATCGTCAATGCCGCAGTTCTCTCTGACAGCGAGGGGAAAGAGGTGAAGATCTGATTGCTGCGGACCATTGATCCTGATGGCATTTACTGGAAGAGACTCGTTTTCTCAAAGGACAATATCAGGATGGATGTCGCTGCATTCAGGTCGTATGCATACCTCCTGGTACCCCCTGCAGGACACGTAATCTTATTCAGGGCGCAGTCAAGCGAAAACAAGGTTGAGTTCTTCGCAGGTGCCGATGCCCCGGACGTTCTTTCCAGGTTCGCCTCCTTCTTCTTCCACATGTATGGAACGTATGCGGAAGATGGTATTCCCCAGGATATTGAGGGGAACCGCATCTCCCTGATTCCTGTATGGAAAAAGGTTCCTGACTTCTACCACCCTGCCCTGCTGAAGTCCATAATATTCCTTCCCACCACGCTGAAGGGCATGAAGATAGATTACACCGCAGTGATCTCATCAAGACGGAGACTCGGAAAGCGGAGATTCTCGTTCGCAGCCTCTATCCTCTCAGACGCCCCCTTCGACAGGGTAGTGGAACTCGTCGACATCCTCAGGTTCGAAGCTGCTGATCTCAGGGAGAAGACGGGATTGAAGCTGAGAATCGTGACCGGGGAGCGAATCACTTTCCGCAACGATCGGTTCACGACACCTTTTCACCTTGCAACCTTCGTGAGGATTCCCTCCGACCAGGATCTTGAGGTAATTACTTGATTAGATACGTGTTGTGGTAGCAACAGCCATGATCGCGAGAGAGTCGATACCTGAGTTCCGGCGGGATGGAGAATACCTGATCTTCAACCCCGGTGATTTCCTGAGGTTTCTGGCTGTTATCGGGCAGGCGGATTCTGTGCCTACCCTAAAGGAGACTGTGAGGTCATGTCTCGAGATATTCATGACGGCCAACGGGAAGGACCATGTTCCTGACGGTACCTTCCGTGTGAAAAAGGTTGTCCTGGAAAGGCACCTGAAGCAGATATCAGGAGCCTTGACCATGGAGAGAGCCGCTTACTACATCAGGAGGCTTGAAAAATATGTGACTTCCGTCCCTTCAGGCCCTGTGGATATGAAGAGATGGCAGGATTACGACGAGATAATAACGGACAGCCTCTGGAACCTGGAGTCCAGGGACAGATCCGAGGGTCACGACGCGGGATACTGGGGAAATTTCGTTCCGCAGATACCAAGACAGCTCATGCTCAGATACACCTCTCCGGGAGACCTCGTCCTTGAACCTTTCATGGGCGGTGGCACAACCCTGCTTGAGGCCATAAAGATGAACCGGAATTACATTGGAGTGGATCTGAACCCTGATCTGGTCGACCTTGCGCGCAGGAAGGCTTCATCAATTCTGTCAGATTCCAGGTATTTCCTTGAATGTGCAGATTCTTCCCAGACTGATTTCTGCAAACTGCTTGAGGTGAACGGCTTCAACCACGCCGATCTGGTGATCCTTCACCCTCCTTATCATGACATCATAAAATTCACTGAGAATCCGGCCGATCTTTCCCGGTCCCCGTCAGTGGATGATTTCCTGCAGTCTCTGTTCTCCATTGTCTCTGCCTCGGAAAGGACGCTCAAGCGCGGAGGATATCTGACAATGGTGATCGGGGACAAATACGATTCTGCCCAGTGGATTCCATTGGGGTTCATGGTCATGCAGGAGATCCTGAAAACGGGACTGATCCTGAAGAGCATAGTGGTGAAGAACTTCAACCGGACAAAAGGAAAAAGGGGCCAGGAGATGTTATGGAGATACAGGGCCCTGGCCGGCGGGTTTTACGTGTTCAAGCATGAGTACATATTCATATTTCGCAAACGGCGTTAATCCTTCCTGTTGCTGATAAGGGAAGAAAGTGCCATGTCTATCATGGGATACCGGAACTTGAATCCCATGGACTCTGCCTTCTCAGGCATTGCAGCGGCGCCGTTTATCAGCAGCGGTGCAGCCTTTCCAAACTTCATTTTCACTGCAAGCGCCGGTATCGGAAGGCTGGCAGATCTCCCCATTCTTTTCCCTATGGCCCTGGTGAATTCCTTCATCCTCACGGGATTCGGTGAGGAGGCGTTTATTGGCCCCCTGATTTGCTCGTTGCGAATGCATTCCAGTATGAGCGCTACCTCGTCATCCCTGTGTATCCACGAGACCCATTGCCTTCCCGGTTTTATGTACCCGCCCATGTGTTTCCTGAACAGCGGGATGATCTCCTTAAGGGTTCCAGAATCGCTGTCCAGGAATAGAGAAGTCCTCATGTTTACTACCCTTACGCCCAGTTGTTCTGCCTTCACGGCTTCCTCTTCCCACTTGCTGACCAGGTCCCCCCAGTAGTCCTTTCCTGCAGAACTTTCTTCCGTGAACTTCACGTCATTACTCTCCTCAGCACCATAATATCCTATTGCAGAACCGTTGATGAACACGGCGGGCTTCGGTGAGGCCTGCCTGATCATGCTCACCACATTTGCTGTGAATTTTATCCTGCTATCCTCGATGACTGCCAATTTTCCTGTACTGTTGATAGGAGCCCCGGTGAAGTTGAGAACCGCCCTTGATTCAGAAATCTCGTTGATGATCTCCCTTGTTTTCGTGAGCGCAATTACCTTGTCTGCGAAAGGGATCGATACCTTTTCGGGATTCCTGGATACCACAACAACCTCCCAACCGCCGGCTTTCATTGCGCGTCCAACTGCGCTGCCAATTGCTCCCGTGCCGCCAAAAATGACGACTTTACCCTGCATGGCGACGTTATGTCACTGTTACATAAAAAGATAAGATCATGGGATTGCTAAGGCTTCTGAACCGTCAACCTGTTGCCTGAAACCCCGGAGATCGTGACGCTCTCTCCCACTTCTATTGTCCCCTCTCCCGCGAATTCTGCAGACCAAGTCAGGTTGTTGTACCTCACCGCGAGTGAATTGTCGTGGACTTCCACCACCCGCGCAACCTTACCTATCATGTTCTCCTTACCTGTGAATGGCTTCTGCCCCCAGGGATATCTGGTGAGAAGGCGGCCGAGCCATCCTCCCACGAAGAGGCAGAGCAATGCAATTGCTAAGACAAAGATTACTGGAACACCGCTCATGACATGGTAAAGCAGGTCTCCGGAAATAGTTATTTCGACAGCGGTTGCGGATAGTCTCTGATTTTCATGGCCGATGAGTGAAATTCCTGCTTAAAGTTAACCTCAACACCAGTTTGTGGTCGGGCGGAGGTTCCCTGGAAATCCGCGTTCATTGCCAGATTAATGGAAGTTTAATCTGCCCTTCATTATGACGGGACGCAGTGCCCAAAAATCGCGATTCAGGTTTTGTTTCCTCGGTAATGCAATCATTCACTTCGATTGGTCCCATGGTGGACGTTGCCGCTCTCTTCTCCGTCATTGCAATCTATTCAGGAGCTTTCCTCCCGGTGGTAATGGCCATATCCTTTCTCCTGGGCTATTCAACAATCAATACCGTCCACAAGCTCTCAAGAACCTTTGTCTCAAATGGAGGGTATTATTCTTATGCGGGGAAGACGCTCGGAAAATTCGCCGGGATATTCACGGGATTACTGTACATAGCCTATGGAATCCTGGTGGTTCCAAATATTTCGCTTTTCTTCTCCGTCTTTCTGTCATCCATTCTTGGTTTGTATTTCACGGTACCGGGGATTGCTCAAGTGCTGTTCTCGCTGGTGTTCTCAGCGACGGTTGTTCTGTTCGTTTCCAGGGGGTTGAAGCTCACGTTAAAATATACAGTTGTCGCGGGTTTCATGGAAATGGGGGCCGTGCTTCTGCTGAGTGTGATGTTCTTCCTTGCATGGTCGGGCACACCACCGGCACTCACGTTCGGAGGGGGGACTTTCGATGCCATTTGGACCGGCGTCATATTCGGTATACTGGCATTTTCTGGAAGCGGTTCCTCGATTTTTATATCTGAAAACGTTGAGAAACCGAGTTTCACGGTGCCCAGATCGCTCCTCACTTCCTACACTGTTTCCGGGCTGATAATGGTCCTTTCCTCCCTGTCACTGGTTCTCTTCCTCGGTAATCCTGGACTGCAGAGTTATATGGGCAACCCCCTGATCCTGCCGTTCCTGATAGGTTCAAGACTGGGCGTAGCGGCTTTTCTTCTTTTCGCGGTATTCGGGATAGTGAGTGCTTTCAACCTCTGTGTCTCATACCTCAATGCCCTTTCCAACAGCGTCAGGAGAATGGTCTCTGAGAATCTCTTTGGAGACCGCGTGAGATTAAGTTTCAGGCCCTTCTTTCTCCTTGGAATTGTGTTTGCCCTAACTGTTCTCTCAGCGATCGCATCCTACTTCAGCGCGGGCTTTTTCTTCATGTTTGCTGCCATAGCAGGGGCCGTAAGTCTTTCATACATAAGCGTCCACATTATCATGAACGTCGCCCTTTTCAGGATCAGGCAGCGTTTCAGCATCTTCACCACGATAATGGTGTTCATATCCTCTGCGTTTCTCGTGCTGTCCTTCTATTATTCCCTTGCGGGAAATCAGTATAGCCTGATACTCTCAAACATAATTTTCGCATTTTCACTTGCCGGTGCACTCCTTGTTACACTTGCGATAAAGATCAGGAAAACGCACTATGATTCCATTGCCATCGGCAATGTCTTGGTCTCCCAAGATTAATGTGGAAGTCTGTAAAATGCTCCCGGACGGTAGAAAGTAGCTATCCCGATAATGTGAGGAGAATGAAAACAGAGTCGGGAAAGATATATACCTGCCCTCTTGACGGTCAAACATTGCATGAGACCTGCCTTCCGCATGAGGTGATCTATCACTATTCTCCCTATTTCCGATTTCTTCTCATATCCTTCTCGCTTGGTGTGTGCACATTGAATGACGTTCCAGAGGATCACTGCGGCCACTAAAGCTGTTGGGATCAATCTTCGATTCGTCTTTAGTTATCCTCCCTAAAGAGCACAGAATCCCGGTCTTCATCACACGATTATCGTTTCAACCCACGAGTAGTTTATTGTCTGTGTATGCCCGTATAGATAGTAGTGGCCTATCTCAAATACTGGTGTGAATGTCAGTGTCATGTTGAACTGATACGTTCCGTTGTAAGCGGCTTCTGCGACGGTTGATTCGTTTGACAGGACTTGGAAATCCAGCAGAATTGTTACCATTTTCTCTTCATATCTCACCATGATTTTGCCAAAATACGGAACAATGTTGTTGTCATTGAAGTTCGGTATATTCTTCAGCAACGTGTGATTGGAACTTATCACGAGACTGCCAATCTGAATGTTGATGGAGGTGTATGGGAAAGAAAGGCTGTAATTCTGAAGCCAAAGGCTGGTCATGGAGAATGCAATCGGAGAGGAATAACCTGTATAATTTATCACCACGTTGTTACCCCCAGGAAACAAAGAGTAGCCCATTTCGATCCGGTTTCCAAGATCGGAGAAGTTGTACGAGCCTCGAACAATGTGGAGTGATTTGGACGGGGAAAGTCCTCCGAATTTGTGCCAGCTTGGGGGTTCTGTTTCCCATTCGTACATTGTTGGTATTAGAAACGCCAAGACTACGAGAACTGCGATCAGGATCATGAGTGTTTTCTTCATTTGTTATTAAGCCTCCTGCAGTTGGTACAACGGTTCTGAAATAGAAATAGCATAGGAGTTCGGAGGATTATTCGGAGGACTCCCAAAGTAGTTTATATACGAATATGAGGTATCGTTCTGGTGTGCTACCTGGTACTCCGTGAGTGTTACGGAATCAATGAAGTAGTTTAGAACGTTAGAACTCATGGGAAGCATGTACCCGAACTCCAGAAAGAGCTTGCCCAAGTAGAGTTCATTTCCGCTAGCAGAACTAAGAAATGACCAATCATATGTGCTTCCACCACGTGTGTTGAACCGACTAAAAGAGCCAGTCCGCGAATAGGAGTAATTATTGAAACGGGCATCCGTGTTTGAGAAAGTTTTCGTAGGACTTGAAAGGGGAGAAAAGATGTATGGTCCCACAAATGCCATAATGGCAGATGCAATTCCGAGACCTGCGGATACAGGAGGACACTCGATTGTGACGAACGAAGCTATTGCCAAACCCAGAGCAATGCCGTTCCAGATTGCTTTCTCCGTGGCAGTCACGTTCGATTGCCCGTTATACGACTGAAAGAGGTAATCCTTCGGCGTTATGAGCACTGCATCACTAGACGACGGTTGTTGTCCGGCCGAGTCTCCGATCCATGAGAATGACTGGGTGAAGTTCCACGTTGCTAGAGTTCGAGTCTTGTTCCACATCCCCCAGCTAAGGCTAGCAATTGTCGTAGATTTAGCAGTTTCAGAGTTGAAAGTGACGGCCTGCGACCCGATGAAAACGAGACTGCCGTAGGAATCGTATGCCGCCCCCCCATTTTCAGCGTCAAGAAAGTTGATGTATAAGCCAGTTGTCCCGTTTATTTCAGGAAACATGGTGTAGATCATCGCTTTGTTGTTCAGCGAAACCTGTGTCGATGATTTCTCGTTTGTCATCGATACGCTGAATCCTGTATAGTATCCCGGCTGTGCAGTCCAGTCGAAACTGATCGTACCATCTCCCGTCGGGAAGAAGGCTTTCAGGGGAACAACGCCACCGTTGGACGTATCAGCATAGATCCATACCCCGGAACGGAAGAACCACCCAAGGTAACCGGGTCCTGGTGCATTTCCCGTAGCATTCCGGTAATTCACGGAGAATGTCAGTGTTGAGTCTCCTGGTACTGCGCTTCCGTATGCCATGCCGGAGGAGTTTACAATTGAGAGCCCTGAAAGCTGCGGTGATCCGTATGGGGTGAAGGTGATCGCCACCGATGAACCGGACCACTCTGTCACCGATACGGATCCGCCGGACGGAGATACCCGGTAATACTGCTCGGATCCTATGGTGTATGAATAGCTTCCGGGAAGTTTATCGAACGTAATGCTGTTCGACGTGGATGTCTGTGTCTGTCCTGCAAGGGTAACGGACCATGTGGTTCCGGACGGGAGACCGGATTCGGAGAATGTTGCTGCCTTCGGTGAAGGCGGAGGGATCGGGACGGGTCCGGGATTTGGATCCCTGATGATCATGGATGGCATGATGATCGGATCGATGCTGTACGTTTCATTGGTGTTCAGGGTGAAAGGGCCAAAGGGGAGTGCAATGCTTCCGGAACCAGGTGTTTCCGTAAGCATTCCTGCATAGAAGATCGATGCCTCGTTCTGCCATGATACCGAAACGTTGCCTGCGTATACAGTATAATCATGAGACGGGATGATGAATGAGGTGGATTTTCCCCTTGAGGAGTGTGCTCCGTATGGTGAGAATCCCGATACGGTCGCAAAGTCATGGTGCTTCATTCCCATTGAGAACGTTCCGATGAACTGTCCTGACGTGTTCAGGTTCTCTATGGCTATGCTTGCATCTATGCCGTTGCCGAGGAAGGAGAATATCTCCGCAACCCGTACATTTGAGTTCCACCTCACCATGATAGCGGAGTTCTGGACTGCATTTTCGATCCTGGAATACCGGTAATGGGTGAACTTCTCCGATTTCAGGGGATTGTATGAATTTCCGTTTGCAGCCGGGTAGTATTGTAACGAATTGACACGGAAGACAGACCAGGAGATCGGATAGACATGTGGGCCAAGCCCTATGGCGGAATTCTGGCCTGAAAAGCTCACGATGTCGTTTCCATACGAGTAGACTGTGGCTGGCCTGGCATGATTGCCGTTCGCATACTGCATGACAGGAATCACCATGAGAGCAGCAACCGCTACGGTTATCAAAACGATGATCATCTTACGGGACTCTCTCTGTGGAGTATAAAATCTTCGGGAAGTGGCTATTCATCGTTCCGGCGGAGCTATTTCTTCCTAATAAAAGTTCTTCCTGCTTGAATTTCTAATTTTGTACAGGATCGCGAAATCAGGACACGAGAAAAGTGGATGATGGATCGGCAGTGTCTGCTGTATACGGGTGATTCCTCGTAGGACAAGTCACACAATCCCCACGCGTTATCTGACACCTTTGCACCGTTGCCGGAAACCTCTTTGCCCTGAACTTCGTGAACCTATGGGGTTCGATGTGACGGGGGTCCTGCATTATCGATGCCATCAGTAATTCAACAGTCTGCAGATGCTTCGTGCGAGAAAGAAGGACCGCAACTGGCCCCATGACATGTACCGGGATTATACGCTGAAATCACAGGATACGTACATGTTTGGTACCAGACATGCAGATAGGATTACTCTCTGTTGAAGGACTCTGCGTCGTGCTGCCTCACGGTGAATTTTCTCCTTGTCATGAACGGTTTGAACGGCCTGCCGTTCCCCTTGTAGAACTTGGAGAAGAATTCGACATAAAGAAGCCTTGCCCCCTGTATGCCCGGTTCAAATACTGCAATCACAAGGTTGAATGTCTGTCCTATGAAGAGGATTATGATCCCCACGATTAGTCCTGTAACGGTGTGAGGACCTCCAGACGTGAATGAAAGATCTACCATGTAGGCCAGGATCACCGAAGCCATGAGTATTCCCACTATCCTCGTATAAGAGAGGATGTGACTTATGATGGAAGGTATCTCTACTGCTCCGTTTCCACCCTCGGTTACAAGGATCGATACCAGGCCGGCGATGATCATTCCTATGGCAATGTCCTGTGTCGGGGATGCTGTCGTGTGGTGGATAAGGTTCAGGCCAAATACCGCTGCCCCAATAGCCAGCAGGAGCCAGCCGACCTTGCCTATTGCCCCCTTGATATGACCATGGGAGGCTTCGTTGATCACTCCGAGCACGAGGCCAAAGGAGACCATGAAGAGACCGATGTACCCCGAGAGGAGGAGAAGTTTTGGAAGCGATGCCTGCACGTTGACTATGGTATAAGGGAGGAACTGGAAACCGAAGAAGTTGTTGAATATGAGTCCGAATACTATGGCGGACAGCGATGACGGGATCAGGGCTCTTGCAAGGATTTCCAGGGAACTCCTGCTCATTATTGTGGTTATGAATTTCTTTATCCTTTTCGGAACGTGGTTCCTTGCTCCCGGCTTCAGCTTCCTCAATATCCAGACAGAGGTGAAGAATATTACCAGTCCATACCCGTAGTCTCCGACCATCAGCCCGAAGAATATGGGAAAGACGAAAGCGAAGATCATTGTCGGATCAAACTCCGATTCCTGCGGCAGCGAATAAAACCGGATGAAGAACTCGAACAGCCTTACCTTCCTTGGGTTGAAAAGCATTGTTGGCGGGTTCTCCTTTGTCTCCACAACGCTTACTATTGATCTGCCGTCAGAGGCTTTTTCAACGGCCTTCTTCACTGAGTCCAGAAGACGAAGCGGGATCCAGCCTTCCATAGCAAATGAGTCCTGGGTGCTTCCAAATTTCTCTACCGCCTCGAACTTCTTTGCCTCTATCTCAAGCTGTTCCCTGATCTGGACAACTCTGGCATAATACTTCCTTGACAGTGACTCCAGCTGGGACTGGATGTCATTCAGGTAGGTGTTGATCTCACTGAGCCTCTTTTCAAGAGTCCTGGCGTAAGGTTCCGGCATTCCGCTGATCTCCGGAATGACTTCAAGAATGAGTTCGTGGCTTTCCGCTAGTCTTGCCAGATTTTCAGACTCCTCTTTCGGTATTGAAACGAGCCTGTGAGTGTCATCCAGATCAACGCATGTTCCCCCAAGCGAAGTCCGTACCTGTCCCGAGAATGAATCTTCCGGACGTCCGACGGCGATGAAACTCCTGATCTGCAGGGAGGTATAGATGGAAAGATCCGCATCGATCGGTTCAAGAAGCCTGGAAATCCATAACTTTCTTTCCGCATCCTTCCTGTCCTGGAGAAGTTCCTCTTCTTCCCTTTTGAGCGTCTCCAGTTTCTGCTCGATGCCAAGGGACTCGAACTCGGCGAATACTTCTTCCACGCTGGAGAAATATTTCCGCTCCGAGACAGGACATGGGATCAACTGCTGTTCATATCCTCTTGCTTTCTGCAGGTACTGGGAGGTCCTGTAGAAATCCTCAGGATTCCTGGATGGCGAGAGAACCGATCTCACATCATCAGAGATGTTCTCAAGCTGCATTATCCCTAGATCGTGGAGTATCGATACCACGTCGTGCCGCTTTCCGTTTGAACCGATGATGCGGATTCGCGCCATTTTTTCCGGTCTGAGCATTCCTAGTCTTTCTCCAGAATATTCCTTATGCCTTCATCCACCATTTTCCTGAGATCGCTGTCGGAAACCTTGAGTTTCAGGGACTGGGATTTTTTCCTCGCCTCCGCGATTGCTGCTTCACTCTTTTCCCTGAGTTTTCCCGACTGTATGTCCAGGGATTCTTCAAGATCCTTTTTCAGCTTCGCTTCTTCCCGGCTGATCATCTCGTTCTTCTCCTGGATCTTCTTCCTCAACACCTCTTCCAGTTCTTCCCTCTTTTTCGCAATCGCCTTTGAGGTTTCATCCTCCTTTTCCTTGATCTTCTTAAGTATCTCCACGTCTCCTGACATTTAAAGCACCCCTCCGAAAGCGGCCAGCAGGACGATCACGCTTACCGTTGCGTTGATCAGGCCGATTATGAGTTTAATCCTTGCAAATTTCCTGAGGGCCCTGTTCCCCTTAAAATCGTAAACTACGGGTTTCCTGGCGTAATCCTTCCTGATATAGTACATAGGATTCATGATCTACAGCCCCGGGGCCTTCCCTCCAGATTCCATCTTCTTCTTTATTGTTTTCAGGGTGGTGAACGTTTCCCTTTCCATTTCATCAAGATGCATCCTGATGTACTTAGCGTTCTCCTTCAGCCTCGGGATCATGATGTTCTCGATCGCGTTTGATCTCCTCTTTGTCCTCTCAATTTCATGCAGGAGCCTGCGCATGGAGTTTTCCTTCTCTGCAACCTCAAGCAGCAGCTGGAGGACCTCCTCGAACTGTGATATCGCTTCGTTGACCGGAACCGGTACCGACGAAGCACGATAAAGTTCGGATATCACCGACTCTCCAAGGTCAAGTTCCAGTTCGGGTATCCTTACTCCCATCACATTCCGGGTCTTCACGGAGGCGTAGGTATTGGCGAACATCAGGGCGACCCGTTCAAGAGTCATGTTCCCGCTCATGAGCTGTGCAACCCTGAGGCTTTCCAGTGCCTCCCCGATCTTCTCCCTGAGTCCTTCCCTCAGCCCCTTTACAGTGCGGCTGATCTTGAAGAACTCCATTACCAGCGAAGACCTCTTCATCTTCAGGAGATCAAGTCCTCTCTTGGCAAGCCGGATTCGCTTGTTGGTGTTTATGAGCTCGATTCTTGTAGGCCTGATCTCCTGAGATACTGCCATGGTTACTCCTTCTTCCACTTGCCGAACTTCTCAATGTGATCGCGTTTAACCCTCTTCATTTCGCCTTCGGGAAGTACTGAAAGCAGTTCCCAGCCAAGGTCAAGGGTTCTCTCGATACTCCTGTCCTCGCCAGTTCCCTGCCTGACGTACTGGCTCTCAAATGCGTCCGCGAACTTGAGGTACGTACGGTCGCTCTTGCTCAGGGCCTCTTCCCCGACTATTGCACTGAGCGACCTGAGATCCTTTCCGTTTGCATATGCCGAGTAGAGCTGGTCTGCCACTCCACGGTGATCCTCCCTGGTCCTTCCCTTTCCGATCCCCTGGTTCATAAGCCTGGAAAGCGATGGAAGAACGTTGACCGGAGGATATACGCCCGATCTCTGCAGGTCCCTGCTCATGACGATCTGCCCTTCCGTTATGTAACCCGTAAGGTCCGGGATTGGATTGGTAATGTCATCGCCCGGCATGGTGAGTATCGGGATCTGCGTGATTGACCCGTTCCTCCCCCTTATCTTTCCTGCCCTTTCATAAATCATGCTGAGGTCTGTGTACATGTATCCCGGGAATCCCCTTCTCCCAGGAACTTCCTCCCTTGCGGATGAGACCTCCCTGAGTGCTTCGCAGTAGTTTGTCATGTCGGAGAGAATGACCAGTATGTGCATATTCCGCTCGTAGGCCAGATACTCGGCAGTAGTCAGGGCCACTCTCGGAAGGACAATCCTTTCCATTGACGGATCCGACGAGAGGTTGAGAAACAGTACCGATCTAGATATCGCACCGGTCTTCTTGAACTCCCCGATGAAGAAGTTTGCCTCTTCGCTTGTGATACCCATCGCGCCAAAAATAACGGCGAAACTCTCGTCTTTTCCGAGAACCTTTGCCTGTCTTGCAATCTGGGCTGCAAGCTGGTTGTGCGGAAGCCCAGACCCGGAGAATATTGGCAGCTTCTGTCCCCTGACCAGCGTGTTCATTCCGTCTATTGTTGATATTCCAGTCTCGATGAATTCACTGGGTTCTTCCCTCGAATATGGATTGATGGCATTTCCCACAATCTCGATCTTCTCTGAGCTGATTATCGGGCTGCCGCCGTCGATCGGCTCGGAGAGCCCATTGAATATTCTCCCCAGCATCTCGTCAGAGACTGCGATTCTAGCCGTGCTTCCTGAGAACCTTACCTTTGTTCTCTTCGTATCCATTCCGGTGGTGGAGCCGAATACCTGAACGACCGCCACTCCCTTCCTGCTTTCCAGCACCTGCCCTGATCTGGTCTCTCCCGATGGCAGGGTGATCTCCACGATCTCGTTGTATGCAGCGTTGTCAACCCCTTCAACGAAGAGAAGAGGTCCGGCTATGTCAGAAATCGACCTGTAGCTTATTCCCATCATTTCTTATCACCTGCCAGTTCTTCCAGTTCCTCGTCAATCTCGTTCACCGTCTGGGTTGTATACTGTTCTATTTCAGCGTCCTTAACCTCCTTCATCCTGGAAATCTTTCCCCTTGCCTTTACGCCCAGTATCTGCGACATGGTGAGTCCTTTCTCAATGTATTCCTGCTGTGCCTTCCCAAGGTGCATGATCGTCCTGAGCATCAGCATCTGTTTCTTTATGGAGCAGTAGGTGTCAACCTCGTCGTATGCGCTCTGCTGCAGGAAGTCCTCCCTTATCATCCTGGCAATGTCCAGGATCACTTTCTCCTTCTCGGGAAGTGCATCATATCCCACAAGCTGCACAATTTCCTGGAGTTCTGCCTCCTTCTGCAGTGTTCCCATGGCGCCTGAATAGATGGTACTCCACTCCTCTGATATGTTCTTGTTAAACCACTGGAACAGGTCTTCCCTGTAGAGGGAGTAGCTGTTGAGCCAGTTGATTGAAGGGAAGTGCCTTCGTGATGCAAGAGATGCGTCAAGAGCCCAGAATACCCTTGTAACCCTCAGGGTGTTCTGGGAGACCGGTTCCGATATGTCTCCTCCGGGCGGTGAGACCGCACCGACTATGGTTATTGAACCCCTCCTCTCGTCCGAAGAGGTAACTATTGAGTTTCCTGATCTCTCGTAGAATTCTGACAGCCTTCTCCCAAGATATGCGGGATATCCCTCTTCCCCGGGCATTTCCTCCAGCCTTCCGGAGATTTCCCTTAACGCTTCTGCCCATCTCGATGTGCTGTCTGCCATCAGGGCAATGTCATATCCCATATCCCTGTAGTACTCAGCTATAGTTATTCCGGTGTATATGCTTGCTTCCCTGGCAGCCACCGGCATGTTGGACGTGTTCGCAATGAGGACTGTCCTCTCCATGAGCGGCCTCTTTGTTTTCGGGTCCTCCAGTTCCGGGAAGGTCGTGAGGATTTCCGTCATCTCGTTTCCCCTTTCACCGCATCCGACATATACGACGATATCGCTGTCTGCCCACTTTGACAGCTGGTGCTGAACCACGGTTTTTCCGGAACCGAACGGTCCCGGCACCGCAACAGTACCGCCCTTTGCAACAGGGAAGAACGTGTCAATGACCCTCTGCCCTGTTATGAGGGGATCGGATGGTGCAAGTTTCCGGATAACACGTCTCGGGTTCCTCACGGGCCATTCCTGCTTGAGGGTTATCTCCCTGTCGCCTGAAGGGGTCTCGATCGTGCATATGATTTCCGAGACCGTGAATTCGCCGGCACGGATTTCCTTGATCTTTCCTGATATTCCAAAAGGAACCATGACTTTGTGGGTTATGATTCCTGTTTCCGGAACAGTTCCAATAAAGTCTCCCTCGCTGACCTCCGTCCCCTTTGAAACCAGCGGTTCGAATTTCCATTTCTTCTTCTCGTCCAGAGGAGTGGCGGTCAATCCACGTCTTATAAAGTCTCCTCCGCTCTTCCTCAAAACGTCAAGCGGCCTCTGTATACCATCATAGATTGAGGTCAACAGACCCGGTCCGAGTTCCACCGAAAGCGGTCTCCCGGTATTCTCTATCTTATCTCCCGGCCGGATGCCGCTTGTGTCTTCATAAACCTGGACTGTCGCAACCTTTCCGGAAAGGCGTATCACCTCTCCAACAAGTCCGAGTTCTCCAACCCTGACCACGTCGTACATTCGCACATTCTCAATATCTTCTGCCTCAACAACCGGCCCCGATACCTTAACTATCTTTCCCATTAGATTTACACTCCTATTTCAACGCCAAGAACTCTCCTTGCGAGCCTGCTCACGGACTCTTCATCCGTTCCTCCGGGCAGCGGCAGGAATACCACCAGTGGATCCGTCAGGAGTTCAATCTGCAGAAGATCCCTGCCCAGGTAATTTCTTATTGATTCTGAAACTATGATGAGGGAGTGTTTCTTCTCCGCAATCAGTTCCCTTAATTTGGCTGCGGCCGCGTCGCCCGTGAGATCAAAGGAGTCTTCTACTCCAACCAACCTGAAGCCAATTGCAATTTCTGTTTCCCCCACAACAGCCATTCCCTTACTTGCCAATTTCATCCGCTCCTTGAGTTGTTTGCCACAATGGACAGCAGTCTTTCCCTGGGAACGCCGAGGCTGATCCCGAGTACCGTTGCCCTGAGCGCTTCCCGTTCCATCTCTGAGGTCAGGATAAAGGCGAATATAGAATTCAGTGAGAGGGCAGAATACGAGATGTAATCTATGCTCCTCTGATATATTGCCCTTCTGGCCGCAATCTCGAAATCCACAAGGGACGAGAACTGGCGTACCTGTTGCTGTATTATGAGTTCAGAAGCTTTCTTTGTTGCTTCTGCGATGTTCTCCTGCCTGGAAATCTCTTCAAGTGCGTCATCAGGGATCGTTCCTCCGGACACGAAATGTGCCTTTATGAGATCGACGCTCAGGTTAAATTCCCTTGCCTTCAGCACGAAAAGTATGTTCTTCAGGTCGATCTGCTCCCTGAAGTACCTTCTCACGGCGCCCTCGTCCCCGTTGTAGAATTTCAGTGATGACATTACGTCACTAAGATAGAAATTATCCATTGAAGTGAATATGAATGATACGTCGTTGGTCTTCCTGTATTGATCCATGGCCTGCATTGCCCTGAGTCCGAATGGCATCCTTGAAATATTCTCCACGACCGCCTCGACTGAACCGAGATTCATCAGTGCCCTGAATTCTTCCCTGCTCATTCTCCCTCCGAAAATTCCCGATGGTACGTCCCTGAAGCTCATTATGAAGTCCTCGGTCTCCTTCAGCTCGTAACCCAGAAACTTTGCGGAAATAATCGTCTTGATATTCTCTATATCCCACTTGGAGAAATACGTCTCAAGAAACTTTCTTGCAGCAGGCGGCGGAGCCTGCATTGCCTGTCGGTTTTTTTTTATCAGATGCCTGTTGATTGCCATTTCGATGAGTTTGGTACCGCTGCTGAAGGCTGAAAGTGCATCCAGGTCTTCACGGTATGTGGTAGTGGATAGGCTCTGGATAACCTCGTCAGTCGTCTTGTCCATTAGGCCTATGATAAATTCCTCGCTGAGGAAATCCTGCCTGAGAACCCTGAGGCGTCCAAAGCTTCCAGCATAAGTCCTGTCCAAGGTTATCCCTCTATACTTCCCGAAAGTTTCTCGGATATTCTCTCCCGCAGGAACCTGGAGATCACCGGAAGAGTCAGATCAATCTCCTTTTGACTGTCGCTGGTCTGGAAAATTGCTCCCAGCTTGAATCCATTGTTCACCGGCTTCGCCTTAAAAGTCTTGACAGACTGCGCAACCTTGTCCCTGGAATCAACGAGCACTACCAGGTCTTTGCCAAGTTTCTTTTCTACGGCCTGGTACATTGATTGGAGAATCTCTTCGTACCCGCTTCCTTTCATTGCGTCAACTACCAGAGAATCGACTTTCTTCATTGCTTCCTCAAGGATTTCGGATCGTTTCTGGCTCACAGCCCTCCTGACCTCCAGCGAAGTCAGGTCGGCCGATCTTCTCTCCCGGGTCTTCATCTCCTCCTCTTTCCTCTTCTGGTATGCGATCCTGAGGGCGTTTATGGCGTCGGCTGTTTCCTTCTCGATCGATTCAACCTGTCTCGACAGCTCCTCTTCAAGCGCTGCCAGTTCCTTCTTTTTCCTCTCCTCAATCTCAAGGAGAATGTTTTCCAGCGGCATCTGAAATCTTCAGAGAAGCCCCAGATAGATGAGTATACCAAACGCTAGGCCGATAATCCACAGTGTTTCCGGAATCACAAAAAGGAACAGTACCTGTCCAAGCTTCTCCGGTTTCTCTGCAATTATCCCCATTCCCGCGGCTCCGATTCCCTGTTGGGCCATACCTGTGCCTATAAGACCACCGGCTAGGGCAACAGCAAATGCAAGTGCTACAAGTCCACTGACTACCATCTTAAATCTTTCCGAAGGCTGATCAGAGGGGCATATATTAATGTGCTTCACCTGAACATGTTCTCGTACTGGACCGGTTTTTTGTGATATTTGTCAACGATCTAGAGGGTTCATCCTTTCCCTGCGGAGTCTGACCTTCAACGAAAGCGGTAAAATCGCGGGTTTCGATTAAGAGGAGATCTCTGGACAGATTATCCCTGGAAAAACAATCCCTCAAAATAAAATGTCCTGACATTGTCGTCTCTCCAGCAGCCTTCTTCGAGTCCGGCTTTGAGACAGGTGGCGTCCAGGAACTCCTCCACTGTAAATACCTCTTCTACGGCAACCTGTGGAAGCAGTAGTCCGGAGGTCAGGTCATTCTCCACTATGAGACCATGCTTTCCGATTTCGAGGTGATCCCTTTCGTGAACGTATTCCCACTTGGGGGAAAGAATTGTGACTTCGATGGTCAGTCGCGTGATTTCTTCCTTCTGAACGTTGTTGAATCTCGGGTCCATTACTGCACTGGATATAGCGGACTTCCGCACTCCTTCCCACAGGGGAAATACTGGTTCAGGATACCCGACGCATCCCCTGAGCTGCCCACGGCTCTTCAGGGTAACAAATACCCCTGCCTTCACGTTCAGTATCCCTTCGTGTTTTGGCGGGGGAAACTCCTCCTTCAGCAGAAGTCCTCTCAGGGCCTCATTGGCTATACGGAGGATCACCTCCCTGTCATTCTCCCCTATTCCGGAGAGAACGGGATCAGTATAGGTTGAGAGTGAGTCCATCTTACCATAAGCTAATTACCTGCTCTCACTTTAATATTGAGTACTCATGGTCGAAAGGGAACCTGCGGTCGCCGGATTCTTTTACCCTTCTTCCCCGAAGGAGCTTTCAGGTGTGATTAAGGGCATGCTTGCCGAGACGGCCGGGATTGGTCATGAAGGGAGTGTGATCGGGGCTGTGGTTCCACATGCAGGGTATGTTTATTCCGGCAGGACTGCCGCGATATCGTATTCAGCAGTCCGGGATTCCGGAAAGAGAAGATTCGTCATAGCTGGCCCGAACCACGAAGGTTTTCCACCGTATACTGCAACTTATTCTTCCGGCGCCTGGAAGACTCCCCTTGGCTCCTGCGATATAGACGGTGAGTTGGCTTCGAGGTTTTCCGGAATCACGCTGGAGGATGAAATCGCAAACAGGAGTGAGCATTCCGTCGAGGTTCAACTGCCATTTCTGCAGGTTATCTGTGACAGGAACTTTTCTTTCTTTCCCTTGATACTGGGAGACCAGAGGAAGATCGTTGCGATGGAGATTGGCAGGATAGCGGCTGGCATGGGCAAGGAGACTGTGTTCATTGCAAGTTCTGATCTTACGCACTATAAACCGGAGGAGACTGCCCGGAAGAGAGACATGAAGCTGATCGACCGGATAGTCGCCCTGGATCTTGACGGTTTTTATTCAACGCTCGTGACAGAAGATGTCTCTGCCTGCGGATATGGGGCCATTGCCGCACTGATCCAGTATACAAAGCTCGTTGGGGGAAGGATGATTCTGACTGGATATGATACCTCGGGGACTGCCTCCGGGGATCATAGAAGCGTGGTAGGTTATCCGTCTCTCATCGCCGTGGCATGACTCAACGGATAATCGCCGCAGAGAGATCAATAATCGTTATACGCTGGATTCATTTGGTTATAATGAAGAAATGACCGGTCTGTTTGTTTCGAACGGAGATGGCACGATCACCTGCATCGCCTGCAGAAGATTATGCAGGCTGAGGGATGGGCAGAGAGGGTTCTGTGGCATCCGGAAGAACGTTAAGGGCGATCTTGATCTTCTGACATACGGACTACCCTACGGAGTCCACGTCGATCCCATTGAAAAGAAACCGGTTCTGCACAAGTTCCCCAACTACAGGGTTCTCTCCTTCGGAACTTCCGGCTGCAATTACGCCTGCAGATACTGTCAGAACTGGGATATGAGCCAGCGCAGGGAACCAGTAGGGGATCCCATGAGCCCTGATGAGATCGTCTCCCTTGCAATACAGCTGAATTGCCAGGCCATAGCGTACACGTACAACGAGCCTACGGTTTTTATCGAGTTCGCGCACGATGTCGGAGTGATTGCCAGGAAGAAAGGACTTGTCAATATATTCGTGACCAATGGTTACGAGACTGAGGAGGCTCTCGATTACTGCAAGGACTTCCTTGACCTGATGACCATTGACTTCAAGGGAAATGCTTCAAACCAGTTTTACAGGAAATACATCTCGGTCCTCGGCGCAGATCCGATATATGATACAATTTCAATGTCTGTGGAAAAGGGATTCCATGTCGAGATAACGGATCTGGTGGTACCCGAGGTCGGAGATTCCCTTGAAGATGCCAGGATCATGCTTTCCCGTCTCAAGGAGATAATGGGGGATTCCTTTGCAATGAGTTTTTTGAGATTCCATCCTGATTACAAGATGATGGAGTATGGAGACACCCCGCTTCAAACCCTTGAGAGTCATGTCAGGCTTGGAAAGGAGCTGGGACTCAAATACTGTTATGCAGGAAATGTGCTCAACACGGACCTTGAAAACACCTACTGTCCGGGCTGCGGCTCCCTGCTGATCGAAAGAAGTTACTTCTCAACGACAAGGATCAGTCTTTCGGAAAACGGAAGCTGTTACTCCTGTGGGCTGGATACGGGAATAAGGCTATTTGAAGAGATTAAGAAAGGTTCTCCCGCCAATTTTCCAGTCCGGTAAAATAGTTATAAATAATCAGTACCTATCTGGTCTTTTGCCGGGTTGAATCTTAAAGTACCTGTTTATGATTGCCTGGATTGCTGAGGTGCACGATTGAAGAGAAGTTCAAGAGACTGGAAGAAGAGAGGCAATATGCGCTGGAAGTGGCGCAAGAAAAGAATCAGAAGATTGAAGAGGGCAAGAAAGGCCAACAGACTCTAGTGGGGGAGTGTGGGGTAGTCAGGTATCCTAACGGGCTCCAGTCAGGGAATGATTAGCTATGGGTCATCTGAATTCATGATGAGTGACTGGAACTATGATCCCGGAAGAGACCCGTAGATCTGGGTTCAAATCCCAGTACTCCCATAATCTTGTTTGACTGTCGTTAATAGCTTTATTTCAAAGATGGACTCACTGGACATTATATTTTCGTGAGACATCAGATCAGTTTAGTCACGACTGCAAGCACAATCACCAGAACGATAAATGGGGCGGCTAGTGCGATCCAACTTATCGGATGAGCAAAGTTGAACGTATATCCGACGCCGAATCTCTTGGGAACGAGGAGAGAGCTGTCTTCCTTGTTATAGTAAATCACTCCTGCTTTCCAGAAGCGGTCATCGTCACGTTCCGTAATCCCGGATCCGGACTCGGTCACATTGGGGTATAGCTTAGATCCGGCTTGTCCCATCCTGATTGAAACAACCAGAGTGACTGGCAGAATTACCAGAACTGGAACGATCGGGAGGAATACATCAGATCTGGGCACCATTTCCCATGTTACCGCCGAAGAGAGGAAGAGGATTATTAGGACTGCCGTAGCGATAAACACTAGTAGATAGAACATCGTCTTGTTGAATGCGACCATCTGCATTGTCGTTTTCCTGGGTGACCGTGCATTCTGGAATGGCGACACCCTGAGCGAAACCACAGCCATCGCTTCCAGCAGGGTTACGACAGGAATCCCTACAAATAGAAGCTCTGCGAAGACTGACAGGAAGGACTTGGTCGCAAAGGAATTCGGAGAGCCAGAAGCACTGAAGTGTACCGGGAACCTTGCGGGAATGGAGGGGTAATACAGCGCTCCTACGATGAGAAACAGGGCAAGTTCCAGCCAGGGAACGGCAAGCCAGGCGCGGTTGACCCTGACAGGAGCAGTCGGTACGGCAACCACCGCACCGTCCCTTTTTGGTTCAACGTCCGGGGAAGATCCCTTGATCCCCGCCGCCTTTAGGTGAAACGTGTAGTATAGAAGGAAGAGGATGAAAATGTCAATCAGGGGCCAGCCCGCCAGAACGGCGAAGGGAAACAGGGGAGCAAGTAAGAGGAAAGAGATGATAATTGCCACAGAAATTGAAATCGAAAAGAGAGCATATCTCCTCCTGAGGGTCCTGAACCTATCGTCGCTCACCAGATTTCCCTGGAGCCTGACTCCGAACTGTATGTTGGGAGGAGTAAGGTACGGGATTAAGGCAAGAAAGATCGCGATGAACACCAGTATGATTGACATCATCAGGAGCAGCGATACAGGGATCATTGCTTTTCCCTCCCTTCAGGTATGGAATCCAATATAGACTCGATGCCCCGCATGATCCTGGAACGCGGGAATCCTCTCGAAATAGCTTCCGAGATCAGGAGTCTCTGTCTCCTGATCCATTCCGGATCGAGTTCTTCGTTTTGTGATGACGGGAGTTTGCTTACAAAGATCTTCTTTCTGCGGTCCTGCTGGATAAAGCCATCTCTGGAAAGGAGTTCATAGGCTTTATTGACCGTATGATAGTTTACCCCGAGGAGCGAGGAGAGCCGTCTGGATGAGAGCAACCGATCGCCTTCCACTAGCTTTCCGCTGGCAATATCCCCTATTATGGAGTCCGCTATCTGCCTATAAATAGGAACGTTTGAAGAAAGATCTACTGTGATCAGGTACTCGCTGCCGTCATTCATGGGCTTAGCCTCCGCCGCTTGTCTGCGTGCCAGCGTATCTGTGCGATAAAACAGTGTTGTTCCAATATCCAGGACCTCCATGTACCGCCTGCACCACCGTGGTCTATATCATGTATAACAGCATAAACTTTTGGGCTCTCCCGGACAAGATGGATCTCCCTAGCCCAACATGTTTCCCCTGCCGTCAGTGCTTAAGGCTGTTTCACACATTCTCAAGTCACTTTCGAGCCCTGATCCGCCTGTGCACATAAAGGAAAATGAGGGGAGCAACAGCGATTAGAATCACAATCAGCCCCATTTCGATCATTACAAGCGTATTGGTGCTCTGTTTCTGCAAAACGAGGCTGAAGGCAACGATAAAGTAGCCGCCCCCGTCGCTGGACGCAGTCATATAGACCTGCTGGTTTACGGGATCGTATGCCATTCCATATCCATATAACTGGGTGAAGACGATACCCACATAAGCCCCCGTGGTCCCATTTATAACCGTAACGCCGTTTGCTCCGTCTATGCCGTCTGACATGTAAAGCCATCCATTATGCGGATCAAAAAGGAGATTCAGTGGATTGCCATTGGTTGCATTGGAACTCCAGAGTTCCGTGAGTGTGGTAGAGTTATAAGCGACAACTGTCGGCCACCCTTGACCGTAAGCCGCGACATATACTATCCTGTTGTTATCGCCCATGCATACTGTTGCCGGGAGCCCTTTAAAGTACAGTATCTTGGAAACCGACCCGTCTGAGGCGTTTATTATGTTGAGTGATGCGTTTCCAACGTTTGTGATGACTTTGTTATCAATAATTTCGGTGAAATTAGAGCCAACGGATACTATTATGTTATTGTGACTCGGATCAAAGGTCATGTCGTTTATCTGCCCGTTCATATTCATTACCTTGATAGTCTGGTACGTCTTTCCTGAAAAAATAGACAGGTTGCTGCCGTTGGCAGCAAACAGGTTACCATTCACCGTATCCACAGAGATTTCACTGCAGTTTATCTCCCCCAAAATTTTCCCGCTCGAAGGGTCATATACTGAGACGTTAGTTCCCTCAAGATTCGTCCCAGATGCATATTCGGCAGAACTGAAGTTTACAGCAGGTTTGGAATTAGTTACAAGAATGTAGCCATTATACGGGTCATACTGGATTGATATGGGATCGTGAAACCCGAAGACCCTTGAACCAAGCATATTCGTGGTTGCGTTCACCGTGGTGATGTAATCCGAGGCAAGGTTAGCCACAAACAGTTCGTTGTCCTGGGGATCATAAGTAATAGAATTCGGAGAGTTCAGGGGATTGGTTACCACAGAAACTTTCCCGCTGGCGCTGTTCATCTGAAATATCCCGTTTCCGTCCGTACCGTATACATAACCAGAGCCATAATCTATGGAGAATAAGCCTGGATAAGTCAGGTTTCCGGATATAAGAGTCACATTCCAGTCTCTCGGGTTCACCCTCCAGAGGTACTGGCTTCCACCAAGAAGGAGGAGTCCGGAAGATTGGTCGTATGCAATGCTACCAGCGGCAGTGAAAGTGCCCATCAAACTGTCTTTTCCTAGAGTGTGCGTTCCTAGAAGTGTGTTATTTACCGGGGAGAACGCGCTAAGGTTGTCCCAGCCTGTCAATGAATAGGTGTAAGCATTAAAGAACCCGGCATAAGACTCAACGAAGAGCAAGTTCATCGCCGGATCATATGCAATGGAAGTCATAAGAGTGGTATTTGTATTGAAACCTGAGCTCAAATATCCAACGATCCCAAGGGAGGTTGCATTCACTATCGCCAATGAATCGTTAAACTCCGCAAGATAAACAAGATTGTTTTGCGGATCGTATGCGGAACCCTCAATCCCTGTGAAACTTCCTGCAACTTTTGAAACTGAATTTGAGGTAGTGTTGATAACGTAAAAGCTGCCGGAGGTGATTCTCGAAACCGTAACATATATATCGTGATTAATCGCATTAAACGTCATCGTGCATGAAGGGGACAGAATGAAATTGTTATACGCTACCCCGATTCCTCCGATAGTGTCCACGATCCGCTCGCTGCTGCAGTTGATTACCAGCACATCGTTGCTTCCTCCTATGACGTACAGAAAGTTATTTGCGGGATCATAAACGCTGGGCCCAAAATAGGATGACCCCCCTATGAAACCAACCACGCTTCGTGTGTTCGGGTTATAAACTGTAATGGAAGCGGCAAATCCGTCAGATGCATAAATCAACCCATTCTGGCTATCATAACTTGTTCCGGAAACCTGCAGGAAATTGTAGATGTATCTTGCACCTGCAGCATTTCCGTTTGATGTGGCTTTAAGATTCGAAAGAGCGCTATTTACATATGAATAATGCCCGGATGGGGGTTGTGTGCCGACAACGTTATTGTTCCCTGAATGGCCAGCTGGCAGGATCCCGTGAGAAGGGAGGAGGAATACGCCCGCTGGAACTGTTATAATTAGCGCAAGAACCATAAACACAGCAATTCGTTTCGAATCTGGCAACTTCCATGGGTTTCTCATTATTTGACGGACTATTATGGAGAGCTTCATATATTCTTTTTCCGGGAATCATGACGGCAAGAAGTTCACGTCCAACCTATTCGGCTCTACCAGCGTATTGCACTACGAGGTCAAATTCTGATCGACTCCACCTCATATGAAGCTCTTCCTCCGGGGAAGCTCTATTTCCCAGCGATTCGCGGCCCATCTGCCCGTCCTGTTTATGATGAAATTGGGGCTGTGCCTCACAGCGTATTCCACAGGCTGCTGTCATACTGGTAGTACGACGTGACTGAAACTCCCTTCGTTTCAGTATCCCTTGCCATTGCGAAAAGCATCCTGACGTACTCCTCGGCTGCAGAAGACGGCAGGAAAGTGGTCACTTCAATCTTGTTTCCCAGTGCCCTGACAAAGTAGGCTACCCTCGGAATGAAGAGACTGTTTGCCTTTTTCCTTATCTCCAGAAGGAATCTGTTGAACAGGACTGTGCCGTACACCTGGTCTTCTTCTGAAATTTTGGATAGTCCCTTTGATTCATCTATAGACAGTCCGCGGGTAGAGTATATCAGGGTCTGAAATCCACCATTGACCACTTTCTTGTTCTCGATTTCTCCGATAAGACCGTACCTTACGATCATAGAGTAGTTTACATCGGACAGGGGGTCCGATGGCACCCTGTACCTGATCACAGAAAGAGGCATGATTTCGTTAACTTTCTCTATGGTTTCAGAGACTCCTCTCGTAGGTCCCATGTACCAGAGCCTAGTACTTTCATAGTTTTCCATGAAGCTTGAAAGTGTGTCAGAAACTTTCTCCACATAATTTCTGTGAAACCTGAAGTCAAAGTATACCCTGCCGTTGAGAATGTAAACGTTATTCATCACCATTGATGGAGTTTCGAATATCTCAGTGGCGAGGTCCATCTGCCTTACGTTATTGATCCTCTGTTGAACTGCCAGGAAGCCATGTCTCTCCTGATAGGACAGGTCAGAAAGAAGCTTCTTGTATTTGCTGTTGCCATCCGGAAAATAGGCCTGCAGGTATCTCTTTTCATCCTGTTCAAATATGAAGGCGGGAACGCTTATTTCAGAGTCTTTAAGGGCTTCAAACAGTGGACCTTCCTGTTCCACACTAACGATTCCGCGCATGTCCAGCTTCTTTTCAATGTCCCTTATCAGCAAGCATATCACCACCGCTATCTTTTTCAATACAGCGCGTCAGCCCGCTCAGGTATTCCCAACTGCGATTTGTGGCAGGAAGACTCCGGTCCTGTTTCCCGAGGGGATTTCTCACTTTACTGTATATGCATTACTCACCTCAGGATCGTATTTAAAATGTGTGTTAGAATGAAGTCATTATTGAACACTTGAAGGTAACTGACTCACGGAGCAGGGTATTCCAACCTATCTCATTCACACTCAGGCGATTAAATTGGGCTTTATTGCGATGCCAACCGGTTCTCTCCAATGATGGGCGTGTTTGTTTCCATATTCTTCGCACCGAAGGTCCTTGTGAACGCCGCGTAGGATACTGAGACCAGCAGCAGCGGAAGTCCTGAGTTTGGATCAGTACCAAATCCACCGAATATTCCCATCCCCTGAAACAGTACCCATGTCGTCGCCGAAAGAAAAGTCGCATAAATCCATGCAACGGTTGGCTTGAGATACCACAGAACTGCAGCAGCCAGCATGACTGCTATAAGTACAGAATTCCACAGGAAAGGGTTGCCTGACATCATGACAGAAAATGAGTAAAGAGCCGATGAAAGAAGGGCGGGTTGTGTGTTTTGTGACATTGCAAGAGGGATCGCCCCAATGGCTCCCTGCTGCCAGAATCCATTTGCTGGGTTCAGCTGTGCAATGGCTGCGAATGCCCAGAAAATAGCCATGGAATAGGCCATCAGGCGCGAATCGCTGATTTTCGGAGTCCTGATCAGCAGCAGAATCGATACTGCAGTATAGATAAGTGCGGATCCGGGAGAACCAGTCAGCCAAGTACCAAGGTTGAAAAATACGCTGCCGAAAGCCTCCCCGAAAATCCACAGGATCACTCCCCACACAATTGCAATCATCTGGGTCAGCTTGAAGAACAGACCGTCGCTGAACAATATGAGTCCTGCGCCGATGTAGACCTGAAGAAGTGATGCGAGAACATTGAATGTACTGGGATTCGTGTTCCACACACTTATTCCTGAACTGACAAGAAAGGCAACAAAGGGAGGAGAACTGGAGACCAAGGGGGAAAGGATTGCGTCGGAGAAACCGGTAGCCATACCCGGCTGCATCTGAAGAATTCCGTCAAGTATCCACAGGAATCCGAACGAATACCTGAGGAAGGTTCTGTGGGAGGGTTCAACGTATGAGCTCCTGCCATTGATCCTCACCATCAGAGGAATCAGGGCCACGAAAACAACAACCCCTGCGACAAATGGAAAATAGTATGAAAATAAGAGAAAGCTGGAGGATGGCAGACTCCCTGCCTGGGTTGAAAAGTCGAGCCAGAAAACCTCTGCCACTGCCGCAGACAGGAGTATGGCTGACAGAATCACGAGGCTGGAGCGCTGTTTCACAACTTCTCGTAGCATCACAGGTTTCATCATACAATATCTAATAAGGGCTGTCCCTCATGCATAAGGTGAGCAGTATCCTTACAGGTTCGGGCAGACAGATTCATTGCCGGAGATATCTACTGACATCTGAACTCTTGTAAGCAGTGATGATGAATGGGATTCCATTAATCTCTTTGAAGATCACTATGACCACCCTATCACCAATTTGTTTGATCGCTTTCTTCAAGTCGTCAACGTGGATCAGTCTGTCAGGGTTCGAGACTGCATCTTCAATTTCTTTCTTCGAAATGTCCCGTTCTTTGATTCTCTTGGCGGAATGGATAGAGTAGCCAAAAATCATTCAGCCACATTAGCCAGGTTTCCCAGTTGCTTTGTTATTAGCTGGGTAATGTCAACTTTTGTTCTTGAAAAGTTCAGTATCTCCATTCCAACGATGTGATTGTCTTTGTCCAGGTCTACAAAGGTGGTGCTGTCAATCTCAATAGTTCTTGAAATTTTCTTACGCGCCGTTCTTATGTACGCAGCGTCAGACTGGGGATCATACTCCAAGAGATACTTATTCACAAGACATTAGGATGAATACGCTAAAAATGTTACCGATATTCCAGCATCATCTTTTCCCAAAGAAAAGTGAAAAGTTGCAGGATTAGCTCACAGAGGCCGACCATAGTGTTGGACATGACCCTATGAACTCTTTTGCCACATCACACACCTTCGTGAAGGATCAGGACATGCTGATCGATGCCGTTAAATCGAGCTTCATTGAACTCTCATGCAGCAAACCATTCTGCAGAAGATGGGTAGGGGTATTTGTTAACTGAATAGTCCAATCGGTTAGGTCAACCACTACAATTCAAGAACTCATGTCTGGGAAGGTTTCCGATTCCTCATTGCAGTTTGCGTGTCATGGAGTTGCTGTTTTCCAAGGTAGCATTTAATGTACCAGTGAGTAGGATAACCCTCCGGCGGCTCCGAGGCAGGAGGCCAGGGCAGCCTGCCGTAATGTGCGGAAGTGTGTCCCGTGAAAATTACATCGTTGTTCACTAGACCCTCGGTCTCAAGGAACTCCTGCGGGGAATCCAGCTTGAAGGTGAGTGGGGCACCCATATCCTTGAGGAAAACCATTGTGCCTTGATATTGTTCCGTGTGGGACTTGGTAGAATTGCTCAATGCGCTGAACAGAACACAGCTGCCATCTACAGATATTTTGCGAATAGTTCTCAGTACATTCCTGACCTCCCCTTCACTGAAATACTGGAAAACACCCTCGGCAAGCCACAGTATCCTCTTTTTCAGATCGAGGCCTTCTCTTTCAAGAATCAGGGGAAGTTCCTTGGTGCGAATATCTACCGCAACGCGCGCCAGGCTGCAAAGTGGCATGTCCCCTTCAAGAACTTTCTCCTTGTAGGAAATGATGCTCTCGTAATCCACCTCCCACCATTGCACTTTCCCCCCTCTCAGAATCTCTAACCTGTATGGTCTCGCGTCAACGCCTGCACCAATGACCACTACCTGGGTTCCACCCTCAGCAACGAATTGTGAAATCCAGTCATCGAAAACTTTGGTTGTAATGGCTTCGATGTCTGCAAAAATCTGCGGAAACTGTTTCAACAGGCCCATTCCTAGTTCCGTGGCCAGTTTTCTTGCAAGAGGGTCATTTACGATCCGATCGCTTCTTTCACTTTCCTTTGCCCTTCCTGCAGCGGTCAACAGCGCAAGATCCGATACCGGTTTATCAAATACCATTCGCTTGGTCACTCCTGCTTCATCAACCGTTGCCCTCTTCATTGGTTTCAGAGTCCTTACACAATCTCCTACTTCGTTTAAATGCTTACCGGGCTTAAATTTCCCACTGCCCGTGGGTATACAATTGCATTTCCTGGATCATAATGAATCTTCGCACTTCACCCGCATCGCATAGCTCAGGCCTGCCTCTCCGGGATTGTGTTGCAGGAACAGCCAGTCAGGCCCCTGAACTCAACGCTCAGTGCAGCTCTATGGGAATATCCCCGGGAGATCAACGGGTATGGTTCCGCCGTTCTGGTCACAGCCCACAACATGGACGGAAAGGTTCGATGCGATCGCGTGAGGTTCATGCACAACAGTCAACTGGTTACGGAGGGTACTCCTCCAGAGATCATTTAGGAAACCGGATCCAAGTCCCTGGGAGAAGTGTCTATTCTTTACTCCCAGGGGGATAGGTAGATGGATAACTATTTGTCAGAATCCAGTTTGACCCGTTCAGTCCTCCAGAGATAATCGATCTCAGAGCCATTCCAAGATATCGTCACAAAGTGGAGTATAAGACTCCAGTATGGGAGCACCTTCTCCAAACTCTCTGGCCATCGACATGAGGATCGATACATACTCTTCCGCCTCTGCTGTGGGCACAAAGGTCGTGTCGAATAGCCTGCCGTCTTCCAGTGTTATGAAATAGGCAATCCTAGGTACCCTGGATTCGTTTCCCCTCTTACGCCCCTCCATGAATGCTTTCTCAAAGAGGTAGGCCTCGTAGACGCAGTCCTTTTCAGATACCTCCTCCACACCTTTGATCTTCATTGGTTTACTTGTGTGAAGAAGTGCGCGTACGCCTTTATCAGTCATTCTTCTGCTTTCTATTTCCCCTACGGTGTCCGGATAATCCATGACTATCCGTTCTATCGATGGAGAATCCTTCGGAACAGGAACGGAAAACTGGACCATCGTGAGTGGGGTTTCCCTGTCTATTTCTTCCATTCTTTCCCTGAGACCTTCTGATCTTCCAAGTTTGACAATCCTCACATTGTCGCTCACGCCGATCAATGAGGAAAGGGCTGAGTTGACCCGATCCTTCCTGCTGTGGTGGTACCTGAAATCCAGGAAAAGTTCATCCCCCATCAGATAGGTGTTGTTCATGACAACAGAGGAGATTTCCAGGAGTTCCGATAAAATCTTCATCTCCTTGACGTTGTTAACTCTCTCGGTTACGGAGTAGTAGGATTTCTTTTCAACCATGTCGGGTCGTGAAAGGATCGCGGAGAGTTTCCTCGTTTCCGCCGAATCTTTGTGAATGAAGAGCTGGAGAAAGGTCTTGCCGTTGTCGTTGAAGGCATATGCGGGAATCTGTTCCTCACTCATTGCGGTTATGGAAAAGAGACCAGAACTTTGCTTTACGGCTAAGATGCACCTCATGTCAATTCGTCTGCCCACTTCCGTGATCCTCATGTTTCAGATTGTCTCCTGCCTTTACCCCTCTTCTCCTGAACTGCGGCGATTTCCTGCCGCGGTTCGCGGAAGCCGAGGCTTTTCAGTCATTGCAACTTCTTTTCCAATGTCAACCTCTTCATGGCTTTTAAACATTATGAGCAAATAGTCACTTAAGATGGGGCAATGGTTTCCCAATTGCCACATCCCAGCAGGAGAACATTATTCAAGAATTCCTTTGTGGATCCCAACCACCCTGGAGTGGAGGCCCAATTTTCGCGGAAGGAACAGTCCCCCGTCCATTGTCTTGAGACTGTCCGATATCTCAGGCCTGAATTCCATCCTTTCCAGAACGTCCCTGTCCAGATCCACTCCCGGTGCGATCTCCATCAGAACAGGGCCGTTTTCCTTGAGCCTGAATACTGCCCTCTCTGTCACATAGGTAATGTCTTTCTTCTCATTCACTGCAGATCTTCCAGAGAACAGTACCTTGTATGCGTTCTTCACCAGCTTCGCAGATTCTCCGTCCTTCTTTATAACCAGTTTCCCCCCATTGACCGAAATGGAGGATTTTCCGGCTGTGAACTGCCCGGCAAACACTATGGAGGGGGCGCCGCTTGCTATTGCCGGAAACCCTCCCGGGCCAGGAGTTCTTCCGGGCAGCATGGACGGGTTCACGTCGCCGTTACTTGCTATCTGCATGAATCCAAGTATTGCGATATCGATCATTCCGCCTTCATACATGGAAAACTGGTCAGGAAGCGGAATTATGGCAAAGGGGCCGACGGAAACCCCGAAGTCCTCCCCCGTGAGCGGCGTTCCACCCCATGGTCCGGCCTCTACCGTTGAATAGACGTAGTCCGAGACCCTTTCCTGTTCCAGCACCGTGGGAACCTCTGCGGGTATCCCTACCCCGAAGTTGGCGATTATCGGCCGGTTCTCCTCCTTCACTCTCCGGATAATCTCCAGTGATGCACGCCGCTGTATGACCGATTTTGGATCCGGTGCACGTGAATGGCCGCTTGCATGATTTCTTGGAGGGATAAGCCCTCCTGAGATTCTAGGATCGAACTCAATGGAACCGGTCTGCCATGAATACTCAGAGGGCGCAACGATAACGTAGTCTATCAGGGGGCCGGGAACGTGAACAGCCTTTGGGTTGATGGATCCGGTCCTGGCAATTCTCTCTATCTGGCAGAACACCTTTCCCCGTTCCGGGCATGCTTTGGAGGCCTGTGCGATGGTGAAGACGGACCCGTATATCCCCTCTTTCTCCATGCTGATGTTTCCCATCTCGTCCGACGTCGTTCCTCTAATGAGGCTGATTGTTGGCTTCGGAACACTTATAAAAAGGAATTCTTCATTTCTAATGTCCACTGTGTCAACGGTCACCCTCCTCTGCTTCCTGGCTTTTTCATTAAGCGCTCCTCCATCGTACTGCGGGCTGAGGAAGGTTCCAATCCCCACTCGTGTGAGCAATCCCGGGCGTCCGGCGGACATCTCCCTGAACAGGTGTGCCATGGTGCCAATACTGCATGTGTAACCCTCGATGAAATCGTCTTCCAGAAGCTGCTGCAGGCACTTGGACCATCCGAGGAAAGGCATGAGCACCCCGTCAAGGAATTCATTCTTGCCGCTTTCTCTTATCTTCCTGCATATCAGGTCCATTCCGCGTCCAGGTGATCCGGGCAGGCTGTCGGATTCTATGAACAGATGTTTAGGATGCCCTGACTTTTCATAGGATTCGTACAGTTTCAGCATAAGGTACTCCGGTGCGGTTGAAATGTTGAAGCCTGAGATTGCAATGGTGCTGCCGTCTGGTATTTTTCTCATTGCCCTTATGACTTCCGTTTCCCTGAAAAGAAAAAGAGGCATATTATGCGATTAACTGGACGGTTAATAACCCTGATACCTCATAGATTTGGTAAAACGTTTCTAAAAATAATATGGAAAGAGAGGGGGATCACTCCCCGTATGCCTCTTTCCTGTAGACCCTGATCATCATTCCTGCAAGAATGAAGATTATCCCGAGGCCGATTCCATAGAGACTCTGGTTGTAGACTGAGCCGACCGGCAGGAACGATATGAAGATCAGTATTCCGAGTGCGCCGAATCCCAGTACTGCAGAGACCGGAAACTTCTTTATCCATGGGATTTCCAGCGGTTTCCCGTCCGGAATTATGCCATAGATCACTCCCATGGCGATAGATACTTCCACCGCCACAGCCGTTGCCATGAGGACAAGGGCAGCAAGGCTTGAACCTGTCACGGAGGCCATCACAGTGGATATGGAAAGCCCAAGGATGAACGCGGTCAGTCCGGTCATTGCAAGGAGAACCATCAAGGGAATCTCGGTCCGGACGTCCATTCTTCCCTCGCGAACCCTCCCTGCGGTGTAGTAGGAGAGCAGGATAGCTGCAGCTGCAGGAATGATGAAGAACGCAAGGACCTCTGGCGTGTGCTCCTGTATGTGGGGCGATAAGGCCCCCCACGTGGAGAGGCCGATTAGGTAGATTGTTCCGGTTATGGCAAGGGCCACGGTAAGCGGCCTGTCTACCATGCTGAGCGTGGGCTTCCTGTCTATGAACGGAATGAGCAGGAGGTAGAGCAGTGGAGCTCCGACAAAGATCACTGTTGACCAGAATGGGGTCAGGTTCGTGACGATCGTGAAGTCCAGTTCCTTGTAAACGAATAGAAGGAACCACGGCGGATAGGACGGGAATCCGGGTGGAAGTGCAGCGCCGGCGGCAGCCTGCGGGAACGGAGAGAACAGCGGAGGAATGCCGGGGCTTATTGCAAGCAGGGACGGTATGAGTATCACCGCACCGAATACGATCACCAGGTACTGCATCATGTACATCAGGTTATAGGGAAACCATGGTTTGTAGGTGCCCGGGTCTGTGTCCAGCGCCGGTGCCCTGTATTTTGCCTCCTTCCTGGATGGCATGATTGTGTTAAATTCCGCTATGAAGAAGTGTATGGCAAACAGGAACCCGACGCCGGCTGCAAGGATGATGTGCCATGCGAGCATTGACTGGAACAGGGTCAGGCTGGTCCCGGTTCCGAAGAAAATGGTCCTGACGTAAGTCCCAATGGAAGGCGTACCTCCGGCGATTGTCTGTCCGACTCCCACTGCGTCCGCGGCAAGCGCATCCCCGCTCATGGAATAGCCGAAGAAGGACAGGCCGATTGTCATGACAAGGAGGACTATTCCCGTGATCCACTGTATTTCACGTGGTTTCTTGTACGCACCCACAAAGAGATTTCTCAGGAGGTGAACGTATATCAGGAAGATCATCGCGTAAGCGGCATAAAGGTGGGTCGTAAGTATGAGGGATCCGAAGGGGACGCTGTTTATGAAACTCTCAGTCGAGACGTACGGATTGGAAGGTTCATAGTATATCAGTATGACAAGCCCTGTTATGATCTCGTAAATGAACGTGATCATTATCAGGGCGCCGGTCCAGTAAAGGATTCCCCCTTTCTTGCGCATGTAGTCCGGGACTTTCCTCGGTATAGGCTGCGGATCGTTGAAGATCCTCACCAGAAGGCTCTCGCTCGAGAACAGTTTTTTCCTGATCTGTCCAGTAATGTTGTACAATGAATAGTTCTTCATGCGCTCTGCTCCGTTACGGTTGAGGTGGATGATTTGGCAGCGGTTCCTCCGCTAAGATCGTTCGAATGGTTGAATATGACAGGCCCTATCATGCCTACGGCCTGGTAGGTGTCCGTAGTGACGTCATAACTCAGTGCCACGTTGGGAAGCGGGCTTCTTGCTGGGGTTGAAACCACGCTGAATCCCTTGTACGGATCATATTGACTTCCATGGCACCCGCACTGTATGAGGCCAGGGTAAGAAGAGGAGGTCGGTGGATAGAACCTGAGCTGGGGGAACAGGCATCCCGCGTGCTGGCATATCGCACTGGCAGCAACCACGGATTTGTATGGCCCCACTCCTCCAGGTGAAAGGAAACTTCCGCCGGTATCCGGGATAGAGACTTTCTGTGGTGTTACTGCCACGTCCTTCCCGGTCTTGTCACCAAGCCTCAGGAGAAAATTCGGTTCGTTGGTAAGTGGATACGGGAAAAGAACACCCAGTGCGCTGTTGATCGGGATATCTGCAGTCTTGATCGGAGCGCCGCTGCTGTTAACAAGTGTGAGTGATGGAAAAGTGTTGAGAGCTTGAGGGGGGAGCCTTGCTAGGCTCTGGATCCCTCCCCTCATGGTTCCGATGGCCGCTGCCCCCACGGCAAATACCATCATCATCTTCAGGAAGGAACGCCTGGACTGGGATTCCAGGCCCTCTTTGCCCTCAGGAGATTTTACGCTATCTTCTGTTTGCATTCCAGTTTCAGCCTCAGGATACTGCTACTGTTCCCATCATCCATCCCATTGTTGCCATCGCGCCAGGTCCACATGGAACCATGCACTGCCACATGTATGTGCCGGTTGTATTGGCGTAGAACTGGGTAAACTCAAACATCAGGGATCCAATGGGTACATTCATGTTGGAACCAGTGCCAAAGAGATTCATTACAGTGAATGTGTGGGCAATATCCGCGATTGCCATGTGATGAATTTGCAAGGCATTCTGGTTTATGGTTATGTTCTTACCGCCGGTTCCAAGTGTAGCGTTGACCGTTGACGCGTTCAAGCCGTATACCACATTCCCCACTGTGCCGGTTACGTTCAGGTACTGCGCTGGTGTTCCGTCTCCTGGTCCGGAGTCATAGTCAAGTATCGTCAGGTTGATCAGCCTGTGGGACGGTATTGTGATGTATGCAGATGACTGGAGTACTCCATCGTGATACACGAAGTATGCGGGCTGGTGCGGATCAGAAGCGTTGTAGTCCAGACCGGGTACTATTACCAGTTCCAGGTTGTACGCTCCACTCGGTGCTGTCGCAGTGTTCGCAGGAGCGGGATGGTAAAGTGCCACCCCAATTCCGACGCCACCTATGACTACTATTGCCAGTATTATGCTATACAGGGCTTTCTTGTCCATGAAGTTTCATAATGTAGGCATATAATAATCGGATGCCTGACGCGTACGGTTTCAAGATACCTCACGGGTACGGTATCTTGTTGTAATACCACACAATCTGGCAGTTCGGAGATCCTGACCGCTATTCGGGAAACTAGATGTACGACCCGGCCATGTCTCAGATCCATGAACCCGGATGCCAGGAATGTGCAGGTGAGCGGAGAGTCCGTGCGCTATTACTACTACGGAGGCGGGGGAAGTCGCGCCCTCCTTCTGCTTCACGGCTATAACTTCAATTCTCTTGTGTGGAAGGATCTTGCATTCCTTCAGTGTGCAGTGATCAAAGGTTTCCATGTGATCGCCCTGGATATCCCCGGATTCCCCAACAGCGTTAACCGCTTCCATGCTGATGAGGATCAGGTGTCGGGGATCATAGACCGGATCATGTCAACCGAGGGTGTTTCTTCAGTTACTGTAATGGGAGCTAGCGCTGGCGGAACCATTGCCATGTCATATGCCAGGGGAAGTTCTCGCCCGGTAGATTCCGTGATCCTGGTAGGCGCCGTCGGGCTCGAGGAAGGCGGAATACGGAGCTTTAATTTCCCTCTTCTGGGAATCTGGGGGAGCCTGGACAGAATTTCTCCCCCTGATAAGGCAAGAATGCAGTTTCCGGCTTCCGGAGCTTCTCGTTTTGTGGTTCTTGAGGGGGCAGGGCACCCATGCTACCTGGACAGGCCGGTAGAGTTTTCTGACGCTGTCTGCAGTTTTCTGGAAGAGATGATCGGCAGATTATGACTTCGTCCCGCGGCTAAAGTATGTTGGCTCCCTCTTTCTATCTCTTCAGGTACTTCAGGTGTACTTCCGTCTGGCTATTATCATAACCCTTCTTTTCACCATTGAGTCAGGAGAAGACTCGAGACTTATGGCCTTTCCTTCCTCCGGGCTCAGTTTGTGGAAGAATTCACTGCAGGCCATCCCTTCCGGTGAATCGATGGTGACAGGATAAAGCCATTGTTCCAGCGACATTCTTTCCTCGAATACCCTGCATTCTATCACCTCAAAGTGTGATCGATCCATAAGATCCAGCCATTCAGATTTCTTGAGGGCCCCAACGTGAGAATGATCCCTGAGTTTCTCAAGCCGGTTAAAGAATCCCGTCATATCCCCTTCGGGAACTGCCATGTCCACTATCGCAAGTCTCCCCCCGGTCCTGAGCATCCTCTTTGACTCCATGAGGAATCCTTTCTTATCGGTGAAGTGGTGCGCTGCCCTTCTTGTCACAACCAGATCATAGCTTTCCGACGGGAGGTGGGTTCCGGTAACCTCCGCCAGAACAAAGTCAACATTGTCCAGCTTGTTCTCCGCGCATAATTTCCTCGCGTTTTCAAGCATCTCCGGCGTAATATCCACCGCAGTTACCCTCCTCACCAGTTTCGCCAGGGCTGCAGCGGTAAATCCCGTACCCGTTGCCATGTCTACAGCGTCTTCCTGCCCGGTAAGTCGAAGGGTCTCTATGAGTATTGAGAGATCCTGCCCTTTCTTGTGGGACTCGCTTCTTGCATAGTCATCAGCATGCTTCCCGAAAAACTCCCTGATCTTCCCGGAATCCGGTTCATCTCCCATAGTATCGTGCACCGCCACAGGGATATTATATTTTTGCACTTCCCGTGGCTGGAATCACGCGGTTCCCCTGACGTGATCTTGCATCTTTCCTGATCCATGCACCTTTTATAGCCCGGTTGCAGTAAAGACTCATATGTTCAGGAAGGTGAGAAGGCTGAAACGTGGTGACAAAGTGGCTGTGGTCTCCCCAAGCCGGCCCGTTCCTTCAGTCTTTCCGGCAGTCGCGAAAAAAGGTATCGAGGCGTTGAAGACGTACTTTGACCTGGATCCCGTGGTATTTCCTGGAGCCTGTGCTGGAATTGAGGAGTCTTACCGGAATCCCCGGATAAGATCGGATGATCTCAACAGAGCGTTCGCGTCAGATGAATTCAGTGCAATATTCTCAACCATAGGCGGAGACGAGTCGATCAGGGTGCTTCCCTTCCTGGATAGAAATATAATTTCCGCTTCTCCCAAAGCGTTCATCGGATACTCTGACTGCTCTACCTATCACACCTATCTGAGCAACCTTGGTATGTGCTCCCTTCACGGACCAAGCATAATGAGCGGATTTGCACAGGCCGTTAATTTTCCTGACTCCTTTATCGAGTATATTGAAAGAATTCTCTTCCATGATTCAAGCGGTCTTGAAATGTCAAGGTTTCCATGGTATTCTGAAGGGTATCCGGACTGGCGGGTTCCGGAAAATTCTTCTTTAGTCAAGGAACAGAAGATCACGGAACCCTGGAAATGGCTCCAGGGCGATTCGATGAAGGGGAGGGTATTTGCAGGCAACGTGGAGGTCCTGGACTGGATGAGAGGTACGCAGTACTGGCCGTCTCCTGATTTCTGGAATGGCACGCTGCTGTTCCTTGAAACCTCTGAGGAAGTGCCTCCTCCGATAGCCGTGGAGAGGTATCTCAGGCTGTACGGAGTTACCGGGATCCTTCAGAGAATAAACGGGCTGGTTTTTGGACGGTTCCGCGGTTATTCGCCTGAGATGATGGAGAGCGTTGAAAAATCCATCCTCTCTGTTATCAATGTTGAATGGGGGCTCGAAGGCCTGCCGGTAATGCTGGGGTTTGACATGGGACATACCGATCCGCAGTTTCCCGTTCCAATTGGAATAGAGGCAGAAATTCACAGGAACAGGGACGTGATAAGGATTCTTGAGTCATTCGCTGTCCCTGTGTAGTCATATTACTGCAACCGGTGATACGGGGGATGCGGTCGCGCCACGAACGGGTACAGGAGAGCAGACAAACATAAATTCCCTCAGTCCAGCAGCAGCTGCTTCGTCCAGTTTCATGTTGTCAATGAGCCTGAGTCCATGTCCGGTGATCAGGAACTGGTGCACCGGGAGAAGTGTTCCATTCTCCTCCGGCGGGTTGACTTCCGATGATGGTGTATCAACCCCGGCAATCGCTATCTTATTAGCAATCATCCACTTAGAAAGATCCAGGCCGATTCCGCTTGATTTGTTATAGAGTTCCATGAACCTCTCCTTCTCATTCCATAACCTTGATGACCCGGTGTAGATGAGAAGAGCATCTCCAGCTCCTGCTGTAATGCCTGCTTCCTTCAATGCTGTTTCCACATCAATTCCGGTGATCGGTCCATACTCTATCATGTCAACACCCCTGACAGAGCATATGTCAGCAAGTATTCCCCTTGTCACTATGGGTGGTGTGGTTTCTATTCCCAGTTTCACTGTACCTTTTGGCCCTGTTCCATTGATTGCGTCAATACCATTGTAAAATTTTCCGTCCCTGGATATGTGATTAAGAGAATCGATGTGAGTGCCGGAATGATCTGAAAGCTCCATTCTTCCTATGTTGGCTCCTGCCTTATTCTTTGAAACAGGCCTGAATGGTTCATGGTAATCCTGTGGACGAAATGTTGTGGTATAGAAGAATGGACCATGAGACAGCCTGTATGGCATCTCATCAGAAATAATATGGGAAAGCCTGTACACTCTTCCCTGTCTTACAAGCTGTGATGCTTCAATAACCTTCTTCTCAGTTATGTAATTAAGGGTTCCAAGTTCATCCTTTTCACCCCAGACAGATGTTTCCCAGGCAATTTCCTTTTCCATGCCAGATAAATATAATCTTGGAAATAAGAATTACCGGGAGAGGGGACCGCTTCCACTGGAAATTGTATTTCACTTCCAGTTTCTTCACTTACAGTTACTTGAAAGTAGTAGTATATTAATTCTTATCAATATTTAATATACATACATACTCAAACATACTCGATCATTGGAATGTCCCTGGTTGCAGTGGAAGGATACCCCCCACTCCCTATCATGTCCATAAAAAGTTCATGAACCCTTGGATCTTCTGTCAATTCCGGATGGAAAGTAAGGCCGAGGATGTTACCGTCCCGAACCATAACAGGAGAACCGCCATGCTTTGCAAGAACTAATACATTCCCCCATCTCTCAATTATCGGTGCTCTTATGAATACTGCATTGAAGGACCCGATACCTTCAATATCAATCTCATCAACAAAAGAATCTCCCTGTCTTCCATAGGCATTTCTCTTTACATTTACATCAAGAACATTCAATGTTCTGACTCTCTCCCCGGGAATTTCCCTGGAAATCAGTATAAGCCCCGCACATGTACCCATCACCGGAAGCCCCTCACCAATTCTTGTTTTCATTGCATCAAACAATCCAAATTCCTTGATCAGTCTGTATATGGTGGTGCTTTCCCCTCCAGGAATTATCAGTCCAGAAACGAGTGACAGCGCTTTGACACTTCTCACAAGGAGTACACTGACTTCTCTCTTATACTCATCATTCATTCTCTCGATCAATTCAACGTGTTCAGCGACGTCGCCCTGGTAACCAACTATTCCTATGTTCACTGCAACACAATTAGACAGTTAGAAAATAATCTTTGTATTCTTGTGAACTTTCAACGAATAAGCAGTCAATGAACTTGTAATAATAAGCTGAAAACAGAGATTTGTGCGAAAAACGCACCAAAAACATTCATATATAGTATGTGGTTGTATGCGAAGATGACCACAAAAGGATTGGTCCTTGGAATAACTCTCCTGGCAATCGTTGGTTTTTCTGGAATCTATGTCCCTGCAGCAGTGGATCATGGATTCGCGATTCCGGAGACAATAGCAGTGCACAACAGCAACCCATGGTTTCTGAAGGATAATGGCAAGACGGGGGCAGCATCCTCATCTCCGACCACTTATCCAGGTTACATCCCTATACAGATCTGGGATGCATATCAGTACACTTCAAACGGCGTATATAACACGAGCTTCGGGTCTGGCGAAACCATAGCCATTATTGATGCTTATGGAAGTCCAACCATATCGTCTGATGTGAATACTTTTGATCAGCAGTTTGGACTGCCCGCTATCAATCTCCAGATAGTGCAGCCATTCGGCAAGGTTTCAAGAAACTCGGGATGGGCGCTGGAAACATCTCTTGATGTAGAGTGGGCGCACGCAATGGCACCAGCAGCGAAAATAGTCCTTATTGAAACACCTTCAGCATCAAACACCTATCTCATCAATGACGCTGTTAATTATGCATACAACACGACCCACGCAAACGTAGTTTCCATGTCATGGGGAGAAGCAGAGAGCCAGGTAAGTGCTTCCAGCCTTGCACAGTTCCACTCAATATTCTCATACGTTGCAAGCCATGGAGTGATCTTGATGGGTGCTTCTGGTGACAATGGAGCAAAGGACGGCACATCCTCTCCAACGGTAGATTATCCCGCTGCTGACCCTGCAGTTGTTGGTGCAGGAGGAACTACCCTCGTAATCAACAACCCAACCTCAAGCGGCGGAAGCTGGGGCACGGAATATGCATGGAACAGTTCCGGTGGAGGTGTCAGCGCATACTTCTCTGAACCCTCATACCAGTCAAGTGCCGGAATCTCCCTGAGCGGAAGGGGAGTACCTGACGTATCCTATGACGCAAACCCAAACACAGGAGTATGGGTCTATGATTCCACAGTATACCAGGGACTCAAGGGATGGATACAGGTTGGCGGTACTAGCGCAGCTGCGCCACAGTGGGCAGCCATATTCGCTGACGCACAGGCAATACAGGGATACTCCTCCATAAACGGTGGCAACGTTCACCAGCTCCTGTACAGTATCTATAACAGCAACAACTATGGGACTGCATTCCACGACATAACCGTGGGATACAACGGCGCATACTCTGCCGGAACCGGTTACGACGAAGTAACAGGCATAGGAAGCCCGATAGTTTACCAGCTGATACCCCTTCTGTAAGGTCTCCTGACCTTACACCATTTTTATTTTTTTTCAAATCCACACCAGTAAGGTATTTCATATAATACGCCGGACCAGATTGTATTCTGGCGATAAACATGACAACGAATGTGTTTGTAGACAATCTGGGAATACAGATCCTGTCCCTGTCGACGGTTGCTATGCTGGTGCTGTATGTGACAGTGGAGATGTACCTCAGGTACAGGAAAGGAATGAAGAATGTGTATGAAACCGAGGTCCCGGGAACAATGCCCCTCTTCATACTCGGGCTTTACATAACGCTCTCCGGTTTCTGGGGACAGCTTGCGTGGACTCTGCCCGGATCATACAATATCCTGTTCTACGATCCATATACGATCCTTGGAATCATCATCCTGTCCGGTTCGGTCTCCGTCTTCAGGAAGACCCCGCTTCAATATGTGGGTTTCCTCTCACTGCTTGCGGGATTCGTGACAATATTCTACGGATACGAGGCATATATCCTCAATATGACCAACTCTCCATTCAACACCATGCTGTTGTATGTCTTCTTTGGAATAGCCGCGATCTTTGCCTACCCAGTTTCGCTCATCGTCGATCGCGTGGATCGTGGGTCCATGGACAACAAGATCTGGATGGGGTTCCTGGTAATTTTCTGGATCATGCTGCTGGCTTCTGCCCTGATGGCGGGCTACATCGGGTTTACGGCCATAGGACACCACCTGTTCAAGGCCCCATAACCATTATTTTTGACCCTGCTTTTTGGGTACATGGACCAGGAAGGGCTGTACCACAACAGGCAGGGTCACCTTAAACTTGAATCCGGAGACCTCGAGGGGGCACTCAGGGAGTTCACGGAAGCATGCGCAATGCAGCCTGAAAACCTGGGATTCAGGAACAGCAGGATACATTGCCTGAGATCCATGGGAAAGAAGAAGGAGGCCATGGAGGAGATCGCGGCACTGCTGAGGGAGAGGCCCGGCAACCAGGAGATCGGGATAATGCTCTTCGAAGCCCAGGAGGAAAACGGGGCGTTATATGAAGCGCTTGCCACTCTGGACAGTCTCATAGAAAGAGATCCCTTCGATCCGGAACTTCACTGGAGAAAAGGGGAATTCTTTGCAATACACGAGAACATGGGAGGAGCCCTCAGTGAAATCGAGCAGTGTGTCAGTCTCGACCCGGAAAACCCGAAATACCTCAACGCAAAGTCAGAGATCCTGATCTCCCTCGAAAGGGAGGAAGATGCCATGGAGAACTATGACCGCCTGATAAAGATCAACCCCTTCGATCCTGATCCGTACTACCAGATGGGAAACCTGCTGGTCAACATGGGACAGGAATCCAGGGCCGAGGAATACTACAGGAAACTGGTTGAACTGAGGCCACACCAGATCCACTCATACCAGGTGCTTGCACAGTTCTATGAAACCTTTGACAGGTATGAGGAGGCACTGGGCTGCTACAACTCCATGATCACCCTTGATCCCCGCAAATCAAACCTCTATTTTGACCGGGGATCTATATACGAGGGAATGGGAAGATACGCGGAAGCACAGAGGGATTACGAAGAGGCGCTGAAGCTTGAGCCGGAAAACAGGGAATATTCCCTGAGGCTCCAGTCGCTCGTGCGAAGAATAAGAGGCACCAAATGAGCATCACCATTCAGGTACAGGTTTGATTTTCAAAACCATTGAATATTCCCGGACGATGAACTCATGAACTAAATGAAAACTCCTCTCTATGACAGGCATGTAGCCGGAAACGCAAGGATTGTTGACTTTCACGGATGGGATATGCCGCTCTATTACAGCAGCATACTGACCGAGCACATGGCTGTCAGGAAGAATTACGGCTTCTTCGACGTTTCCCACATGGGCGACGTGGCCGTGGAAGGAAAGGATGCCGCGCGATTCCTTGATCACATCCTCCCGTCCCGCATTTCTTCCCTGCTCCCGGGAAGAGCAATGTACTCTGCCTTTCTGAACGAAGAGGGGAACATAATCGATGATACCATAGTCTACAGGCTTGCGGAAGAGAGATTCTTCTTTGTTCCCAACGCCTCGACGACAGGGGAGATCATGTCATGGGCAGAGCAGAATTCAGGGGGTTTCGACGTCAGGCTGCGCAACGTCTCTAACGATATTGCATCCATAGCCCTGCAGGGACCGGAGGCTCACAGGGCGGCTGCAGAGTTCGGCATAACGGAGCCGGAACCATTCACCTTCCACACCGTTGCATCACAATACGAAAATGCAATAACGGGAAAGAAGGAGACCATAGTTTCCGGCACTGGATATACCGGGGAAAAGGGAATGGAACTGATAATACCTGCCCGGGAAGCAGTCAGCTACTGGGAGAAGCTAGAATCCCTCACAGGAAAGCTTGGAGGGATTCCATGCGGCCTAGGTTCAAGGGATACTCTCAGGATGGAGAAGGGAATGCTTCTTTCCGGCACAGACTTCGATCATAACCGGACTCCATATGAAGCGTCCATAAGCTTCATCGTCAATGCCGATCACGACTTTATCGGCAAGGAGAAACTGATGGCAGGGAAGGAGAAGAAGAGGGAAATATTCCGCGGGTTCCGGCTCGAGGGAAAGGCTCTTGCAAGGGGAGGAAGCAGGATTATCAGGGACGGGAAGCATGTTGGCACAGTTACCAGCGGAGGCATCTCACCGGTTCTTGGAATCCCGATTGCGCTTGGATACATTGACAGGGAATCCTCAAAGGAAAACACCCCCGTGGAGATTGAGATCAGGTCATCAGAACACAGGGCAACCGTATCGCGGCCTAAGCTCGTAAAGTAGCCGGAATGGATTGGCCTGCCCTTGGACCGGCACTGTCCAGCAGGGTCATGAAATTTTTAAATAGGGACTATAAATCGCCCATCAGGTGATGACGTCCACCCGCAACCGCTCACAAGCAGCTGATGACGTCTGCTGAACTGGTGATCGAATGTCGTGGTTGTGGGTAGAAACAGTGATCCAACTCTTAGGAGTGCTGATCCTCGCTCCCCTTGTTACGGGGATAATAAACAGGATCAAGGCCGTGTTTGAGTCGCGCAGGGGACCAAGCATATTCCAGCCCTATTATGATCTTGCAAAATACCTGAGGAAGGAGATTCTCATTCCTCCCGATTCCACAAGAATTTTCTATCTTGCGCCATTCTTCGCATTCGGCACATACATCCTGATATCGCTTGTGATTCCCGTGATTCTCCCGTTTCCGGTGTATGTTTCCCCGACCGTGGACTTCCTCGGCGGAGGACTCCTCTTTGCATTGACCTCCATCCTCCTCATCCTGGGAGCGCTCAATTCCGGCAACAACATCTCCGCCATGGGTGCCAGCAGGTCAGCCACGTTCTCCGCGTTCGCTGAGCCGACACTCATCATGGTTTTCTTCGCAGTTGCGCTGATCTCCGGCACAAACAACCCGTACGTGACAAATTCCGTCCTTGCAACGTCTTTCAGCAGCTATCTTGGAATCTATCACCTTCTCTCAATGGCTGCCTTCTTCATGCTTCTCCTCTTTGAGACCGGACAGTTACCACTGGAAAGCCAGTCCAACATGGAGCTGGGGATGATCGATGAGGCTCGCGTGTACGAATATTCCGGTCCTCACCTGTTCCTGACAAAATATTCCTCCATGATCAAGCTATACCTCCTCGGCTCCGTGTTTCTCAACGTATTCGCATTTCCATGGTTCCTGAGGACAGGCCTGCTTGGCTCCCTGGAAGACATACCCATAATGCTTGCAAAATGGGGCATACTCATTGCTGCCCTTGTTATCGTGAACGAATCCCTGGGCAAGGTCCGCCTCTTCAAGATACAGGACTTCCTGTCGGTCTCCTTCGCCCTCTCCATCTTCTCCATACTGACCTTCACCCTTGGAGGGATACAGTGATATTCAGCGAACTGGAAGGAATAATCGGGGTACTGATGCTTGCCTCGACCCTTGTAGTCCAGATACGGTCATACATAAGGCCAATGACAAACACCGTCGTTACCCAGTCCATTCTTCTTGCGTCCATAGCGATTATAATAGGGATCAGGGAAAGCTCCATTGACCTGATAATCCTTGCAATACTCATAATCGTCCTCAGGGGATTCCTGGTGCGGTACGTCCTGAACAGGAGGCTCCCGAAAGCCAGGATGTTTGTGAGGGAATATTCGCATGGGGTTGCATCCGTTACCCTTGCAAGCGTCATCGTTCTCATAGCCTCATTCCTGGTCTTCAGGTATGCGTTTTATCCCAGCGTTCACGACCCGCTGGGAGCCATTGGTCTCTCCATACTCTTCCAGGGTCTCCTCCTGATCTCCACGAGGAGGAACAGCTTTGCCCACTTCATTGGATATGTTGAGGAGGAAAACGGCATCATATTCCTGAGCCTCTCAATAATCCCGCTTCCCCTGCTCATAGAGATAAGCGTCCTGCTGGACGTCCTGGCACTGGTCATAGCTGGGACGGTCCTGGTCACGGATAACGTTGAGCATACGAGAGTTGAGGAGCTGATGGGATGAACTACACTCTTCTGATATTAATGTCGATACCTGCCGTTCTCTCCCTCGGTTATTTCTCACGCCGCTTCAAGGAGGTTACCGTAGCATCGGGGGTCATTACCGTGGCCATTTCCCTCTACATCCTCCTGACCGGCATGCACGATTCCGGGACCTTTTTTGTGGACTATCTCTCCAGGTACCTGATTGTGACCATATCCTCGATATACCTTCTCTCGGTCCTGTTCGGGCTTGGATATCACCACAAGATCGGGGAATCCGCAAACATGAGGCTGCATCTCTCCCTTACCGATCTGTTTGTGTCCACGATGCTCTTCTCCGTCACGATAAACAACTTCGGGCTTCTATGGTTCGGGATCGAGGCGACAACAGTTTCCAGTGCGCTTCTTCTTGTAATAGAACGGGAACCCCTGAAGATCGAGGCAGCATGGAGATACGTGATCATCGTCTCTGCAGGGCTGACAATAAGCCTGGTTTCGGTGGTAACAATGTACTACGCCTTCGGGACCCTCACCATCAGCAAGATCATCTCGTCAGGAGGATCTTTCACGGAACTCACCGGAATAGCTGCCGGTGCTGCACTGGTGGGTTACGGCACCAAGGTCGGTCTCTTCCCTATGCACGCATGGCTTCCGGATGCCCACAGCGAAGCACCATCCGAGGTGAGTGCCATGTTTTCCGGGGTTCTCCTTCCCGTAGCGATATACGCCCTGTACAGGGTTTATGAAGCGACCGCAGATCCGAAGATTACCTCCCTGTACCTCTTTGTGGCACTCCTCACCATGGTATTTGCCGCACTGATCCTCCCGTCCCAGAGGTTCTACAAGAGGATGTTTGCCTACTCCACAATGGAGAACATGGCAATGATACTCATCGGACTCCTTGCCGGCGGAATCGGAGTTACAGGCGCGATCATCCTCATGGTGTCGCATGCCTTTGGGAAAGGGGGGGCTTTCTACTCCTCCGGAAACATACTTGAAACATACGGCACAAAATCCATCTCCCAGATCAGTGGCATGAGGGAGAAGATGCCGTACACCTCGGTATCCCTCATTCTGTCGTCCCTTGCCGTGACAGGTGCTCCGCCATTCGGGACGTTCCTGGGTGAGTTCCTGATACTTGCGGCACTGTATGCATCCGGATATACGATTCCCTTCATCCTGGCGCTTGTGTCGCTTTTCATCGCCTTTGCAAGCATCAACTTCCACGTATCAAGAATGGTATTCTCCGGCAGATCCGAGAAGAGGGACGAGCCCTCGGTACTGCAGCGTGCTGTTGCGATCTTCTCGTCCGTTGTTCCCCTGATCATACCGGTGATATTCGTACTGGGAGGAATGATCTGAATGAATCCCGGAGACCAGATAACCGGCAGCACGAAAATCGGGGAGAAGCAGGTCGTCCTGAGAGGTTACGGCAATCCGTCATGGAGCGAGATCAGGGACGGGGAGGAAAAACGCGAAGATTACATGATATGCAACGGCAAGTATGGCGAGATATCCCAGGGATCGGATGTCTTCAACCTTGCCTATGGCCCTTCCACCGGCGGGCTGGAGGAGTCGGTCAGGTTCAACATATACACCTACGGGGAGAGAATACTCTCCATAGCTGCGGAACCGCTCTACAAGGATCGGAGGATAGTAATGACCGGAACTGAGCCGGTCACCGCACTGCTCAGGGTTGAAAGAATAAACGGGGCTTATTCTCCCTTCTATTCATCGCTGTTTCTCACTGCCCTTGAATCGATCGGTGACGCCGGGAACGATCCGGATCTGGGATACGCCAGGATACTGATGAACGAGGTCGCAAGGATCGCCGATCACCTGCACGTCATAGGAAGGCTTGCCGAGGGAGCAGCCCAGAATGTGGCATATCACCAGATCTTCGCACTGAGGGAAGACCTCCTGAGGATCGTGTCAGCGAGGTTCGGGCACCGGTACTTCTTCGGGGTCAACGGATATGGAGGCCTCAGGAGGAAGGTCAATCTTGAGGGCATCACCATGGATATCCACAGGATATCCGGACAGTTCAGGGAGATATGGTCAAAACTGGAGGAATCCAGGATCTTTGTGGACAGGATCCAGACGACGACAACGGTCAGGAAGCCATGGCTGATCGGTCCTGCAGCGCGCGGAGCTGGTTTCCGGACAGATTCAAGGATAAGCAGCAGCGGACTTCCGTACGGAGACCTCGGAATGCAGATCTCGGTCAGCGAATCCGGGGACTCACTCTCCCGGGCACTGGTCAGGAAGGATGAAATCGCCGAGTCTGCGTCCATCATAGAGACGGTTGAGGGGCTGATCAGGCACGTGCCGGATGCCGTTGATTTCAACGGTCGATCCTTCGAGGGCGAATACACCACAAGGACGGAGGCTCCCGGAGGCGATGCGGTGATGAGGATCGCACTGTCAGGGTCCAGGATGGAGGCGTTTTACCTCAGATCCCCGTCCGTCCAGAACCTTGCGGCATTCTGTGCCGGGATCGGCGGGAACGTGCTCACGGACTTTACCTTCGGGTTTGAGAGCCTTGGAATCCACATTTCGGAGACGGGGGGATACCTGTGAGTTCATGGATGTTCCGCGGACTGAGGAAGGGGAGGGTCACCACTAAATTCCCAAGGAAACCGCCTGAATCGGTGCCTGCATGGACGACCCGTCCGATATGGAAGGGGGAGGGAGACGCCTCATGTCCGGTAAACGCCATAGAGGATCACAGGGTCAGCATGGGCAGGTGCATATCGTGCGGCTACTGTTCCGGCGCATATGAACCGGACGGATCCGTTGATCTTTCTACGGCGAACGGGAAGGGGAGGATATTTTCAAGATCATACCACGTCTATCTCTTCGATGCGGGGACGTGCGGGGCGTGCAACCTAGAGATCAAGGCACTGACCAATCCGGTGTACGACATGAGCAGGCTCGGCATCTTCTTCACCAGCACGCCGAAACATGCCGATGCAATCCTTGTTTCCGGGGTCATGGCTGATGGCATGAGGGAACCGCTCAGGCACGCGGTGGAAGCCCTGCCTGAACCGAGACTGGTCTTTGCCGTTGGTGCCTGTGCAATATCCGGCGGAATACTCGGGAAAGCGATCTCCGAAGTGATAGATGCGGACGTCATTGTCCCAGGCTGTCCTCCAAACCCCTTCACGATCCTGGACGCACTGCTGAAGTCGAGGGGTGATTCATGATAATCATACCGTTCCTGCTCCTCCTCTCAATTGCTCCGGTTATAGCCAACATGTATGGCGTGAAACCTTCCTACAGGACTGGAGCCGTGAGCTTCTCAGTGGTGGCGATCACGTCGCTATACCTGATGCTGGAGGGCTACACCTCATATCATGCAGCCGGCCAGTACATCGCCGTGGGCATCGATCCGCTCACCTCCGGATTCCTCATGATCCTCGCCACGGTGTGGGCACTGGCCTCCCTGTACTCCACAGAATATGACCAGGGTTCGATCTCAAACAGCCTGACCTACAACATGGCAATGTTTGCGATGGTGATCCTCCTGCTCTCAAGATCATTCCCGGTCTTCCTTTCAGCCTGGGAAACCATGACCATTTCCGGATACTTCCTCATTGGCATGAGGAAGACAGTCGGGCCGATCCCTCCATATGTATTCCTGGTCTATGGGGAACTGAGCACGCTTTTCATAATCGCCATGGGATCTGCCATATACTTGCAGACCGGTACGATGATCTTTGTCCACGGGCCGTATAACGAGGTACTTCTTTTCCTTGGAATAATGGGCTTCTTCATCAAGATGGGGGTAATGCCTTTCCAGATCACGGAATGGTTGCCGATTGCGCATGGCAATGCCACAACGAACGGATCCATCCTCTTCAGCGCCACAATGACAACGGCAGCGGTCTATTCCATACTACGCTTCATTCTTCTGTCCGAACCGGGAATATTCTTCGGATCACTTCTCATGAGCATAGGGGCATTCTCCCTCCTCTTCGCATCGATCTATTCCGCCTCTTCCGAGCATGTGAAGATGCTTCCCGCGTACAGCACCATCGAGAACGGGGGAGCTATGCTGATACTCCTCGGGGCCTTCGTGATCGCGTCCGACTCCGGGTACCCGGGCATCGCGGCGTTTGCCCTCGCAGGCCTTATGGTATTCGTACTGGCACATTCCCTTGCCAAGTGCGGTCTCTTCATGTTTTCAGGGATAATGGAAAAGGCATCCGGAAGCCCGGAAATAAAGGACTATCATGGGGGAAGTAACTCCACCTATTACGGGGGAGGCGGGATCCTGAATTCAATATCCCTGTCAGGGATGCTTCCCCTTGGCGGAGGAATCGGCGAATGGATGCTCCTGGAAACGCTCTTCATCCTGTCGATTATCGGGAATTCGCCGCTTTCCCTCCTCTCAACGGTGGTGGGGGCCGCTGCTGCGCTTGGAGGCGGCATATCCATAATCTCCATGACCAAGATATTCGGTTACGGTTCAAGGGGCGCGCACGAGGGAAAACGGAAGGAAGGGGCAATGAGGACTGCACTGCTTCTTGCGGGAATCATGGTCTTTCTTGCCGGAATCCTCTCCTCGTTCTACATAATGGCGATCAGTCCTGTGGTGCAGGAGTTCACCGGGATCAGTACTGCCGGCATTATTTCGGGGCTGCTCATAATCCCGAACGGATTCCTGATAACCTCCCACAGCTCGACCGGACTCTTCGGGGTGGTATCTCCCTTCTTTGTCGCACTGTTCATCGCCCTGTTCTCAGGTATCATGATCGTAGTCGGAACAAGGTTCAGGAAGAGGGAAGTCAGCACCTGGAACGGCGGAATACCGGAAGGGGACAAGCTCAATTCGTTCGCATATGCAAACTCCCTCAGGCTGACCATGAAGCGCCTCTACCTGACAAAGGAGGAGAGGGAGGGAAAACTCTATTCGGAGAGGACCTTTGATGCATTCTGGCTGACAGTAGTGTTCCTGTCTAGGAAGACCGTGGGATTCTCCAGGGCAATGGGAAGGGCGGTCATGAACAGCAGTCTTGCCGCATATGTATTCTACATAATGGTCGCGTTCTTCCTCGTGATGATCTACGTGGCTTCCTGATCCCGTGAGATCAGGAATCCGGAACCATCACGAGGGTAGGACTTTTCCTGCTGGCATTCTCCCATTGCCGTATGCAGCTTTACTTCCCGAATCTTTCTGTTCTTACGCGGCAGTGTTGAAGTGCGAGGTGGAAATGTAAGAAAAGAAAACATTGTGTGACCTAACGGTCACGAAGCAAGGATGAAGTTCGATGGTGCGGTGAACTCATAGGTTGTGCCGTTGGCGGTAAACGATAGGGGGTTGGGCGACTCATAATCGATAAGAGTGTAGGCATATGCGTTGAGAGATGGAGAACTCCTGATCCCGTATAGGTCAGAACCGAATTTCGATGTTGTGGAGAAACTTATAGAGGCGAAGTCTGCCAGTACGCTTTTCACGAAGCCTATCGTCGTGGTTATCGCCTTTATACCATCAGCAACCACCGCCGGAATGTCGGTGTCCATAACATCAACCGACGCAAGTACTTCTGCAATAGCGAAACCGAGTTCTATGGAGGTCTGGAAAACAGTTGCAGCGCCTGCAGCAGTCTTGTAGACACTTGCTGCGTTTGTATATCCCGTGGAATAACCCCATATCTGCCCTCCCTGAATCTCCTGCCCGCCGGCCAGGGTGCCAAGACTCACCTTGTTTGAGCCCGATGACAGGTTCTGGTAGATATAGTAAAACCAGATTGGTTCGAAATACGCCTTAAGTAAGTAATTTCCATTCGTGGAATTAATCGCGGTAACAACCATTGAGGTGGCGTTTCCAAGATATCTCTGATAGCAGTCATATTCGTTGCCCCAGATATACCAGATGTTATAATGCGTCACGGTGTACGTCGCGTTGGCGATGTAAATAATGGCTGTTGTGTTGTTGACCCCAGCTCTCGTGCCATTGGGAAAATAAGAATTGTTCGGATATGCCTGCCACAATGCAGTATTACCATGATCTGTAAACTTTCCGGTTCCGCTCCATGAAGGCGATGTACTCATCTGAGAGGTGTAAGTTCCTCCCGAAGAAAGAGTGGTCTCCGCGGAATTCATGGATAGCTCAACAGTGGAGTTGGCTATTGATTGAGAAATAAGTAGCTGGTTCAAACTGACTGAACCATTGTACGTTGCGTTAATGTGCACCGTGTTAAGCGCATCAGGTCCGTAACGTATAGTTGTTTTATTTGCTATGTAGTACGTGCCGGGATCGCATATTCCAATTATCCGATCAGGGGAATATGGGCTGGCTGCAGGGGTGTTTGAAGAAGAGTTGTTCAGTTGGGTTGAGAACGTGGGGCTGCTGAGATCGAAGGATGGAGTAACGTTGAATTCAGCATGTATCAGGTTGATGGACGAATAAGAGGATGGATTCACGGAGGTATTCCTGAACCAGTTCCCGGGTACGTTTACTTGATTGTATCTCTCGAGATTCATTTTGAGCGGGTTAAACGGTATGTTGTTGTAGTATGTGTATACGGTGAGGTTTCCGTTGACAAGAACGGACAGTGACGCCTCTGTCTCAAGCGAGACGGACTGATTTGCTTCCCCTGAACTATTGAAATATGACTTCCAGCCGGTAAGGACCTGAAGGAAACTGCCGTTGAGGAGTACACTCCTGTTCATGTTTTCTGTCTTGGGAAAGAACGATCCGTTGTATACCTCAACATAAGGGCTTCCTATGGCGCCAGTGACGTTATAAGATCCGGGAGATGCGTCTCTCCCAAGGTAGTATGGGTTTACGCCCATTAACTGTATCGATTCAGTAACGTTCGCAGATGAACTGAAAAGGCTTCCGTTGACAAGAGTCAATACAATTTTTGGTCCGAAGGTTGCAGTGCCGGAAGGTTCTGTGCTCCACGGATGTTCGATCACGACTAGGGTCGTGGAAAGGAGTATTGCAACAATGGCAAGGCTCAGTGCAACTCTTGATCTCTTTGAAGCAAACGTATAATACAAAAAAACCTCATAATAGATATATGTTGCCCTGAATCGATTCTGGAATTCACTTGCAAATGGCTCTCCGTAGGGAAAAATAGCGAATTCATCTCATTGTGTTCTTGCACACACAGGCGCGCGCATTCGCTGATGCAATCCGAAAGTTTGCGCAATGCGGGATCAGGACAGGAAAGAACTGCCTACGGTAAAGTATTCTCCCAACTTTACAAGAAACGTCTCCCAGATTGGCGTTAATAATCCTGTTCCTGAATCTGTCCACAAGCGAAGGGGGAAGCATGGTCAGGAATCCGTAATCCTCAGGAGAAGGTTACCTTCTTTATCACGACTTTCTCGAGCGGGCGGTCGTTCCTGTCCCTCTTCACCTTGCTGATCGCGTCCACGACCTCCATCCCCTCGATGACCTTCCCGAACACCGGGTGCTTTGAATCGAGGTGCTTGTTGTCAACCACGTTTATGAAGAACTGGCTTCCTCCGGTGTTGGGACCGGCGTTTGCCATTGAGAGGGTTCCCCTGCTGTTCTTGTTATTCTTGGTAAACTCGTCCTTTATTACATATCCCGGGCCGCCTGTACCCGTTCCCTTTGGATCTCCACCCTGTATCATGAATCCGGGAATCACCCTGTGGAAGATCAGGCCGTCGTAGAACCCTTTCTCTGCGAGCTTCCTGAAATTTCCGGCGGTTATCGGCATCTCCTTCTCAAAAAGATCTATGGTTACCGTCCCCATGGACGTTTCCATTTTTACTCTGGACATTTGATATCGGAAGGTAATAGATTCAACTGCCTAAAGAATTTCTGCATCCTATGAATGCGACATGGTTGCAGCAGGCATTATTTTACTGTGGAGGAGAACACCTGGTGCACCGAAAGTGTGTTTGGGCCGTCAAACATCTCGGGATTACCTCCGGAATGCGACTTCCTGAATTCCTCGCTGTTCACCCACGCATCAAACGCTTCCATGGATTCCCAGAAGGTCATCACTATGTACGAGTCACCCTTGATGGGCCTCATCACTTCGTTCCTCACGAACCCGGGGAATTCTTTCAGGTGCGTTACCCGGCCGGAGAACCTCTTCTCAAACTCTTCCCGGTATTCCTGCTTCACCTTTATGTGGTTCTGGACAACTATCATTTTTCTCCCGGAATCCGATCTGATCAAGTCCCAATAACTTTGCGCCGTCCGGTATTCGGTGCATGAGGGCGGTCAATGATATTGATTTTTAATGAATACCCGTAAAAAACGGGCTCGGCGGGCAAACATATTATTTTAGCGCCGTGGATACGGGAGCATGCTTCGATCTCTCTTTGCTCCCGGATCGATCGCAGTCATCGGGGCTTCAGGCGACAGTTCCAAGGTCGGACATGTGGTTCTTGAGAATCTCTTGAAGTCCGGATTCAGCGGCGATATTTACCCGGTGAATCCCAAGGAAGACTCGATCCTCGGGGTTCGCTGCTTCCGAACGGTATCGGATATTCCGGGAAGTCCGGACATAGCCGTCATATGCGTCCGTTCTGACCTGGTACCGGGCGTGGTCAGGGAATGCGCAGGAAAATCAATCGGTTTTGCAATAATCATCTCCGGGGGATTCTCGGAGACTGGCGAGAAGGGAAGGAAGCTTGAACAGGAACTTCTCGGAATTGCGAGCGAAACAGGCATACGAATAATAGGTCCAAACACGGTGGGTGTCTATTTCCCGGAGGCGAAGGTGAACACCACTCTCACCCCTGCGGACCGGCTGTGGTTCCCGGAGCCCGGAACGCTCTCCTTCATCTCACAGAGCGGTGCTCTTGGTCTCCTGACAATGGACACTATGGGTTCAAGAGGTATCGGGATCAGGCACTTCGTGAATCTCGGGAACAGGACTGACCTGTCAGAATCGGAACTCATGGAGTATCTGCTGGAAGACCCTGGAACAAGGAGCATTGCGATCTACATTGAGAGCGTGAAAGACGGAAAGGCATTCTTGGCAACACTCAAACGTGTTTCTGAAGTCAAGCCTGTGGTCGTCCTGAAATCCGGTACAACGCCTGAGTCTGCCAGGGCTGCCGCTCTTCATACCGGAGCGATGGCCTCCGACAATGCGGTTTTTGGCGGAGTTCTCAGGCAATTTGGTGCCGTGCGGGCAGAAAACGAGACCCAGCTGATAGACTTTGCAAGGGCACTGGCGTGTTCTCCGCCCATGAAGGGAAACAGGGTCGCAATAGTCACTACGGCGGGCGGGGTTGGGGTTATCACGGCCGACCGGATAGCCTCCAGCAGGAAGGGACTGGTTCTCGCAACTTTCAGCACCGAAACCAGGAATAAGATCAGGGAAGCGATCGTGGATATAGGATCGGTTGAGAACCCCATTGATCTTACTGCCGAGGGGAGCGTCTCAGCGATTGACCGGGTTCTAAAGATACTTTCCGAAAGCGGGGAGGCGGATGCTGCCATTGTGTACGCACTTCCGCAAACGCCCAAGATGGGGATGGACGTTGTGGACGCCGTGGAGAAACACTTCAGGGGGAGGATGACAATCGTTGTCGGCACGGTCGGAAGCAGACTCTCCGACGTACTTTCAAGGGAATTCGAGAAACGGGAAATCCCATGTTATTCTTCGACGGAGAGAGTTGTTTCATCACTTGAGGCACTTCACACCTATGGTTCATGGAGGCAGGGAGGTGAAATTCATGAGAGTTGAAGAGATCCTGAAATCATCAGGAGGAAAGGTCCTGAACGAATTCATGTCAAAGAAACTTGTGTCGGAGTACGGAATATCCGTTCCGGATGGGTTTGTCATAGAAGACGGGAAAGGTTTTCCGGATGAAGTTGATTTTCCTGCAGTCCTGAAGATACTCGATGAAAAGGTGCTGCACAAGAGCGACGTTGGAGGTGTGATGACAAACATCTCCTCCCGTGAGGAACTTGTGAAAGGAATCTCAACCATGAGGAGCAGGTTCCCGGGAAGCCGCCTTCTTGTGGAGAGGATGGTTAAAGGAGGCCTCGAACTCATAATTGGAACGAAGAAGGACTCCACCTTCGGCACCGTCATAATGCTTGGAATGGGAGGGATATATGCCGAACTGTACGCGGACGTCTCCCTCAGGACGGTCCCGCTGGATCAGCGGACCGCCAGGGACATGATCCAGGAAACGTCGGTCCGGAGATTCATTTCCGGCTTCAGGGGAGTGCGCATCAGCGAGAAAACAATCACAGACGCTCTTCTTGCCATCTCAAGACTAGCCATGGAACTTGCAGATAGGATAGACTCAATGGACATCAATCCGCTGATTGTAAGCGATCAGGGGGCTTTCGCAGCAGACGTTAAGATAGTTCTTCATTGAATGCGTTCTTTTCCGGTCCTGCGGGCAGGGTGGTGGGACTTGGGGTCTGGTCCAGGGTTTTCTGGGAATCTTGCTCCACTGGATCTGTCCGTGCCAGGGCGCCCGCTTCATAATTGGTTATAATGATCTCACGATGGCCGGTTCTCAGGTCTGCCTTGCTGTTTATTGACCTTCGCGCATCCACAGTGATGGAGTTGAACTCCCTGTACAGCGAAGCGATCCCCGGAACGTCGGCATTGCTCACCATAAAAGAAACTCCTCTGTTGGACATGTTCTTGCAGAGCGTCGAAAGCCTCACCTGGTCGGCATTCGTGAAACCACCCTGTGTGTAGCTGGTGAAGTGGGCAGTTTTTGAAACAGGCTCATACGGGGGATCGAAGTAAACAAAATCTCCTGGAGACACACCATGCAAGGCTTTTTCAAAGTCAAGGCGCCGTATCTCAACATCCTGCAGCATTGTGGAAAAGGCCCTGAAATGTTCAGTGGTCGGAAGAGAAGGATTCGTGTACCTTCCAAAAGGGACGTTGAAGTCGCCGCTGCTGTTAACCCGCCACAGGCCGTTGAACGAATGCCTGTTAAGGTACAGGAACAGGGCCGCTCTCATTGCGGGTGCTGCTCCTGAACGCCGAAGGCTATTGAACTCCGATCTTTGTTCCAGGTAGTATTGGAGATTGTTTTCCAGTCTCATTGACGAGAGGGATTCGACAAGCCTCTCCGGTTCCTGCTTCACAACCTCATAGAGATTTATGAGTTCAGGGTTCATGTCTGAAATAACGGCTCTGGACAGCAACCGCCTGTTGAAGAGTTCAACAAGGAGGGCTCCACCGCCGACAAAAGGCTCGTAGTAGGTATCCCACTTACGTGGCAGGTGTTCAAGCAACTGTGGCATTAACTGCCTCTTCCCGCCTGCCCACTTCACGAGAGGTCTTAGCACAAAGGTACAACGCCATGAACCTCTAAAAGAATTGTATCGATATTGGAATCAGGGGTTCAGGGCAGTAAGTTTCAAGGTCAGTCTCTCAAGAACCATCGCCCGTTTCATAAGGGCTTAACCGCATCAAAACCCGAGATATCACATCTTCAGAGACGGTGAAGATATAGTTCAGTTCGATCACGCTATCCTTAACTGCTCCTTCAGATTTGAGGAACGGAAAACCATCAGTTTTCGCGCTCCTCAGATAAAAACACGACGGGTCTGGTCTTGACCTCAAATCATCCGTCGAGAACGGATTGGTCTGGGTTTGCTCAATGTTTTGAGTGAATACCCTTGAATCATTGATAAGGCGCTTCATCAAATAAGGGACAAGAGCTTCTTTATGAGGGTTTCACTCTCCTTATGAGAAAGGCGATCAAATGCTGAGTTATCCTCCACTATCCCTTGCTCCAGGAACTTCTTCAAGAAATCAAATTTGGATAAAATGAAAGATAACCAGTCTATTCTTGCAAACTGAAATGCTTCACTTCGAAGTAATGCAATTAGATCACCGCAGTCTTTGTTGAATTTTTCGGTTAGACGTTCTATGTCTGATGAAGAACGAACAACCAAGTCATGGTGCCTATCCCAGGCCGCTTTCAATTTTAGCAGGAAGAGCAAAGATATCTCAGGAACAGCGACCTGGAAGCCACTGTCAGAAGCATAGGAAATACTCTGGGATATGGTTTGGTAGTCTATTAGTTTCAAATCCAGAATTTTATTTGTGCCATGAAAAAGGTCTCGTTTCGGTAGGAAATCAAGATAGATATTGCCTGCAGATGTAGCCTTCGAAGGAATAGTATTTCCATAGGAATCTTTTTCCTTCTTGTTGTAGCCTCTGAATGAATAAAGGTGTCTCTTCAATAAATCCTTAAAACGGTTGGTTGCAATAAAATCAATATCAAGTGAGTATTTCCAAGGGTAGAATGAATGCACTGCCCATCCCCCAATCAAAATTAGATCACCAGATCTGTAGCTGTCATTTTCAGTGCTCCATTTGAAAATATAGCGAAGGTCTTCGAAAGAGTACCTTGCAAGATTCAGTTCATCATCTTTCCTTTCTGCCAATTTTGCTCACTAAATCCTTAGCTGATGTGCGCCCATCAATACCCAGGCCCGCCAGGTCCAGCAAATTCTGGCAGTGATCCACCACACGAATACCGTTGAAAACTTTAGAGGATTTCATGACATCTCTGTCTGGCACATATATCTTCAAGGCACACCCTCTTGTTTCTTCTACGGAGTAGGTTCTAAGAAAACTCCGTTCCAAAGAGTCGGGAATGTAAATGTATGCAAAGTCGTCTCTTATTATGGAAGAACCGTAATAAAGAGCGGAGGAGTGGGCAGTAAAAGCGTAGTCGACTCCTCGTTTGTTAAGATTTAATGCAACTTCATTTATGCAGTTGGTTGCAGTTTTGAAACCAGTGTTCACAGTTTCAACGTGTAAGCTTTCTAGAGGCCTTTCCCACGAGACAGCATTCAAAAGTCTGTCAACGTCTTTGATCATAAGGCCATATTCTCTAGGTATTATCTCTGAATTCTCAAGTTTATGAACGATTGTATTTGTCCAGCCATATGAAATGCCCGTTAGTCTGGAAAGGGCAAGCATGCTTGGAGGCTTGTCTGTTAGTATGGTGCATACTATTTTCCATGCCTTTTCCGAAGTAATTCTTGAAGGGGAAAACTTGATGTGTTCGTATGGGGGTATATCTTTGGATGTTGTACCTGTGGGTACGAAACTGTGATACAATTTAGGAGGAATTATTACTATCTCTATTCCAAGTTTATCGGCAAGTTCTTGGCTGCTATATTTTAATGACTTTCCTGCGCAAACCAATCTCAGCCTTTTTATTTCTTTAGGTCGTTCTCCTAAAAGGTGGGAAAGAGTATATATTCTGTAAATTGTGTCTTCATTTATCCTAGATTTTACTTCAATAAGCGTTAAGGTATCTCTGGACTTAACTGCTATATCAACCAGTAATTCTCTATCACCTACTCTGATCGGATATTCTCTCACTACTTGTGCATCGGGCGCAATGCCTAGTTTTTCTAGTATGTACTGATATTCAGGTTCCAATTATGGACTCACTCAGTATCTGTAATCAGCGATAGCATATTAAATTATCACTGATACTTATCTGTAAAAACTGATATCTTAAAAACCTATCAGTGATAAAGAGGAACACAATCCAAAAAAGATGGACCGGTCTGGATTAGCCTAATGTTTTAAGGGAATACTGCCAATTGAAAATTTGTAAATGCTTTATTGGATACGCTTTACGTGTGATTTCTCTCATCTTTTGTATTGTTCCATGAACTCTTCCGAGGTTAAAACCTCGACCTCGTCTTGACTCTTCAGTTCCTTTCTCATTGAAATCAACACCTTGTCGTAGGTAATGATATAATTAGCGGATATGCTTCTAGCTATTGCTATGAGGTACCAATCATTCCCTATCCTGTTGACCATCTCTTGATCATGTTCCAATCTTTCATTGGAACGTAACTCAACCAACCATCAGCGTCGTCAATAAATTGCCTGAAGTAAACAGGATCTATTTTTCTGAGCTTAGGATCACTCTTTACTATTCTTCCAATTTCTCCCATCAAAGCATCACAGGTGTAAGAAGTGATCCTCCCTTCCCTGATCAGGCTTATCACGGACTTGCTTGCGGTTCCAGCTTTTCTGCCCAGAATTGCTCAAAAAAAGACATTGGAATCAGTTATGACTTTCATTGGCAAGATGCCTGATACGGCTGAATGCGTTGTCGAGATCTTCGATTGTAATCTCATTTTCCTGTGCAAAGGAGTCAAAGTAACTGTATAGATTCTCGAGGATGACAGCAGATTTTACGGTGTACTTCTTGTATTTTCCACAGACGTAATTTATTAAGTCTTCTGAAGTCATTCTGTTGTATCTTTCCTTGATTCTTGATAGAGCCGCCTTATGAGTCTGATCCAAGTTGTTCCAGAGCGCATGTGCGTTCCTGAAACCGTCTGGTGTGAGGACGAAACCCTCTGAATCGTTAATGTCTCCGGAAACTATCAGCTCATTAAGGTCGCTGTCCAGCTCGCGTGAAAAGGGACTGTAATAGTGCGGTACAAACTTGTGCCCATCGTCCTTTGAAAAAATCGTCTCCTTTAACCTGTATATCGATCATTTCAGTAACTATGCAAAGTGACATCGCTCTGCTGACCTGATTCATGGCTTATCTCCTGGCGCATTATCAGACCGGAATGTTCATTAGCATAGTTACTGTACAGTATGCATGTCCTTCGAGAGAACCATAACCAGCCGTGGCAGGAAATACAGGCAAATTGTTGAGTCCAGGTGGGACAGTGAGAAAAAGCAGT
>JAJZLK010000034.1 GCA_021803655.1 Thermoplasmata archaeon
AGAACCTTCTTCAGGTCGATACCCCGTATCTCAGGGATGACGATACGCTGAGAGGATACGCATTTGTATCGTTCATATCGCTGATCACCTATTACCGCATACTGAAACTCCTGAAGATCAGGAAGATCAACGGCAGGATAAGCGTGAAAGATGCACTGCTGCAGCTATCGAAGATATACCTGACTGACATAGGCGACCGGACGATAATGGCAGAAATACCGAAGAAAGTCAGGGAACTTGCGGAAACCCTGGGTCTGAAACCGGAACTGTTCCCTAAACGGGTTCCGAGTTAAGGTTGAAAGGATCAATTGTGGAAGATAATGATCTCAATATCCTGGGCATATGGTCCGGAATCGGAGAAGCAGGCTGTCAGAATATTGGTCGACAGGCTATGGCCAAGGGGTCTTTCCAAGGAACGCCTTAAGGTTGACATCTGGATGAGGGAAATCGCACCCTCAGACGAACTGAGGAAATGGTTCGCCCATGAAGCAGCCAAATGGGACGACTTCAAGAAGAGATATTTCTCAGAATTGGATGAGAATCCGCGGACTGAAGAACTGCTGCGGCTGTGCAGGGGCAAAGATGTCGTCTTTGTTTTTTCTGCTAAGAATCAACAGAACAATAATGCCATTGCTTTGAAGGAATATGTAATGGATCATCTCTAAGAGCCATTCATCTCTGCATGGCAAGGTTACGAGGCAACCGCGGTTAGAGAAACCTTAAATAGTCGTTGTATATTATTGGTTGTCAACTATTGGTTGACAAGTAGGTGTTAACAAATGGTTAAGAGAAGAATCAGGGATTCAGACGACTGGAGGAAGGACTTTTTCGGGGATTTCTTCGGGGATTTTGATGAAGAGTTCCAGAAGATCAACGAGAGAATGTACAGGATATTCGATAATGTGATGAAGCATGACAGGGAGATGCAGGGAGAGCCCTACATCTATGGCTTTACGTTCAAAGTCGGACCAGAGGGAAAGCCGAGTTTCCAGGAATTCGGGAATGTGGTTCCACACGGCAGGGGCTACATTGGCTCAGAGGAGCCGGGTGCGAGGGAGCCAATAATGGACGTCTCAGAGGATAAGGAGAACATTTACCTGACATTTGAGTTGCCAGGTGTCTCCAAGGAGAGCATCGACCTTAAGGTTGATGAGAGCACCGTTACCATCAGGGTGGACGAACAGTCAAGAAAGTATTACAAGGAAGTTCCCCTGAGCAGTGAGATTGTGACGGATTCTGCATCTGCCAAGTTCGTCAACGGGATTCTCGACCTCGTCCTCAAGAAGAAGAAAGGGTCCGCAACAAACGGGAAGAAAATTTCCATAGAGTGATGGTCCATGGACGAATCCGTGGACTTTCTTATTTCCGCCCTTGAGAATGAAACGAGGAGGGAAATCCTGCGCAGCCTCGTCTCGGACGGTTCATATGCGTTTCAGATCAGCCGGAGCCTTGGAATCTCACAACAGGCCATAAACAAGCAACTTTCCTTTCTGGAGAACGCCAGGCTCATAATCTATTCCGGGATTGTTCCAAGCGAGAGCGGCGCACCAAGGAAGATATACCGCCCCACAGGATTTTCTACAGTGGTTATAGACTATTCGAGAAATTTCCTGGATACAAGGAAGATACCGCTTGAGTTCCCGGAATCGTCAGGCAGGGAAGATGAGGGGCGGGCAAACGGGGATCTCATTCACGATCTCAAGACAGTCAACGGGGAACTGGAAAATCTGATGGAAAAGCGCACCTTACTGATACAGAAAAAGGATAGCATACTGGAAGCCCTGAACAGGAGGATGTCTTCGCAGGTTCAGGACAGGTTCTCACGGGCAATTCTGGAGAAATATCTCCAGTATCTTGACGAGGGAGTGGTGGCTTCGAAACTCTCGATCCCTGAAAATGTTGTCAGGTACGTGGTTGAAAACTACTTTTAGCTCCTGATGATCTCTCGGTAGATGTCCATAAGACTTGCATACCTCGGTCACGTCAACATAGACCGCATTCTGACAGTAAAGAGACTTCCGGAAACAGGATCCGAGGAGGTCATTTCAACGCGGGAGGTTAATGGTGGTACTGCGGGGAACTTTGCCATCGTTGCAGCCCGTCTTGGCATGAAGTTTGATCTCTACTCCGCCGTTTCAAACAAGAGCCATCATTCATATATACAGTATCTGGAAGGACTAGGAGTCGATTGCGGGCTGCTAGAACGGTCTGACAGATATGGTCCTGTATGCACAATTGTTTCTGATGGAGCAGAACAGATAGCTTTTATGGACCAGGGGCCAATGTCAGAGTGGAATGCATCTTCATCGTTCAAGCTTGACAGGAGTTATGACTGGGTTCATTTCTCCACAGGCCCTCCAGGTGAATATCTCCGGATAGCTGAGGCAGTGAAGGGACGGACCAGGATCACTTTCGATCCAGGTCAGGAGATAAACTACCGATATGATAAGGGCACAGTGAAGAAATTCATCGATCTTAGCGACCTTGTGATCTGCAACAGTTCGGAACTGGATCGCATTGCCGGCTTGCTTGGGATTAGGCGCAAGGATGTGCTGGAGCATCTTCCGGATACCATTGTAACCATGGGATCGGAAGGAGTTGAATTCTCCATATCGGGAAAAATGGAACACCTGGATCCTGTGACACCGGAAAGAGTCGTTGATACAGTTGGGGCTGGCGATGCATTCAGGGCAGGGTTCTATTTTGGTCTTAATACGGGAAAGAACATCGCTCAGTCCATAAGAATTGGGCAGAGTGTTGCATCCTCAGTAATCGCGTCCTCTCCATCCACATTCAACCCGGATAGGATAGCAGATTTAAAGAGATGACCGGGCCGTCCGGATTCGCTTAAAAAATTAAGCGGGTCTTAGTTGCGCGATCAAACTGTATCAGAATTAATTGTAAGGTCATCCAATCTATCACCGAATCACTTCACAGTCGTCTGAATCCTTGAATTCTTTGTCAAATGTGGCAATTTTATCTATGTGGTTCTCTTTGACGAGAGTTAGTATTGTGCAATCAGTGAAGCTGAACCTTGTAGATTCTTGATTCTTGAACCTTATCCAAGAATTTTTAAAGATGCCCTCGTCAATCATGATCATTGCAATGGATTCTGTTATAAGTCTGCCTGCTGTAATTGCAATTTCCAGAGATTTTGAGCGTACGAACGTAACGGTCACAGTTTCATCAAACACATAGTCAGATGTGACTGCAGACCCATGTTTACCTGAAACAATTTCATTAACTAATTCCACTGCCCTATAATGGTTGCTGTCTTTTTCCACCATATACGAAACAAGAATGCTAGTATCTAAAAAAATCAAGAGCTCCCACCGTAAAGTGTCTCATCTATCTCCTCACTCCACTTCACTGTTTTGTCCGTCTTGATTAATCCGTTCAATTTTAGCAGTTTCTTGACATCAGGCCTTTTGCGCTCCTCCTTTGCCATCCAGTAAATCATCGCCTGATTTAGGGCCTCCCCAACATTCATATTTTCTTCCAGAGCCTTTTGTCTGAACCGTTTGTATATCTCCTTGTTGGTTTTCCTTACAACCAGGATATCACTGGTATCCTTGCTGCCCGAATTGGTCATGGGTATGACATGTAATACTGGATATGAATCTTTTTCCACTTATACGGAAAGTTTCGCGTTAGCTGCTGAAACTGCGGGTTGCAAAGAGAATTAATAAATATAATAGAGTAAGGTTAGCATGCTTACCTCCATAGATAATCAAAGTGACTATTCCGAATCTGAAAAGTGGAAGGAAGAGAAGCCGCTTTCAGAAATCATATCGGTTGTCACTGGAGCTACGAGAGGAGCTGGAAAAGCTATTTCATTCGTACTTGGGGAGGCTGGTTCCACTGTTTATGTAACTGGAAGGACCTCTGGGAATCACCCTGGATCTAATAACTTATCGTGGACTGTGGAAGATACTGCTGCTGAGGTTACCAGTAGAGGAGGTGAGGGAATTCCTCGCCGTTGTGACCACACCAAAGATGACGACATAAGAGAACTCTTTGCCAGAGTCAAGAAACAACAAGGACATCTGGATGTCCTTGTAAACAACGTGTGGGGTGGCTATACGCCATACGAGGAACACAATGATTGGTTTAGCCATCCGCTTTGGGAACAGTCAATGGAAAGATGGGAGGGAATGTTCACTGCTGGCGTGCGAGCACACATGGTTTCCAACATGTACGGAATACCGCTCTTGTTTAAGACAAACGGACTTATCGTGAGCACTAGCTATTGGAATCGTGGAGAGTATCTGGGTCTATTATTCTATGACATGGCTAAATGTTCGATAAACAGAATGGCATTTGGTTCAGGAAAGGAGCTCCAGGGTGAAGGGATAACAGCAGTATCTATCTCACCCGGTTGGATGCGAGTAGAGAAAATGTATGGTAAAGTGCGGAAAGACAAGCTAGAGGCTATTGAGTCGCCTGAATATCTGGGCAGGGTAATTCTTGCGTTGGCACTAGACAAGAATCGGATTCAGATGAGCGGGAAAACCTAGGAAGTCGGGGGATTAGCGAAGATATGCCGAGTCAAGGACATCGATCATAGCTATCACGATTATCATGAGGAAATCCGAGATCCCAAAAATGTACTCTACGAACCTTAGGCCAATCTACACTTAAAGCATCCAATAATTGAACTTCGTGAAAACCCAGTATCACAACAATCGGTGAAGTATTAGGCTTTATTTTCCTATTATCCGAAGACAAGTTATCGAAGAATTGTTGGTCTGTCCGAACCCGGATCTTATGATATTAACGTCTAGTGCCCAAGTGAGAAATGGAAAAGGTATTTTAGAAGTCAAACCCTGAAGTGTCAGATGACAATTTATGAGTTTGAAGGCAGGAAGCCGGTAATTGATGAATCATCATATATATCTGAAACCGCAACCATAATCGGTAAGGTAACGCTAGGAAGGGAAGTCTGGGTAGGGCCTGGAGCAGTGATCAGGGGAGATTACGGCGAGGTAGTCGTAGGATCATATACTGCAGTGGAAGAGAACTGCGTAATTCACGCAAGACCTGATGAGAAGACCACAATCGGGGAACACGTTACTCTTGGCCATGGGAGCATAGTGCATACCGGAACCATAAGGGACTGGGCAGTGGTAGGTATGGCCGCCGTTGTTTCAGATTTTGCAGTGGTGGGAGAATGGGCAGCTGTCGGAGAGGGGGCTGTTGTAAGGAATAAGTTTGAAATACCGGATGAATCCATAGCAGTCGGGATACCTGCTAAGGTAATCGGAACAGTAAATGCAGAGTACAAGGAACTGTGGATAAAATACAAGGCAAACTACAACTCCTTCTGCAGCAGGTACAGGTCGTTGAAAGAAGTCAGTCTTCATCCGTGATCCACCCTTCGCGGAGATTTCAATATCATTTTTCTGCAGACGATTACAAGAAATCCGGACTGGCATCGTCAAGGTTTTGAGACAACTGTACTCGAAGATCAAGGCTCCTGCCTATCAGGCGAAAAGATGTGTGAAATGCCTTCATTCAGGCTTCTTTCACACTGCCTTAAATGCTAAGTGTGGGTTAATGAGGCCGTTTGCCCAGATTCTCCTTTATTACTCTCAGGGAGTTCCTGTAGGAAATTTTCTCAATATCTTCCTTCTTCATACCCTTCTCATAGAGGATTTTCCAAAGATTAGACAACCTGGTTATGTCTTCCAACCCTTTCGGGGTGTCCATTCCTAATAGTCCAAAGTAATCTGAACCGATGCCCATCACATCCGGTCCGAAGGACTCGTAGACGTACATTATGTGTTCAACCATGTCTTCTATTTTTCCCGCGCTGGACAGCGTCGGGGCTATGCAAGAAAAGCCAATCACACCTTTGTGCTTGTGCACCTGTTCAATGGCTTTGTCGCTCACGTTCCTTAGATGGTTCTCTTTGCTTTTTGAATTGGTATGACTCACGATTACGGGCAATTTGCTCATTTCAGTGGCTTCCAGTACAGTGTTTTCACTTGAGTGTGCCAGGTCCAGCAGTATCCCAAGGCCGTTGAGCCGCCTGATCAGCTCTTCTCCGTCACCAGTAACTCCATAATCCTTTCTGGAAAAACAACTCGCTGAATAACGGTTATCAAAATTCCAGTTAAGCTGAAGCGATCTGAGTCCAAGCTTTTCATAAATATATATGTCTTCCGCGTCCTGCAAAGCCTCAGCTCCCTCCATGCTTATCAGGATTGATAGCTTATCATGATCCCAGGAACTGTTCAGGTCTGAGAGAGTCTCTACCAGGGAGATTTTATCCGGATAGGTTCTTGAAAGACCATAATAGATCAGAAAATGCTGTAGGGCTGCGCTCTCCGCGTAACGGGACCTTATTCCGAGACGGACCCCACTGTAACTGCCTGACAGACCTATAGATCTGTAATCATCCGTGGTAAAAGCAAGAGGCGCTATTGATCCAAGAACGAGTTTCACATTTGCATTCTTATATTTCGGAAGGTCAGCCTGTCTGCCCTTGAGATCTATTGATAAATCAGGAGAATCAAATCGGGTACCTGCGACTCCAGAAACATAGTACAGTGAAATATCCTCATGCAAATCTATCATCGGTGGAAGAAAATTCTCAACTTGTTCTGCCATCGGCTAGCAATCATACCGACAATACTTAAACGTTTCTCGACCAAGACAGAGTAATGCAGCCGTTCATCACAACATCACACAGTGCAGATTCAGATCAAGGCAGACTTTTCATCAGCAAATGTTAAATCCGCTCCTGAGATGAACACATATGGTTGACGATTTCGAGATTTTAGCCAGCAACGCGAGAATTATACTTGACTCCCGGGGAAACCCTACAGTGGAATGCGATATATTTACGTCATATTCGATGGGAAGATCATCTGCTCCATCCGGAGCAAGCACAGGCAAAACCGAAGTTTCTGCGTTTCCAAAGGGAGGAGCGGCCGCCTCTATTGAGTTTTTCAACAAGAATGTGAAGAAGGCCATAACCGGATTCAACGCTCTCGACCAGAAAGGTTTTGATGAACTCCTGAGGGAGATTGACGGCACCGATAATTTCTCGGCAATGGGTGGAAACCTTTCCACAGCTCTTTCAATTGCATGTGCCAAGGCAGTCTCAAACGGCATGGGAATTCCTCTCTACAGGTATGTCGGAGGCATGGGAATCAGTGTGCCTGAACCTCTGGGAAACGTCATTGGCGGAGGACAGCATGCGAGAAATGGAACCACCATCCAGGAACTCCTCGTGTCTGCTGAAGGAAAGACATTCCTGGAGTCCATAACGGTAAACTCGAAGGTTCACAGAAGAATCGGCGAGATTCTCCAGGATCGCCTGAAGGGACAGGGGATAGGAGTTGGAGACGAAAGGGCATGGGTTGCCGCAATAAAGGACGAGGAGGCAATAGACATCGTGCTCCGGGCTGCGAAGGAGATATCATCCGAGACAAAGGTGAAGATCAGGGTCGGAAGCGACTTTGCAGCGTCATCATACTACAAGGACGGGAAGTACGTTTACAAGGATCATACATTCACAAAGGACCAGCAGATAGACTTCGCAATTTCACTGATAAAGGAGAGAGGGTTCTTCCTTCTAGAAGATCCAATGGACGAGGGGGATTTTGATGGATTCGCTGCAATAACATCTGCGGTTGGTTCCAGGGGACTTATAGTCGGTGACGATATCTATACCACCCGGGCCGATCTGATCAGGAAGGGGATTGAAAAGAAGTCCTCCAATGCGGTACTGATAAAGGTCAATCAGGTTGGAACTCTAACGTCAACCATGGAGGCTGTAGAAACCGCAAGAATGGCAGGATGGAAGAACGTAATTTCACACAGGAGCGGCGAGACAACCGACGACTTCCTTGCACATCTTTCTGTAGCCTTCAGGTCATATCTCATCAAGTCTGGTACGGTGGGCGGAGAGAGACTTGCAAAACTGAACGAGCTCGTCAGGATTCAGGAAGACCTGATGGACTGATGCTGCGACTGATCGGGCTCGGCATACACGGATTCAGGGGAATTTCCGTGGATGCCCTCACTGCCATACAGGATTCACAGCACATTTTTTTTGACACGTACACGTCTATTACTGACGAGATGTCCGTGATTGCGCTGAAGGAGAAGTTCTCGTCAGTTGTCTTTGCGGACAGGGACATGCTGGAGAATTCCTCCAGGATCATCGGGCTGTCTGAAAAGGAAAATGTCTCCGTAATAGTTGTGGGAGATCCTCTATCTGCCACCACGCACAATCAGTTGAGACTTGAGGCAGTCAGGAAGGGAATAAAGGTGGAGATATTCCCGGCAAGCACGATAGTGACTTATGCTCCGTCCATAGCGGGACTCTACCTTTACCGCATGGGACCGCCTGTGTCCATCCCATTCACCGACTCAAAGTTTTTCCCAGCGAGCGTTTACAGGAAGATCAGGAAGAACCTGGACTCTGATCTGCACACACTACTCCTCCTTGACCTCAAAGAGGGGAAGACCATGCCTCTCCCGACGGCCTGTGATACCCTGAAGGAGATGGAGGCAAGGGAGAAGGGAGATATTCTTGGGAAAACAGAAATAATCGCGGTCTGCTCCGCTGGGATGGACGGGGAATCTGTCTTCATCGGAAAGATTGACGATTTCGCCACCCTCGGGGACAGGAGCCCATGCTGCCTGATCATCCCTTCCTCGCTCTCGGACACAGAGAAGGAGTTTGTCGAAGCGTTCACAACAAGGATCATAGGCACCTAATTTATACTCTGGAAAGATGCTGATTGCAGATGCGCGCACTTGTAGTGGGTAGATTCCAGCCTTTCCACAACGGGCACGTGGAAATGGTCAAGACCATACTTAAGGAGACGAAGTCGATCATAATCGGGATAGGCAGTGCACAGTATTCCCACACACTCAAGGATCCATTTACTGCAGGAGAGAGGCACCTGATGATTTCAGCCACTCTCGAAGAGAACAAGATCTATGACTTCTATCTGGTACCGATAGAGGACGTGAACTCCAACCCCCTGTGGGTTGCGCATGTTGAGTCTCTCACACCGAAGTTTGAAAAGGTTTTCACGAACAATCCCCTGGTGCGCAGACTTTTCTTCGAGAAGGGATACAATGTCGAATCGGTGAACCTGATGAACAGGGGACGATGGTCCGGGACAAGGATAAGGGAAAAAATGCTGAACGGCGAGAAATGGAGTGATGACGTCCCGCCGCAGGTCAGCAGGATCATAGAGGAGATTGACGGTGTCCAGAGAATAAGGGACCTGGCAAAGTCTGACGGGGATTAGTCCTGCTTTCCGTACATCATCCTCTCTACCACTTTCATGTCCGAAAGAATGTGATCGACTATCACATACTCGTTTGGCTGGTGATATACCTCGTCAATTGCTGTTGACCAGGCAACAGCATTCATGCCTGCCTTCCTGAAGTAAGCTGCACACGTTCCGCCTCCTATTCCTATGGGCTTCGCCTTTTTTCCATGAACATGTTCTATGGACTCGAGCAGCAGAGAAGCAACCTCACTGTCTGGCTCTGTTCCTGGAGCAGCCTGCTCCTTCTGAACTATGCTGATATCTATCCTGGCCTTGCTGGTGTTCTCGAACTCCCTTGCAAGCCTGTACAGATCATCCAGAACAAGATCAAGATCGTATTTCGGGAGTATCCTGTTGTCAAGGTAGAATACGTCAAGTCCGGGTATTGTGTTTATGTTGGCAACATTAGCCTCATGCTTGGTAGGTTCAAAGCTTGAGAAATTCGGATCGAATATGTCGTCAACTGCATCGTATTTCTGGTGAAGGAAATCATCCGCCTTCAGCATGAATTTCATGCCCTCCCTCAGGGAGTTTATTGCCTCCATGGGCCTGCTAGCGTGGTACTGTTTTCCTTTCACGGAGACACGCAGCCAGAGGATGCTCTTTTCAGCAACTTCCACGAGCATTCCGTCTTCTGTACCGTAGTCCGGCACCAGGATGAGATCATTTCTCGAAAATATGTTTCTGGAAAGGAGCGCCTGGATTCCATATGCACTTCCCATTTCCTCGTCAGCGCAGAATGCAAAACCTATGTTGTATTTTAGATTGGAGGCCTGGAGCTCCTTCAGGATAAGGAGTGACATTATGACTGCCTGGCCGTTGTCGGCTGTACCCCTCCCGTAAATTTTATTGTCCTCCACGGTGGCCTTGAACGGAGGATACTTCCAGAGTGAGGCGTTTCCCTCTGGGACTGTGTCTGTGTGTGAAACGAGCCAGAGAGTCCTGTCAAGATTCCCGACCTTAAGGATCACGTTGGACCTTGTCTTGCCGTAACTGTCCACAACGTCAACCCGCTGGAAATTATCGTAACCAAGGGTCTTCAGCGTATCGCAGATAAAATCCGCCCTGGCAGATTCGCCTTCTCCGCCTGATGCCGGAGAGATGGCCTTTATCGGGATCATTTTGGTGTACCAGTCCACTATGAGTTTCCTGCGGTCTTCATCTGAAAGTACTGTCATATTTGGATTATGGGATTCATTTATAATTTGTTTTGCGCACAAAAGGACTAAGTTTAATTAATTCCGAGGTTTTTCCATCTCATGAAGATCGACAGATACGATATCTTTCTGGATCTCACGGACAGCAAACTTTCTTTCAAGGGGAAGGAGAAGATCAGGTTTCACGAAACAGGTTCCTCACTGTCCCTGGATTCGGTCGGCCTCTCTGTATCGAGAGTGAGAGCCTCAGGAAAGGATCTTGCATTCAAGGTTGATGAAGCAAGCAAAAAACTCAACATTGAAAACAGGGACATGAGCACGGAAATAGAAATAGAATTTTCAGGGACTGTCGGCAAAACGCTGGTTGGTATGTATTATGCAGATTCCGCAGGAGGGAGAATGCTATCCACTCAGTTTGAATCCACGGGAGCAAGAATGGTCTTCCCGTGTTTTGATGAGCCCATCTACAAGGCAGTATTCGGGATATCGATGCTCGTTCCGGCGTCCATGGAAGCGATTTCCAACTCTCCAGTGAAATCGCTGAAGGAAGAAGGTGGTGCGAGACTTTATGAATTCCAGGACACCCCGATAATGTCAACCTACCTCGTGTACCTGGGAGTGGCAGATTTTGAGAGCAGATCAATTAGCAGGAAAGGGAAGAGCATCATACTCTCCGGACCGAGAGGAATAATATCCAGAACCAACGAGGCCCTTGAGATAGCATCCAGGAGCCTGGACTTCTATGAGGGATATTTCGGCATCGAGTATGCGATGGCAAAGATGCACCTGATTGCGGTTCCTGAGTTTGCATTCGGAGCCATGGAGAACTGGGGTGCGATCACATTCAGAAACGTAGCTCTCTACCTCGATGAGAATACCAGCAGCTACATCAGGGGAAGGGTTTCCGAGGTGATAGCGCACGAGATTGCCCACCAGTGGTTTGGAGACCTGGTCACTATGAAGTGGTGGAATGATATCTGGCTCAACGAGAGCTTTGCGACATTCATGGCATACAAGGCAGTAGATTCATTCTCCCCGGAATTCCATGTCTGGGACGATTTCCTTCTTGACTTCTTCTACAGGGCAATGAAGGGAGATTCCCTCAAGAATACTCATCCTGTCCAGACAAACCTCAAGACTCCGGAGGAAATCATGCAGGTATTCGATGAGATAAGCTACGGGAAAGGCGGCAGTATTCTTCGCATGATTGAGTCGTTCGTTGGTGCTGAAAACTTCAGGAAGGGAGTATCTGCGTACCTGAAGAAATTCTCATACTCCAACGCCAGCGGATCGGATTTGTGGGCAAGCATATCCACAGAGTCAGGAATGAAGGTTGATGACGTTATAAGCCAGTGGATAGTCCGTCCTGGGTATCCCGTCATCAAGGTGAGCAGGGAGGGAGACGAGATCGTGCTGAAGCAGGGGAGATTCACATACGAGGGAATAGACTTCAGCGAGACCTGGCCAATTCCATTGACCGTTGTCAGGGATAAGGGTATAGATACAGCGGTGTTTTCCGGGCCGGAATTGAGGATCAAGGCTGACGGTTTCCTGAAGATCAACTCGGGACAGGCTGGATTTTACAGGGTTCTCTATTCACCGGACCTGCTTGCCGTTATTGGGAGGAAGGTTGCGGAAATCAGCCCGATGGAAGTATGGGGCATGGCCAATGATACCTATGCCTTCCTGCTCTCCGGGATTATCGACATTTCAGGTTACAGGAAAGCCATTGAAATGTTCACCGGGCTTGACGATCCTCTGGTATCAAGGGCAGTCACTCAGCAACTGGGCAATCTTTGCGCCATACGAACAGGGGATTCCTCACTGAAGCAGTTTGCGGTCTCTTATGTTAAGCAAAAACTGAAGAACATTGGGGAAAGAAAGCCCGGAGAGATGGAGACTGTTTCCATGATGAGAGGGGAACTTTCAGGGTTCCTTGCAAGGAACGACGATGAATTTTCCAGGGAAAGGGCGAAGGAGTTCGACAATCTGGAGAATCTCGATCCGAATGTCCGTATTTCTATCGCTATCTCCTTTGCCAGGATAAATGACGACCCGGACAGGCTGCTTGATAAACTCAATTCCGTGAAGGCAGAGGAAGACCGTGTCAAGATCACGGCTGCGCTGGGATGGGTGAAATCAGAAAGGAGCCTGGAAAAGGTTGTTGCAATGGTCAAGGAAGACAGGATAAAGAGGCAGGACATGGCCTATGTGATCTACTCCATGGCTCAGAACCCTGGAGCAAGGAAATATCTCGCCGGCATTTACGAAGAGGTCCTTACTCTTTTCAGACAGGTCTTTGCCAGCACAATTTATCCATCTGATATGGTGGAACAGACCATCCCGTACCTCGGACTCGAGGAACCTGAGAAGATAAGGAAGATAATGGGCGAGAAGACGGGAGATGACATTTCCATCGGCACTGCAAAAGGCCTGGAATACCTCGACATATACGGGCGGATCAGGAAACTGCCTTAAAGTGCTGCGCAACTCAACGCAAACCCGCCTTGATGATCGCGGGTTTGCCTGATATTTATGGATCACGGACTTTGTACGACCAACCAGCGTATTAAGGTATGAGGGGCAGTCCGATGTTCTGAAATATAAAGAAATACGGCGTTGCAGCGTCAATGAAGATTCACAATCTCTTGCGGATGGATGCGGGGAGAGTCTTTGACCCTATGGAAAGGATTTCCCACGGATCGGTCGTGATGCAGGATATACTGCAGTATGCTATGTCTATTCCCTGGGAAGTGGCCTCATTCAATCCAATGATACTGGAAATGATGGCCCTTATCGGAAGAGCATGGCTAACAGCAATTACCGTCCCTTCACATGATTCTGCAAACCCCCGCATTCTTTCAACGATGTCCGTCCATCTTTCCATTCCAAGCTCCTCCCTCTCTCCAGGCGGAAGTTCGCGGATTGTGTAATTATTGTAAGGACCAAACCCTGATTCAGTCAGTCTCTCATCAACCTCAAAAGGCAGACCGATCTTTTCAGAAATAATCTCCGCAGTCTCCCTGGCTCGAAGAACCGGGCTGCTGAAAATCCGTATGACTGGAAGCGAATGTATCTGGCTGGCAACAAATGCGGCCTGTTCCGATCCGGAACGCGTGAGGTGATATCTATCCACCGAATCGGAAATTATGTGGCCTGTGTTTGTTTCGCTCTCTCCATGTCTTACAAATATGATCAGGCCCACATCATCACCTTACGGAAGCACTCTACGCTTCCTGATTCTAATCTTCCACATAAAATTCTGGAATAAATCCGGTGTTCTTTCCCGGAGTTCGGGCAAAAGTTATCCCGAAGGTCTTCTCAAGGTTGCCGCTGTTGAGGACATCATTCCTGGGTCCAAAGGCAACGGGCCTGCCGTTCTTGATCAGAAGAATGTCGTCGGCCTCCCTGGAAAGGAAGGACATGTCATGGATTGAGACAATGATCGTGTAGCCTTCCTTTTTCAGGTTTCTCAGTATCTTCAGTATCCTGATCTCTTTCTCGATGTCAAGGAAACTTGTGGGTTCATCCAGCATCAGGATCCTTCCGCCGCGGTATACGAGGGAGGATATCATCACGATCCTCTTTTCCCCTCCGCTCAGGTTTTCGAAAATCCTGTTCTTCAAATGGCTGGCGCCGCAGATATCAAGAGACTCAATCAGCCTCTCCTCATCCTGATCCATGTAGATTCTTGCGGTCCTCATCACGTCAAGCACGGTGAAGCTGAAAGGCCTTGGTAATTCCTGGGGTAGGTAGGATATTTCCCTGGACCTCTCCCTGTTACCGAGACCCGTGATATTCTCCCCTCCTACAATCACTTCACCTCTTTCCGGGCGAAGGTGTCCGCACGCTATCTTCAGAAGAGTTGACTTGCCGGAACCGTTAGGTCCCGCTATGGCAAGCATCCTTCCGGGAACGGCCTTCATGTTGATCTCGCCGAGCCTGAACTCCCCGTTGGAGTATGAGATATTTCTCAACTCAAGCATTGTATCCTCCTGTTGAGAGTTTATACATCAATGCCATGAAGAAAGGCACTCCGATAATGCCCGTGATAATTCCTATGGGTATCACCACCTCTCCGTCAATGGTGTTTGCCAGATCGTTTGCAACCAGGAGAAACAGTGCACCTAGAATAGCTGCCCATGGGATCATCTTTCTTCCGGACCCGCCGAAGAGCATCCTTGCAATGTGTGGAATAATCAGTCCGACGAAACCGATGAGCCCGGTTATGGAGACGCATGCCGAGACGGAAAGGGCGACAAGCGAAAGAAGCGTGATCTTGTATAGCTCCACCCTGACGCCAAGTGAGGATGCATAATCCTCTCCCATCTGGATTGCGTCAAGTTCAGGAGCAAGGAACATTATGAGGAGAAGACAGGCAGCAGAAACCCCTCCAACAAGGATGATGTCTATCCATCCCACGTTCTGGAGAGACCCCATCAGCCAGAAGAACACTTCGCTCTGAAGCCGGATATTTGTGTAGATGATGAAGGCAACAATTGATGAAACAAAGATGGATATGGCTATCCCTGTAAGAAGTAGGTACGTGACCGGTACTGATCCCCTCCTGAATGAAGTGAAATATGTCACATAAACTACGATGAGGGAGAAGAGAAACGCATTGACCTGAAGTGAGAATATTCCCGCATCGTTTGACAGGAATGTGGATGATAAAGTCATGACAGCACCAAGTGCAGCACCGCTTGAAATCCCTATTATATATGGTTCAGTAATGGGATTCCGGAATATTCCCTGGACGGATACCCCTCCAACTGCCAGTGTTGCTCCAACTATTATTGCCGCGATCACCGCAGGTTCCTGGATGAACAGGACTATTTCGTATTGCGCCGATGTGTAACTTGCATGGAGATTTGGGCCAAGAAAAGGGAGCTGCTTCAACAGGATGCTGGTCACGGAATCAAGGGGAAGGCGTACCGGACCCACGAAGAGCGATAGAAACGCCAGAAGAACGAGTCCGGAAAGCACCACCGGAGCCCTGGCCTTCCACAACAGCTCTGTAAGCATGTTTATGTACTTTCCAGTTCCACTACGATCTGCCGACACTGACTTTCCAGTATTCATGCCCGTTGTTCCTTATAATTGGTGCCTTGAAATATTATCGGAAGGCCAACTGCAAGGACAGTTGAGAGCCTTCCTGAAGTCATCCTTCAATCAAACCCTGTTGTTGGTGGATACTGGAGGGCAATCGGGAACGGCGGAAGTGTGGGGAACGTCGACGGATACACTTCGCTGATCAGCCAGTATATGGCATAGATCACCCTGAAGTCTGGCTCTTCAAAGAAGTTGTCGTTGAAGATCGAAATTATCTTGCCGGAGTAATATGCCTGCGTCTCGTTGAACGGTGCTACTGCAACTGCTGAATATGGGACGTACTGGTCCAGCAGGATAACCTGCGGACTCTCGTTTATTATGATCTCTCCGTTTATGGTCGGATATCCGCTTGCATTGATGATGTTCCTCAACTTTGCGATCTGGAACATCTGGTTCATGAATGTGTTCTGTCCCACTGTCCAGATTCCTCCATAACTTGAGAGGTAGTAGAACATAGAGTACTCGGATGACTGGTTAATCGATGCAACCGACTTCTGGAGATCGCCGATAGACTGGTTGATCCACTGGTTAATAAGAGATGCATTGTGGCCCGTTCCGGTTAGAGTGCCGAGCATGGCGGTGAAGGACTCAATCTGACCAATGCTTTCGGGGTTATCTACCAGAACAGGTATGTGGAGGGTATTGTTTATGTAAGTTCCGTAGGAAGGCATTGTAGCCCCGTAGACAAGAACTACCTGCGGGGAGAGATTCACAAGCATCTGGTAATTCGGTGCAGAGGCGTAATAACCATAGACGTCCGGAAGGGTATCATTGGGGGGATAAGAATCAAAGGCATTGCCTCCCACAAGATCCTTGTAGGCACCCAGCGCATATAGCGTTGCAGTAGCGGCAGGATCTATGCTCACTATCCTCGTTACAGTATGATTGAAGTACAGTGTTCTGTTCAGTGAGTCTGTTACCTTTATGGGCCCGGAATGTGCAGAACCTGACCCGGAGGAAACCGATATGAAATAGAAGCCAGCCGTTGAAACCATTATCACCGCAACCAGGACGGCAATAATGCCCGTTATCTTTCTTGTTTTGTCCATTTTCAAACACCGTAAGTAAACTTTACGTTCGGTAAGAACACTTTATACATAATAGTTACGAGGATGCGTTTTTACTGAGAAGGTTTTTTAGATCAGATACATATGACGGGATGCCAGGCTTGGCCGGGGAGTTAGGCAATCCCTGTAATCCGAAGTCTACATGCGGAGGCGACAGCCCGGAGAGGTCAACCGGACTTCTGTCTGGCCCTGTGGAGTCAGGGATATTCCGTCCTCCCGGATCGGAGGTACGTAGATTATACCTCACAGGAGGTATAGTCTGCGTTCCGACAGCCGAATCCGCCAGAACCGGAAGGGAGCAGCGGTAAGCTGTACTCTTGGTGCTGGGAGGGTGCGGGGTGGAGATGAATCAGGGGGTACCTTTCAGGACATCCGGCCCGATCCGGGCGTGTCTGGCTTTCAAATGAGGCGATCATCTGTCATTCAAAATCATACAGGATCCGCTTAACGGTCCGATAAAAGTCGATGAGTCTGTTGGTAGGGTGATCGATTCAGTTCGTTTCCAGAGACTCAGATACATCCTGCAACTTGGGTTGACGCGCCTGGTATTTCCCGGTGCGAACCATACTAGATTCGAGCACTCGCTGGGATGCATGTTCATTGCCGGCGTATTTGCAGACAGATTCGGGCTGGAGGAGAAGAGGGAGATCGAAATGGCCGCACTCCTGCACGACATCGGACATCTCCCGTTCAGCCACAGTTTCGAGGATTATTTCGGGAACCTGACCGGCATGAGTCATGAGGAAGCCGGCATCAGGATGATTGCAGGAAAGAGGCCTTTCCAGGATTCCGACCTGCCTGGTATTCTCGAGAATCTTGACGTGGACATCGCCACTGTTACCGGCATACTTGGCAAGAAGAGGGATGTGGACAGGATCTCAGGAATTGTGAGCGGACCTGTGGATTCTGATGAGCTTGATTACCTCCGGAGGGACGCGTATTACTGCGGGGTGCAGGTTGGTAGCATCGACTACCGGAGAGTCATCAACACCGTTGTAATGAAAGATGGAAAAATCGTGATCGAGGAGAAGGGGGTACCTTCCATGGAGATACTTTCTGTCTCCAGGATACAGATGTATCGCTCAGTATACTGGCACAAGACTTGCAGGATCGCTCAGGGAATGATCAGGAATGCCCTGGAACTTCTGGAGACTCCTCCGGAGAACCCGTTTTCCATGAGGGATGACGAACTCTTCAGCCTCCTCCTGGCGGACAGGAGATCGTCAGTCATTGCGAGGGACGTAATGAACAGGAGAATATACAAGGTGTACGGAAAATACCATTATTCTCCTGAAAACATTGCGCGGATCAAGGAGATTCTCCAGAGATCAGGCATTGAATCCCGGGAGTATGTGCTGGACGTAATCCCCCCTGAGTACTTCAGGGGGTCTGAGAGGGTTAAGAGCAACATAACCGTACTCAAGGATGGAAAAGAGTACCAGATAAGTGATGAATCTCCCCTCATAAGGTCACTGGAGGCAACTCTTGAGAGCCGCTTCATCATACTTTCTGCCAGCAGTGAAGGACGGCAGAAGATGCCGGAATCACTCGCGGAGGATAAATTCAGGCAAGCTTCTTCATAAGCCGAAGTCCGTGTCTTGATCCCTTGAAATTCAGGGAGTAAAAATTCTCCAGTACTTCTGAAGCCCGGTAGCCATGCTTGTTGTAGAATCCGATTGCCTGATCATTCTTCTCCCTGACTTCCAGTACACACACCCGGTATCCCCTTGCAACCATTTCTTCTTCAATGCCTTTGAGGAGCACGGATCCAATACCTTTTCCGTGGAGATCCGGGTCAACAGCAATACTCTCGATATTGGCCGATGCCTCATCGAGTCCAACTGCAACCACGTATCCCGCAAGCCTGTTTCCGTCATACAGCAGAAGGTTAAAGGCACCGGGAAAATTGAACAGATCGACAAGCTCTTCCCGTGAATATGGGCCAACCTCAAACGATCTCTTCTCAAGTTCTTCCACATCGACAATGTCCTCTGGCGAAAACTTCTTAAGATGCAACGTAACTTACATGCCGCCTGGAAATATACATTCTTTTCTTCGTGATCTTATAGTTACTCATTAGTAAGTAATTACCCATATCTTAATATTCAGATCGCAAATTCAGATTTATGTATGAAAAAGTTCTGTCAGACCTCAGATCCGGCATACCAGTGCTTCTTTACGACGAGGAGAAGAGGGAGGGGGAGACAGACATGGTTGTTGCTTCGCAGTTCGTAACCCCGGATGTGGTGAGGCGCATGAGGAAGGATGCGGGAGGGTACATCTGTACAACGGTAAGAGAGGAGGATGCCAGGCTGCTTGGGCTTCCACTGATGCAGGAGTTCCTTTCGGGCGCTATTCCTGAATATGCCAGATTATTTGACCAGAGTGATCTCAGGTATGACAAGAGCAGTCCCTTCTCATTCACGATAAACCACAGGAATACATTTACTGGGATCTCTGACGAGGATCGAAGCCTCACGATCAGGGAATTTTCCAGCTTTCTTTCTACACTTGACTCGTCCGACGGCAGGAGGGTGGAGTTCCAGAAGAATTTCAGGTGCCCGGGACACGTTAACCTGATAATCGCACGAGACGGCTATTTCTCAAGGAGAAGGGGTCACACGGAACTTTCGACATTCATGGCTGAGGAGGCTGGTCTAACCCCATCCGCAACTGTTGTGGAGATGCTGTCCGATACCGGGAAGTCAATGAACAAGGAGGAAGCGATCGCCTATGCAGAACGCAACTCACTAACTTTTATAGAGGGAAAGGAGATAATCGCCCAGTGGGCAAATGGTCAGAATAATGGCCTCGGGCGTCTTCGACCTGCTGCATCCCGGTCATCTGCACTTCCTTCGTGAGGCACGAAAACTCGGGGATGAGCTTGTGGTTGTTGTAGCCAGGGACAGTACTGCGAAGAGAAATGGAAAGACACTCATTTTCGATGAGAAAGAAAGGCTGAAAATGGTTTCAGAACTCAGGGTCGTGGACAGGGCTGTGCTGGGACATGAGGGTGATATTTTCCGCACGGTTGCAGATCTCAAACCCGACATAATTGCGCTCGGGTTTGACCAGAAATTCGATCCGGAGGAGATAGAGAGGAAGTCCAGGGAAATCGGCATTAACCTGAAAGTGGCAAGAATATCAAGATACACGTATTCCATGGCCAGTTCTTCACGGATCAGGGAGAGACTGCTGGAGGAGATAGAGGGTAACCATTGAAGATCATAGGAATCGCAGACACAACATTTGCAAGGTACGACATGGCGGCCTCTGCAGTAGACGAGCTTAATGCCATTGGAACAGGGTTCAGGATAGAGCGTTACACTGTTCCGGGGATAAAGGATCTTCCAGTGGCATGCATAAAGCTCTTTGAGGAACTGGAGTGTGACATAGTCCTCGCCATGGGAATGCCGGGAAAGATGCCGGTGGATAAGATATCCGCAGAAGTCGCTTCCAACGGACTCATGCTGGTACAGGTGAAAACCGGAAGGCACATAATAGAGGTATTTGTGCACGCGGATGAAGCAAAGGACGAAAAAGAGCTTGCCTGGCTCATGGACAGGAGATCACGGGAGCATGCTGTAAATGCATACAACCTGCTGTTCAACAGGAAGAACCTGACCCTTAACGCCGGAAAGGGACTCAGGCAGGGATACCAGGACGAAGGTCCCATCAACGGAGAAACGCCGGCAGGATTCAGGCATTAGGTGAAATAGATGAAAATTGGAATAGTGATATCGGAATACAACTGGGATATTACCACGATGATGCTCTCAAGGGCGGAGGAAGAGGCAAAATTCCTCGGTATTGAGGTTGCCAGGACACTGATGGTACCGGGAACCTTTGATATCCCCCTTGGAGTGAAGAAGCTCGTGGAAATGAAAGAGATTGATGGAGTCGTTACTCTTGGTGCAGTCATCAAGGGAGAAACGGATCACGATGAGATCGTGATGCACAACGCTGCCAGAAAGATCGAGGACATCATGGTGGAGTCCGGGAAACCGGTCGCACTGGGCATATCCGGTCCTGGGCAGACCAGGCTCCAGGCAATGGCAAGAATCGAGAAGGCAAGGGATGCTGTAGACTCGGTTGTGAAGATGATCAAGGCTATCAAGAGCCTCTGATCAGTGCTTCCTTAATTTTCCGAGTTCAGAATCGATTTCGGCAAGCAGGTCATGGGGGTGGATACTCTCCATGCTTCTGCATTTTACAATTATCCTGTCGTCATTGTTCAACGAGTCTATCTCGCTTATCGACATGGCGATTCTCCTGACGATATCCTCGACAAACAGCGGATCGGAATGTATCCCTGTAAGAAGATCAGCCTCCGCATCAGACGAGATTACGCTGGAGAGCGGGCCATGGATTATACCGGACACCGGTTGAACCACTTCACTGAGTTTGAGAACTTGTTTAGACGATATCAGCACCTTAACTCTCACCCGCTGGTTATGGGTGATTATCCCGCTTCCAGGCGCGGGCGGAATACCAGATGCCCTCATCCTTTCAATAATCGTATCCTGCGCACACGGGCACGCATTGACTCCAGTCATTGCGATTCCATAGGTGAGGAGATCTCTAGCGGCAGTCCTGGAGTAAACGGTAAAGGTTCTTCCGGATTTTTCCTCGGTCAGGTCGGTCCTGGTTCTTATCTCCGGGTACAAGCCCATTCTGTCCTCGATCCTGAGTGCCAGTTTCCCGGATAGCTGGAAAACACTCTCGTCATCCAGATTCTCATCCCTGCTCCCAAGTATCTCCGTGACCAGTTCCCCTATCCTAGCACCTCTCCTGTCGTGAGGAACGGGCAAGAAGACGTCTGCGGTTGAACCGAGTGTGAAGAACCTAAGCGATTTGATAACGAGCGGAAGTCGTATCTTAAGGGCACCAGCCCTGTTGACAGGAATGTCTATCGGTGAGCGCGAATCCTGGACTCTGGTTAATTCGTTCCCTCCTTTCCCTTTTTCATGCCATCGTAGTTCTGTCTTATGGCCTGTTCGATTTCCTTATATTTTTCTTCAAGCATCTTCTGCTGCTTTTCCAGGGTTTTCGTCCTGATCTGGCTGAGCTCCTTTTGCTCTTCAAGTTCATCCTTGAGTTTCTTCCTGTCATTTACCTGATATACTATCATGCCCACGGACTTGAAAATAGGGGTGTCGTCCTTTATTTCCTCTATCTCCTTAAGCGACCTTTCAATCTCCTTAATTTTCATGTCGAGCTGATATTTCTGGGCACTGGTCTGCTCCAGCTGCAACTCTATCTGCTGAGCCTGTCTCAATTGATTCTGTATATATGTTGACGGGTTTTGTTCCAATTACTTCACTTCCTTATTTACATTATGTGCTGTGATCAACTGCCTTGTCACTGTACCGAGGGCAGCCCTCAATGCCACATTATCAGAGGCTCGTATATAAATATAGAATCTTTTCCCGTCTGAGTTGCAGGTTATGGAGGTTCTGCTCCCTTCCCCGACAAGATCAGGCATTATGGAGTCGGCAATTACCTGGTAATCGGGGAGGATAAGAGAAATGGTTGTCTCTATATTCCACTCATTCATCTGTTCCAAATCCCGGGAACAGGTTTAAGGTCTGTGTCGTTTCCC
>JAJZLK010000012.1 GCA_021803655.1 Thermoplasmata archaeon
ATTACGTGAGTTTTTCCGGAGCGCCTTACGCCTGCAATTGTTATTACCTTATTTGCGTCCAAATCTATCTCTACATCACGTTCAACAAGGTCTGGTATCTCGAAGCCTTTCCATAGTGTAATTACGTACTTGAAATCCTCAATGGTTACCATAATGTACAGTATACTATACTATCGTTAATAGTTATTGTATATCATGCTGTACAGTACAGACCAACAAAGATTATTGGTTGGAAATTTACCAAGACCAAGGAGACCAGAAGGAGAAGGTAGATTTTTAGATTAACACTTTCTTAACGCATAATGGGCCGATCGGGATTCGTTTAAAATCTAAGCGAATACCTCTCAGTAGTATTTCATCTTTCATAGATGTTGCTCCTGTGACCAACTTTTAAGATGAGGACAATTAACATCTGACTCTGGATATCAAGAATTAGCCTGAAATCGCCGACCCTTAGCCTGTAATACGGGTAGTTGACAAGTTTCTCAACGTATCTTTCTGGATTTTGGCGCAACTGATCTACCTTTTCATATATCCTCTTGGCGATTGATCTGTCGAGCCTTTCCATCTGTTTGGCTGCCTTGAGAGACCAGACGATCTTATATTCCATCAGAGGCCCAGATCCTTCTTCAACTGCTCATGTGTGATAAATTTTCCTGACGCAATTTCCTTTCTGGCCTCTTCAATCTCGGCCTTTGTCTCTTCATTAAGTTCGCTCAAATCCTCAATCAGCCTCTCAATTACCTCTTCGTAAGTCTCTCTTGGGTGTAGTTTCATGGACTGCAGTGTCTTCTTGGTCTCTTCTTTTATCTGTATTGTTGAGATCGTCATATTTGTCGATAGTTTACTATAGTATAAAATGTTGCTCTATAGCGATTAAGATCTTAAAAAACTTCCTGGAATGACTTTTTATTACCCTCGCACTTTGGGACACAAGCCTTTATCGCGAAATAAAAAGCGGAGAATGACGCGGTTCATATCTTGTTTCATTCACCGACGTGCGTTTCCACATCCGCATAGACACTCTAAAATTAGAAATCAATCGATCTCATCAAGGTACTGTGAGAGAGACCTCTTATATTCAGGCAATAGACCCTGATTATCTGACAGGATAAAATTGAGTGCGGTCTTAAGTGACTTCTTGGTTTCTCCAGACCTAAACAGAGCAATGCACAGGAATACCAGGGCAGCAGGATCTCCTGTTTCCTTCTGCACTCTACTCAGAATAGCTATGGCACTTTCATTTTCTCCTGTAACACTGAGTGAACTTCCTAACTGAATTTCAGCCTGAGTTTTCATTTTTCCCGAAATCCCTAATTTTAGAGCCATTTGATAAATAGGAATTGCCCCAGTCTCCTTTCCCAGGAAATCTAAGGCATTTGCATATTCAAACAAGTACACAGAATTTCCGCGGTAATCTTCGAAAACTTCTTGGAATCTCTTTAGCAACAGTTCCGGGTTGTCCTGATGCTTCCAAGCTTCCTCTATAATCTCATTCAGATCACTCATTCAACTCCACTGAGATTAGAAATAAGGATATTTTAAGTCTTTCCAACTTAATCTCCAGCTTTTACCTCAATGTCTACTTGAGAATTAGGTGTACTGAACTATGGACCGGTCGGGATTTGAACCCGAGGCCTCCTGCTTGCGAAGCAGGCGATCTACCGCTGATCTACCGGCCCTCAACCATTGGGATTCTCTCGGCACCATAATTATCGGTTATATAATCAATCTTTCATAGCAGGCATCCCAGTCTGGAGATCGGCAGAGTCGCGTTCAGCGTCGGCAGATTCATATCTACCGTTCGCGATCGATTCCGGATGACCTTGACATACCAGCAGGTTGAGCAGATGTTCCTTAACTCTGTTTACATCCCGAAGAACCTCCCTCCTGCCGAACTCCAGCTTATCATGATCGGGATGGTCATTATCGGACTCGCCCTTGTCATGAGGGGGGGCCTCACATGGAAACTGGTATTCACAGCTGCCGGAGCCTATTTCGGCGGTTATTTCTCCTATAACCTGTATTACTATCTCCCGCTTACACAGGTGCCGGTGTTGGGGTTCGTTCTTGCAGGAGCCTTAATCGGAGCCGCAATCTTCTTTTTCGCTGCCAGAATTGGACTCCCTGCATCATCCGCGTACATTGCATATGTTCTCCTGAGAACCCTGACTCTGCTTCCCTTCTCCGACATAATCATCGTTGCTGCAGTGGTGTTCATAATAACAGTAATACTCTACAAAGATTTGGTAATCATAATCGCAGCAATCCTCGGGGCCGTTGCCATATGGTACTCGCTCTACAAACTTGGCCTTCCCCAGCTCGCCGCAGAACTGATCAGCGGAGTCCTCTTTGTTGCCGGCGTAACTTTTCAGTACATTGCAAGGAAGAGGCATTCCACTGTAACTCTTGCACAGACAGAAAACAGGTAATATGCCGGGACGAATAAGGTGACAATGCAGGTTCCCGAATCCTTCCCGGTTGTTCCAAGGAGCTACCAGCTTTCTATTGCAGAGAAGGCTGTCTCCAGGAACACCCTCGTGGTTCTCCCCACCGGACTGGGAAAGACGGTGATAGCAGCACTGGTTGTCTCAACCGTTGCCGGATCAACTGGAAGGGCAATCATAACGGCTCCGACAAAGCCGCTCGTTGAGCAGCATCTCAGGGAATTCTCCAGGTTGTTGTCCTGCAGAAAAGATGAAATAACGGCCATCAGCGGAAACACCTCCGCGGGTACAAGAAAGGACCTATGGAACCGCCGGTTCGTCGTGTGCACACCACAGACCCTGCAGAATGATCTCGATTCCAGGGTCGCAACATTGAAGGGAATCTCCTGCCTTGTCATAGACGAGGCGCACAGGGCCGTTGGAAATTACGCCTATGTGAGCGTGTCAAGGAGATTCATAGAGGAGGGAACAGGCAGGATAATCGCCCTGACTGCCAGCCCGGGATCTGATCAGTCAAAATTCCAGTCCATAAAGGAGGCTCTGGGCATAGAGCAGATCATCATCAAGGATGAGACTGATCCGGAAGTCCAGAAGTATGTCAGGGAAGTGAAGGTGACTGTAACAAAGATTGCAAGGCCAGAAGCATCCAGGATAATCCAGTCGTATGGAGAAACGATCCTCCATGATCTGAAGATGCCACTGCAGGAGATGGACTTCTTCAGGGGGAAGAAGCTCAACCGGTCAACGCTGGCCCAGTCCATCCCTGAACTTTCCGCCATGGCAAGAAACGGAGACCCGTCTCTCTTCAGGATCATTCCAAGGATCACTGCAGTGATACGGTTTGATTATGCAATGGAATATCTGGAGACGCAGGGTACGGAGATGTTTTACGACTACCTGGACGGGATACTCGAAAACCAGGACAAATCCATGATGAGAACCGCTGAGCTGCTGAAATCGAACCCTCTCACCGATCGGATACTCTCAATGCGTTCAGAAGCGGTGAACCTTGAGGATAACCCGAAGATGAAGGTTGTTCTCAGGATATGCAGCGACACGATCAGGGCAAATCCTGATTCAAAGATCATGGTATTCACACACTACAGGAAGACTTCCGAGAAACTGACGGCGTTCCTGAACGAGAATATGGGTGGTGATCCTGCAGTGAGCTTCATCGGGCAGACCAGCAGGTCCGGCAAGGCCGGCCTGAGCCAGAAGGAGCAGGAGGAGATCCTCAACCGCTTCAGGACCGGGGAGAAGAAAATACTTGTTGCAACCAGCGTGGGTGAGGAAGGCCTCGATATCCCGCAGACGGATCAGGTCATATTCTATGAGCCGGTTCCGTCAGACATCAGGAGCATACAGAGAAGGGGAAGAACCGGCAGGATCAGGTCGGGAAGCGTGCACATCCTTGCCTACGAAGGATCCAGGGATCTGGGTTACCTCTACTCAAGCCAGAGGAAGGAGACAAAGATGAAACAGATGATGGAAGGCTATGGGAAGAAGAGGGGAGACCTCTATTCCTTTTGACCCTGCGTTGACGCGTGAATCTCAGCCATTCTTGCAAGCAAAGCATCGATCTGTATCTTGTCTGATGACCCCTCAACAAGCCTGAACTCTGCCTCCCCGAGAGCGATCAGGGCCTTTATTTTCACCAGAGGATCGATGGAGGCTCTTCTCAGGGCGGAGTGCATTCCCCTCACCACATCCATTCCTGAGACTCCCTTGCTCACCATCAGGTTCTCGACCTCGTCCACAGTTTCATTGAAGAGTCCGTTCTGCAGGGCCATTGAAAGAACCTTCCTGAACTCGTTTCCCGACACCATTCCAGAGATCTCGTAAATGGTCTTCGGGGTGATCTTCCCCGCAAAGTGGGCGGACTGGAATATGTTGAGGGCTTTTCTCAGGTCGCCTTCTGATTCCTCCGCAATCACGTCAAGGACCTCATCGTCCACGGTCAGCTTCTCCTTCTCAGCAATGTACCTCAGTTTCTTCTTCATGTCGTCTGGGGCCACGAGCCTGAATCTCATCACTACGCACCTTGACTGGATGGGTGGAATAATCTGCGAAGAGTAGTTTACCGAGAAGATGAACCTTGTAGTTGAGGAGTATATCTCCATGGTTCTCCTCAGGGCAGCCTGTGCATCAGGAGTTAGTTGATCCGCCTCGTCCATGAAAATAATCTTGAATCCAAGCGGGTTGTTCGGCATTATCCTGGCGTAATCTTTCACGCTGACCTGCCTGTCACTTTTTTCCCGATCCTCGTGTCCCCTGATAACATTGATTCCCCTGTTGTTCGAGGCATTCAGTTCCAGAAAATTCTCCTTCCAGGATTCTCCGAAGAGTTCTATGGCAACAGCCATTGCAGCCGAGGTCTTCCCTGTTCCTGCCGGGCCCGAGAATATCAGGTGTGGAAGTTCCCTGGACTTAACGAATGCCTTGAGTCTCGAAACATTGTCGTCCTGTCCGAAAATCTCGGAAAGATTTGCCGGCCTGTATTTTTCGATCCATATGGGGTTCATCAGATTTCTCCTCCACTGTAACGGTCTAACACGATATACGTTTTCATTGTTTAATGCTGTGCTGCATGTAGGAAACCCGGGAAATCCGTTTGTTTTTCATGGAAGTCAGATGCAGATGCCCATATGGTCTAATCCTGAAACAACGGACCCCTTAGGGCGCTGTTGGCAAAAGGCTCATTGGCCAGATTATTCATGGAAACGTTGGCAGCTATTCGGATAACATGTGTGATCATTCGTGTAATTGCCCTTCGCGAAATTGTGGCAAAAATTAGTGTGGCGAATAATTTATAAATGCATCGATACTGTCAATAAATGGATAATCAGACGGCACCGCAGATTGGGCACGAAAAATTTCTCGTTCTCCCCTCAAATTATGCTGCCAGAGCCAGCAAGTACATGCAGCCGGGAGAACATATCGAACTGAGTTTGAGATCGTGGGGACTCACGCACATTGAGGGCAGCAATACGGGCATCAGGGGAGGGTTCCTCGCTGGTACCTCCAAAGGGAAGCAAATGGGTCATGCCTGGCTTATCATTACCAACCAGAGACTGATGATGATTTCCAAAGGCCTGATATCGTTTCAGATCAAGACATTCCAGTTCAGCAACATATCGTCTGTTGTGGTGGAAGAGGGAATAATGGACGACAAGTTTATTGTTCTTGCCATGGGGACTAGGGAAATATGGATTTTTAGGAAAAAGGTCAGGGAGTATACACAAAAGGCAATGATCATGCTCCAAACCCGGATTTCACAAAAGCCATACGGATCCAGTGGTGGCGGATCTGATCCATTGAGTGAGTTGAAGCTTAGGCTGGTGAGAGGAGAGATCACCCAGCAACAGTTCGACGAACTTAAGAAGAGTATTCAGTGAGCAGAGGAGTCTGGAAGTAACCTGAACAGTTTCGCGACTGTTCTCCGGTTGCTTCAGCGGTTCCGCCCCGCTATGAAAGTATTTGTTAGCGATCCCGAATTTACCGGAATCCTGATCAGATTTTCTTGAAGCCGGTGTTGTATAATGGTTAATCTCATAAGAAATTGGGAGATCCCACGCCCCGCATATTTTCAGGGGAATCATTCACAGGATCGCAGTAACCTTGGACACCTGCTGGAAGAACCGAAGGGTTTAGGGAATCAGGCGGCATATAGCAACGGAAGAATGCCAACAAGCATCTGCATACTGGTTTCGGGCACCGGCACCGGGATGGACCGGATCCTTGATGCCATCAAGGAGAAGAGGATAGACTGCAGGGTCGCCGGCATAATAGCTGACAGGAAAGGAACGGGGGCGGAGGAAAAGGCCGCAGCCCATGGGCATAGTGTAATAGTCGTAAGCAGGAAAGATCCAGATTTTGCCGGAAGGATCGACGAGACCGTGAGCCGGATCAATCCGGACCTCGTGATACTTTCAGGATTCCTGAGCATACTTCCTCCTTCGCTTGTGGACAGGTTCAAGAACAGGATCATCAACACACATCCAGCCCTCCTTCCATGCTTCGGCGGCATGGGATTCTACGGATTGAAGGTACATGAGGCCGTAATCAGAAGCGGATCAAGATATTCGGGATGCACGATACACTTCGTCACAGGAGAGGTGGACAGTGGTCCAATAATATCGCAGAGGGTGGTGCCTGTTTTCGACGACGATACGCCGGAAACACTCGCACACAGGGTGAAGGAGGCTGAACACGAACTCATGGAGGAAACCCTGATCCTGCTCACCACACGGAGATTCTCAGTTTCAGGGAAGAGAGTTTCCTTTTCCTGATCCAGCCGGTACGCTCTTCTTCCCCATCCCTTTAAGCCGGATCACGAAGTAGGATATTCCTGAAACAATGATCATGATTCCAGTGATGATCAGCAGGATTAAAGTGAATGCATTAAGTCCAAACAGTGCCACGACAACAATCACCCCGTTGAAGAAGAAGTGCATCGGTATGTCCATATAAACCCCGAATTCCAGGTACCCAAGGGCGAGGAAGAAACCTATTGCTGCGGCTGGAATTATCTTCCCCCAGCCCCAGTAGCCGAAATAATAGTGCGCATATCCAAACAGAATGCTCGTTGCAAAAATCAAGATCCAGTCGGCATAGGTCAGCGGTATCCTGTACTTCCTCCTGAAGTGTCCGGGGGCAAGGAATGCCAGGAAAGCATCTTTCGACACGCGATTGTCTCCCCTGATGAAATTCTCGTTGGTGCCATAGGCAAACTGGAAGTGGTTTGCGATCTGGCCCTTTCTCAGTATGAGCAGGCATGAAAGGAGACCTAGGGGAATTATGCGAAAACTCAACTCTTCTGCGAACGGGGCATATACAAGTGAAATGTAGTCCACAGAACCAGGCGCTGAGGGGCTGAAAAGCGGGGCACCAATGATCGGTATGCCAAGGAACTCCTCAAGGATCGTGATGGCCAGGACAATAAAGAGTGCGCCTGACACCGTCAGGGAATAGAAGATGACTGGATCCCTCATGCCTGCGTTCCTTCCCGCTTTCCTCGAGAAATAAACCATCGTCACGAAGAACGTCACATATAGGAAGATGAGGAGCACGTAGAAATCAAGCATGCTCAGGAACATGGGTGAATTCAGGACTCCAATGTAGACAGAAAGGCCAGGATTCGCCACAGGATAGTAGTAGAAGAAGTAAGGGGAGAGCAACAGGCCGAAAAGCTGCGGCGAGAAGAAAAACTCAAGCGACGCATATAGCAGTGCCGTCATGACGCAGGCAAGCAGGACATATGATACCGTCCGGTAAAATTCCCATCTACTTACTGCCTTCATCTCTGTCGATTATGAATGAGAGGAAAAAAGGTTTGTGGAACTATTCCAGTACGAACTTGTAGCCATACTGGATAATCCCGCTCTTCCCGTCTTCCCTGACTCTCCTGAACACTGACCTTACCCTCTTGCCGAGAGCTACCTCAGACGGATCACAGTCTACGACCTGTGCGGTCAGCGTAGGACCCTCATCCAGCCTTATTAGGGCAAGGACGTATGGTCTCTGCCTGATAAACGCAGGCGGGACATCATGCACGACAGTGAAAGATTCAATCTTCCCGCGCCCGCTCAGTTCCATCTCCTTCATTTTCCCTATGGAGTCCCTGTGGCATTTCGGGCATATGTCTCTCGGAGGGAAGTATACTGCCTTGCAGTTCCCACAACCATGAGCCACCAGCCTGTACCTGTGGCTGCTCTCTCTCCAGACGCTTGAAAGTTCTCCCATATTATGCACCTCCCAGAATATGAACCACCGAAGTCGATCCCGTTCCAGACATGCTGTGAAGCAGGCCAGTGCTTGCATTCTTTACCTGTCTCTCCCCAGCCTTTCCCCTGATCTGAAGGTATCCTTCGACAAACTGGCCAACACCAGTTGCACCCATAGGGTTCCCCTTTGCCTTGAGTCCACCTGACGGGTTCACCGGCAGTGAACTGGTGAGTCCTATATCATCCATCACGAGTTCCGAAGCTTTTCCTTTCTTGCAGAAGCCCAGGTCTTCCAGCTCCATGAGACCGTATATGCTGTAGGAATCGTGAAGTTCAACAAACGACACATCGGAGTGCTTCAGTCCCGCTTTCTCAAACGCCGTTTTTCCTGCAAGGATGGTTGAGTTGAGGGTATAGATGGAATCCCTGCTATGAAGTGCGAGATAGTCCTGTGCTATTGCAGAGCTCTTGATCCGGACTCCGTCCTTTCCCACAGACCTGGCGAACTTCTCAGATGCCAGGATAAGTGCTGCTGCACCGTCACTGATAGGGCTGCAGTCCATCAGGTTGAGAGGGTCCGCCACGGGCGTGGATTTCATTGCCGCTTCAAGGGTGATCTTGTTCCTGTAATGGGCGTTCGGGTTCTTTGAAGCGTTGGCGTGATCGTTGACCGAAATCATGGACATGGCCTCCTTTCCCACCTTGAAGTCATGCATGTACTTCCTGGCGGATATTGCGGCCATTGCAGCCGGTGTTCCACCGAAGAACGTCTCCCACTCCCTGTCCAGTGTGGTTCCAACGATGTCAAGGATCTCTGATCCGTAGATATCAGTCATCTTCTCTACTCCTCCGACCATTGCAACGTCATATTCTCCGGATCTGATTGCAAGGTATGCTTCCCTTACCGCAGCGGCTCCGGAACTGCTCGATGACTCAATCCTCACTGCAGGAATGCCGTTGCTTGCGATTCCCGAGAAGTCTGCCAGTAGAGATCCTATATCATTCTGGAGGTTCAGTGTTCCAGCCAGGCTGCTGCTTCCGTAGAGAATGCCGATGTCCCTGGAATATATGCCTGCATCTTCCACTGCCTTGAGTCCGGCCTCGACGGCCAGCTCCCTGAGCGATCTATCCCACATCTCCCCGAACTTTGTTTCCCCGCTCCCGATTATGTGTACTTCAGTCAACGCTCTCACCAAACACTATCTTTTTCTTGAACTTCGCATAAATAGCGTAGTCGATCCACTTGACCTTGCTCAGCATCTCCTTTATTGTTGGGGCTGAGTTCCTGTCAACCTCATCCATCTTATCCGTAACCGTCAGATCAAAGGCATCCGATCCGGCTCCCGATCCAAAGGAGACTGCGAGTATCCTGTCTCCTGGGGAAGCCTTGTCCAGAATCGCGGAAAGCCCAGTCATCATGGAACCAGAGTAAGTGTTTCCAATGACCGGAGTAAGGAGACCATCAGAGAACTGCTCCTCCGTGAAGCCAAGGGACTTTGCAGCCCTCGTCGGAAACTTTCCGTTCGGCTGGTGGAACACGGCATAATTGTAGTCCTCAGGCTTTGTTTTCATCCGCTCCATGATCATCTTAGCCGCACCAATTGTATGCTTGAAATATGCCGGTTCTCCCGTGAATCTCTCTCCGTGGGTAGGGTACGGCTGTCCTTCTCTCCTCCAGAAATCAGGGGTATCGGAGGTGACAGAGAGCGTATCATTTATCTCCGCAATGGGGTCCTCCTTTCCTATGATGAAGGCTGTGCCGCCGGCAGATGCTGAATATTCAAGGGCATCTCCGGGTGCTCCCTGTGACGTGTCAGAGCCTATTGCCATGCCGTACTTTATCATCCCGGAATCAACCATTGCCTTGACGTTCTGCATTCCTGCCGTGCCTGCTTTGCACGCAAACTCGTAGTCTGCAGAAAAGAGCCTGAAGTCAGCGCCAATTGCGGAGGCAACTATTGTTGCAGTTGGCTTCACGGCATAAGGGTGCGACTCAGAACCAACATAGATTGCCCCAATGTCCGCAGGATTCACTTTTCGTCTCTTAATAGCATTCCTCGCTGCCTCAACGGAAATTGTGGCAACGTCCTCGTCAGGTGATGGAACTGACTTACTCAGTATGTAGATTCCGTTCCTGATGTTCTCCGGATCTTCTCCCCAGACTCTGGCTATCTCGTCCGGCTTGATCCTGTATTTCGGAATATAGGAACCATAACTAATTATTCCAGACATATCTGTCCCATCTTTGAGCATAGTGTACTATTTAACAATTAGTGAAACTCGTTATAGCAATTGTCGATATTTCACCATCCTGAACCAGATATTTCCACATGGCACATTCCGATAAACCTTCAGGGACTGTCCAGCGAAGGCACCATGCGAATATTTCCCTCCGGGACACATGAAGTTTAATTATTAATTGATAATTCTTTGAACATGAAGATAGTGACTGTAGTGGACGAGGAGAATTACATAGTTCCGCTTGAGTTTGGAAACAGCATAATGGTCATTGACGGAGACACAAAGGAGATAAAGGAATACGAGAACCCGGGGTTTGGGGCAACCCACGGCGGGAAGGAAAGGGCCATGTCCGGGATCATATCTCTGAAGCCTGATGCCATCGTGGTAAAGGAAGGCGTTCTCTGTCCCGGTTCGTACTTCATGTCCAAGGGAAGGATGAAATACATTCCCACTGAGCATGAGAAACTGGACGACGTTATGAAGAATCTTAAGGATGTCCAGGGCAAGGCGGTTCCGGAACTGGAACCAATAATGTACAGGGAGTAGATCAGGGTTTTCCCCTGCTCTCCCCGAAACGCATGGCTGAACCAATCATATGGGAGAGCCGGATCGGCTCCGGAACGTTTCCATTCTTACAGGTTTTTTTCAGCAGGCTCATTGCCTCTCTTTGCCCGATGCCCTCCAGATTTACGTAAACGTGCCTTGTTGAATCCAGATCCATCCTCACGACGGGATGATTGAGCCTTTCTCTGAACTGGTCCATTTTCTGCTGGTTGTGTTTCATCAGGGCTGATTTCATCGACTCCAGGTCAGGTTTCCTCCTTGATACGCATATGATCGGTACTTCCGTTGCCGTATGGAGTCTGGAAATGTCCAGGATGTTCATCCCCGCGAAGGTGATCCCGTTTGTCATGATTACGTCCGTTTCCCTGCCATGTGAACTGTTTATCATGGACACTATCGCATCCGTGACGTCCTCGCCGTCAACCGCGATGCTCCGTGAAAATATGGCATCAATCCTGAAGTCAAGGCGCATCAGAACCCCGGTCAGGAGACATGTTGTGTCGGCCACCCTGTCAAAAGGTGCGTCATCAATCCCGAGAACAACTCCTCCATTCTTGATTGTGCCCATGGAAACATCCACCAGCGATAAAGTACGGGAAAGGATTATATATCTTGCAATTGATAGAATACTGTGCCAGTGTTGAGTGCCCCAGTCAGTTCTCTGAAATTGAACGGAGACGGATGCCTTGACATCTGAGTCGCTGAGAATCGTTAGGGAACACAACGCTTTCAGGCGGTCCTGCATCAACCTGCAGGCCTCCGAGAACGTGATGAGCCGCAGTGCCATGGAGGCGCTTGCAAGTGACATGTACGGCCGTTATTCCCATATTACCGGTGAAGGATACAATTCCTATGGCGGAGCGGTGTTTTCTGAAGAGATACTGTTCATGGCGGAAGCGTTGATCGCGAGACTATATGGATCAAGGTACGCGGAAGTGAGGCCAATCGGAGGACACATTGCCTCAGAGATAGTACTCTCTACTATGCTCCCCCCGGGCGGCAGATTCCTATACGTCGGACCGAAGAATGGCGGATATCCCGGATACGAGCAGGAATATCTCCCGAATCTTCTTGGGTATTCCAGTGCGGAACTCCCATACCTGGATGGAAGCCAGGAAGTTGACATTGAAGGACTCAAGAATATCGCAGGCAAGGAAAGGATCGATCTCATAGTGCTGGGACAGTCTGCAATTGTACGGCCTTACGATCTTGCGGAGATAAGTGAGGTATGCAGGAAAGAAGGGATTCCTATAGCATATGACGGGTCCCATGTCATGGGACTTATTGCCGGCGGCCAGTTCCAGCCCGACGCGCTGAAATACTGTGACGTCCTGTTCGGTTCTACACACAAGTCGTTTTTCGGCCCGCAGGGGGGGATCATCCTTACAAACGACGGGGAACTGCTGGAAAGGATGAGGAAGAGGGTCGTCTGGAGCACCATGGATAATTACCACCCGTCAAGGGTGGCAGCACTCTCTGTCGCTGCGGAAGAAATGCTTGCCTATGGGAGGGAATATGCAGCTTCAGTTGTCAGCAACTCCCGTGAACTCGGGAGGACTCTCTACGACATAGGATGGGAAGTCAGGTTTCCTCCGTGGTTTTCGTTCTCCCACCAGGTTCTTCTGTCTGAGGAATTCTTTGTGAAAAGATCGATAAAGCCCCTGGATTTTTCCAGGGTAATGGAGAGAAACAGGATAATAGTCGACAGGGATTCCAGACTGGGACTTTCGGAAATAACCAGGATGGGAGTGAAAGATATGTCAACGATCGCAGAACTGATGGAGCAGGCGTTGAGAGGAGAAGACGTTTCAACGACAGTCGAGAAAATATCGGCAGATCTCAAATTGGAGTATGGTGAGTGATAATGAAAGCAAGTGACATAATGACGGAGAAGGTTCAGACATTGCAGTCGGATGCCACTGTGTCGGAGGCACTTTCAATGATCAGGGAAAAGAAAGTGCATTCGATACCGATTCTGACAAAGAAAAAATACAGCGGAATGGTGATCTACCGGGACCTGTTCAGGAGAAGGACTATACAGACGAGAGCAAAGGTTTCTGGATACCTGACAAACACACCGCATCTTTCTCCGGACGACGACGTTCTGGAAGTTGTGGAGAAATTGAGATCTTCCGGTCTTCCTGCGTTGCCTGTGATTGAGGATGAGAAACTGGCAGGAATAATCAGCAAGGCTGATCTGATCAGGAACTTCGGTGACATTTACAATGCATCAAGTGTCACTGCCATGGACATAATGTCCCACTCTCCTGTTGCCGTGAGGGAGGACGATTCTGCCGACATGGCACATGAGAAGATCAGGGGAACCGGACAGTACGAGATACCGGTCATTACCCATGAAGGAAAACTTGCGGGGATACTCCGGATGGATGATCTGATGGAAAAGGTACTGTCTGAGAAGGACAAGATCAGTTATGGCCAGTACACCTCGTCTTCCGGCCCCATCAAGATAAAGGTGGATTCCATAATGGACAGCAAATTCTTTGTGAAGAGTGATTCGCCCATAACTGAATGTGCAAGGATCATGGCGGAGAATTCACTCCACATGATACCGGTGCTGGACGGAAAAGGCGATCTCGTGGGGATAGTGGACCAGTCAGACCTGATTGGCATCATCGATACCAGGATGTCCATGGAAGGGCTGCTTGTAAACATAAGCGGTCTTGATCACGGGGACGATGATCTCTACGATCTCACGTACTATAACGCGGAGAAGTTTGCACAGAAGTTTTCCAAGATTACCGGGCATGAGTACGGTACGCTAAATATCCACGTGATCCGCTACAAGGAAGAGGGAACAACAAAGTACTCTGTCCGCACGAAACTCCTATCGGGAGGGATCTCCATGACCATCGACTCATTCGACTGGAATTATGGAAAGTGTCTCCACGATATTTTCGAAGCATACGATCACAGGCTGAGGAAAATGAAGGAGAAGACGGTTCAATGAAGGAATTGCTCGACAAGGCTCTGGACTATGCCGGGAAGAATGCGAAATGGGCTGAGGCAAGATACATTGAGGTGGAGTCTACCGGCCTTTCCTATCGCAATGGACAGTTTGACGGCATAGACAGCGGGAAGGAATCCGGAATTGCCGTAAGGGTCCTCAATGAATCATACAGTTCAGCCTATTTTGATACAACGGACTGGGAGAAGGCCAGGGATTTCATAGACGACGCAATCGCCAGGTCAAAGTTTCCCGGGAAAAAATTCATGGGAACGATAAGGGAAGACAAAGCCTCCTGGAAGATCACCCAGAGACGACCCGTGAAGGATTTCCCGCTGGAGGAAAAACTTGAGATTGTGAGGGATTCCGACAGGATCATGGAGTCTGAGGGGGCATCCATGAGGATAAACTTCCTCGGGGACAAGATCATAAATGGAACTTACTTGAACAGCACAGGTGCAAACATTTCGTGGGAGACGGCAAGGATACAGTACTTCTACATGTTCGGCGTTGGAAGCGGAGACAAGTTTGAGCAGTCTACCGGGCAGTATGGCGCATCCAAGGGATACGAATACATGAAGGAACTGAACCTTGATGAGATCGTTAAATCCGAAGTCTCCGTGCTGAGGAAATCTGCGGAGGCGCACAGACCAGAACCCGGAACCTATGATTTCGTGATAGGGCCGGAAATATCGGGAATAGTTGCTCATGAGTCATGCGGACACCCTACTGAGTATGACAGGATAATAGGCAGGGAGGGTTCCCAGGCAGGAGAATCATTCCTCACCGGAAAGGAGTTTCCGTTCCGCATCGGATCGGACGCAGTCAGCGTCATAGACGATCCAACGATACCGGGAAGTTACGGATACTATCAGTACGATGACGAGGGTGTGAGGGCCAGGAAGAGATACCTGTACAGGAACGGAATGACGTCCGAATTTATACACAACAGGGAGAGTGCCGCCAGCCTCTCCACGGAACCCAACGGAGGCGGGAGATCCTCTTCTTGGGAAATGGAGCCCCTTCCAAGGATGAGTACCACCTATATTGAACCTGGAAAATATGAAGTGGACGAGTTATTCGAAGGAATAGAGAAGGGCATCTACATGAAATCATTCACGGAGTGGAACATCGACGACATAAGGTACAACGAGAAGTATGTGGGCAAGGAGGCTTACCTCATCGAGAACGGGAAGATAACCGACGTGGTCAGGAGGCCGGTCATAGAAACCAATACCATAAGCTTCTACAGTTCCGTCGACGCGGTTGCAAAGGATCTGAAGTTCTATGCGGCAACGTGCGGGAAAGGCGATCCGGAGCAGGGCTGTGACGTATGGATGGGCGGGCCGCATGTGAGGCTCCGGAACATCAGGATTCAGTGAGGTTTTGAAGATGAACAGTGCAGACATGATTTTCGAAAAGCTCCAGAAATTGAACCTGAACGACATAGTGGTGCAGAACGTCAGGGAGGATAGCAGCCAGGTTCGCTTCTCAAGAGACTCCAAGGATATCCATAACCGCTGGATAGAGGACTCAACCTCGGTATTCGTGTCAAGGGGAAAGAAGACGGCTTCCACAGTGATAAAGGACTACTCCGCCACGGATTCTGCGCTTGAGAAACTGATTTTCCTTCTGGATCATTCTCCAGACAATGAGTCATTCATGGGAATAAATCCGGAAAAACAGGACTACTCTTCAATCAGGAAAGGGACGAAGGGGGATGCTGACATACAGGAACTGGCATCAGTAATGATCGACTCGGCAATGAGCAATGGGGCCGAGAGGGTCGCTGGCCTTATCTACAACAGTTTCTCGGAAGTTACTGTAATAACGCCTTACAACCGTGCGGAATACAACCTCGGAGGATACGAACTCCTCATACGTGCGTTCAGGGGCGAGATGACCGGGCAGGAAGCAACCCATACCGGGATGAACGGAACCAGACCGGAGGAAGCGGCGAGGAGTCTCGGGGAAAAGGCAGCGATCACGGCATCCATGATTGATCACAGATCGGAGGGGAGAGCTGGGAAATTCAGGATCCTGATGTCTCCGTACCTTACGGGCAACATAATCTCATACGGCTCATCTTTCTTCTCTGCATACGCTGTGGAAGCGGGATTCAGCTGCTTCGCTGATCTCCTTGGGAAAACAGTCGGAAAGGAAAACCTGAATATCGTTGACGATCCCACAGACATTTCAGGCACAGGATTCAGGCCTGTAGACGACGAGGGAACAGTGACTTTTCCCAAGAGCATTGTTGAGAATGGTGTACTGAAGACTTTCCTCCACTCGCATTCGACTGCTCTCAGGAGCAACGCAAAGACCACAGGGAACGCAGGCATAATCTCTCCCACATCGTTCCAGATGAAGATCAAGGCGGGAGAATCCTCGGAGGAGGAAATGATCTCTTCCCTTGACGAGGGGTTATACATCAAGAACGCCTGGTACACTAGGTTTCAGGACTACCGCAACGGGATATTTTCAACCGTGCCAAGAGACGGAGTGTTCTATGTGAAAAACGGCGAGATAAAGGAAGTGTGGGGAGGCATAAGGATCAGTGACTCAATCCCCTCCATCCTCTCAAACATAGACATGATCTCCAGGGAGACACAGAATGTGAAGTGGTGGGAGGAGATATTCGCTTGCAACATGCCATCCGTTGCTGCTGATAGCGTGACAGTGACAAAGGCATTCTGAGTGCAACACGGGTTGCACACTCTTAATTTTCGACACAGCCTGTGGCGACAAAGGTTTGCAGGTCATTTTACTGCCTTTTTCTTATAATTGACCAAGTCAACACTCATTTTGTGCATGACCAAGCGGTGGTATCCAGAACAAGATCAGCAGTCTCCAGATTGTCACATGGGCTGAAAAACAATAGACCTTTTCTATAATCTCATCGAATCCCTGATCAGATGACTCGGGACCCGGATTTTCAACCTGATCACGCCATTGAATGAGGGTATTCTCCTGAAAACCCCTTAATTTTCCCTGTTTTTTTTCTTCCTTTTCACCAATTTTAGATAGCTGCCGCTATCTTCCCGTGTTCTTTCAGGTTCATCAGGGTGAAAAGATTGTAGCAGAAACACCTGAACATCACCTTTACACGGACGCGCCTCACCATCGTCACATAAACATGATCACCGTTGAATTTCCTCTTTATGATTGAGTAAGGTCTCTCTCCAGGGGATCTCTTCCTTGTGATCCTGCGGTTCCTGCGTATCTGATCCATTGTCAGAGGTGTGTTCCTTGATGCCCTATCCATGGTGGCGTTGAGACCCCTGCATGGTGCACCCTGGTATCCCTTGTCACGATAGCAGGGCATATCCGGTATGCTCAGATCAACATTGGCATCATGGAGTGATGCTGTTGTCACGACAAACTGCCTGATCAGCGGCTTGTCAACGCCTACAGAACTGTGAAGCTTGTATCCGAAATGTGTCCTGTTTTCCTTCTTTGCGAATGTGCCGTCCCTGGACCTTCTTGTCTTTGCGGATCTCCTCTCTTCCCTGCTGATCCTCTTCTTCTCCGCTGCCCTTGCCTTCGCCGCTTTCTTCTCGGCCTTTGCCATCTTCCTCTCCTGATCCGGATCAGCAGCATCCTTCCCTGGCGTTTCACCTGTTTTCTCGTTATTCGTTACCCGTGGAGGTTCGGGATCAATTGGAACAGGAGGCTTCTTCCTTCCATGTTTTCCATGATCTGACTCAATGTATGAGGCATCCTGGATCAGGCCTTTTTCGATCCTTATGCCCCTGTCGTCAAACTGCTTCCATATGGCTTCCCAGATCTTTCTGTCCATGCCGGATGATGACAGCCTTTCGCGGAACAGCCATATGGTCCTGGCATCAGGCATCTTCTCTGGATAATGGAGGAAATGCCTGAATGATATCCTGTCATAGAGTTCCCTTTCCGTTGCCTCATCGCTGAGGCCGTAAAGTTCCTGTATGAATAGTGTCTTGATCATGGTTATCTCATCAAAGTTAGGCCTTCCGCCCTTCTCCGTGTTATTCCTGAAGAGATCTAATACCATGGATCCCAGGGAGTTCCAGTCAACCATGGGTTCGAGTTTGGCAAGTGTATCCATGCTTCTGATCTGGCTATACGCTTCGGGAATGCTGAAATCACGCAATGAGCTCATTATAATACACATGAAACACGCATGAATAAAGGTTTCGCCATCAATAATGACAATTCAAACCCGAAAAATACGGGTCTGGATGTACATCAGATTTGGAGAGACTCCTAAGATTGACCCGAGTTTTTAGAAAAAGTCAATAATATATGTCAGCCCGGTATGGTTTCTTGTGCAAATAAATAACAAAAAGCTACTTCAGATAGTGATCCCCCTAGTGATCATGATCTCGATCGGGCTGTCTTTCATCACGCCGGAGGTGCTCATTTCGCTGAACGGTTCGAGCTCTGGAGGTGTTTTGGCGTACTCTAGCGCATCGTTCTTCGGCATCAACACCGGCATCTACGGAAATAACTTCTGGTCGTGGTCAGAATTTTCCAGTACATCCGCGAATTACTTAAGGCCCAGTGTTGCCGCGGCTGTCTCAACCGGAGTAGATGTTATTTACGCTTCTCTCGCCTGTGCGATACTCGCTTTTCTGGTTTCGCTGGTATATCTGATCTTCGCCTTCATCAACCCGCCCCGGCGTCTCAAGGGCAAGGAGTTACTGTTTCCTGAGATCGGCCTTATACTCCTGGTCATGACCCTTGGCCTATACTATGCCGGGCTTTCTTATGCTTATAATGTATTTATTTCCAGTAGTTCTCCTCCTAGCAACAGATATACAAGCAGCTTTTATCCGTTATACGGAACAGATTTTCTGATTCTAGCCCTGGCCCTTAATATTGTTTACGTTCTATTATCACTGACTTCATGGAAGAAGACTGCAATCTGAGATTACCCGCTTCTTCCAGCAATTTCTATTTCCTTGAATTGCTGGGATCTTGCTGATTATAATCAGAAATCAGGTTCGATTCGCAAACCCCGCGGGTTAGGCCGAATCCGATCGGGTGGAGGATATCGGTTGATAGTCCTACGGCATTCATTTCTCATTTTTCATAACTATTATTAGATAGTCAAACATAGATAGACCATGGCTGGAATACTCGAAACTGGAACAAAGGCTCCGGATTTTGAAGCGAAAGATCAGAACGGTAAAACGGTGAGATTGAGTTCATTCCACGGAAAAACGGTTGTACTATACTTCTACCCAAAGGATGACACTCCAGGATGCACGGTCGAGGCCTGCAATTTCAGGGACAACTTCTCATCATTCAGGCAACATGGAATTGAGGTTATAGGGGTCAGCGTGGACAGCGAGAATTCACACAGGAAATTCGTGGACAAATACAACCTGAACTTTACCCTTGTATCAGACGGCAGCAAAGACGTTGTTGAGAAATACGGGGTTATGAGCGATTCAGGTTCCGCAAAGAGGGTCACGTACATAATCAAGCCCGATGGAACAATTGGATATGTTTACGGAAAGGTGACGCCGAAGGAACACGCAGTTGACGTCATGAACAGGATCAGGGAACTTGGGCTGGTCCATTAACCATTTTTCTCTCGTGTTCTGGACCATCATAGAACTGGAACATTATGAGAATACTATTATAGAAGAAAAGAGATATAACAGAGCCATGCAAAAACCGTTTCCGCAGAGCATGGGGGTGATCAGGAGCATAGAAACCGGAAGACTGCTTTCCCACAATGGAGACAAGCTTGCAATCTTCCGGAACGCTGAGGAACGATCCATTCTCGGATGAGATGATGGAAATGGCCTATACAGAAAGGAAACCAGAACTGTGGCATCAGAAGCATGAAACAAAAGAGGGTTTTAACTACCTTTTGTGGATACAAGCGGTTAGAAACAACCCCTCTGGTTTCCTCCGTTAATCTATTATAGGTGCCGCCATAGCGGGCTCCAGAATATATATATATATATCTGAAGATTAACATTAGAATGGATCAGAGAAAAAATAAACTCCTTACAATAGCTGTGTCAGCGATAGTTCTTGCAACAGGTCTGATTCTGATACTTCCACACGTATCGAATAGCCCCTTGCGTGGACCTGACGTTAATGGTTACATATCTTACGAGAACGCATCCGCCATGCCCGTTAATGCGGATTCTGATCCTCCTGCTCCGGCATCCGGAACTGTGGAGGCGTTCATGCCTTTGCTGCCGAACAGTCTTCCCGCATTCACTGGAACCAGTAACCCGGTTCTGGGAAGTGAGGCGTTTGTTAACCTCGGAACCTCCAACGTTTCGAACGGCAACTTCTCATTCGCCATGAACTACTCTTTCTATTCGACGGTGAACAGATGGACACAGTATTACTCACATTTCAGGACCCAGACACCACAGGCATTTGTAATGTTTGAGATCAATTTGGCAATTCAGAAGTCAAATGTAACCGACATGTATACCTTTGCTTATTCGTCCATGTTTTCGCCATTCAATCTGTCTCCTTCTCATTCCATCCTCTTCAACATTCACAAGAACTTCATCCTCTCCAGGCCTTCTGCCGTCATCCCTCACAACCTTACGGCATTCAATTACAGTCAGTATCAGGGTCTGATCGGACGTTATGGTCCGATTGGACCTGGTGGATGGTCTGCCAAGACACTCACTACTTATACGTGGGTTCAACAGCCACTCAAGACGTTTTCCACCGTTCCATTTCCGCTCCTGATAGGACACAATCTGTCTGCTCTGAATTTAACATCAGATGGAGATTATCAGGGTTCAGCTACACTCGGGCTCATAAACGACAGCTTGAATTTCACCTCTGCTCAGGCATATGCGAACTCGTCATCCGGTTCTTCCAACTTCAATGACTGGAATTTTCAGTCATCCTCCACCGGCACACTCAGCTTTCCCAATGGTTTCGTTGTATCCAACGGATTTCAGTTCCCGAACCTTGTGGGAACAAGCCCATCCAATTCCACTGCCGTGATTGGACTTTCAAACCTCACGCTGAACCTGGAGGTCTACAAGCTGCAGTATACTACCCGCACATGGATTTACCATTATGGAGTTCTTGTAAGCTATTCGGTCAAGACCGGCTGGACTGGAAACAAACAGGCCCAGGAATTTCTCACATCACAGGGAGGCCCAGTAAAGGCGGTTGTTAACTATTACCCATCCTGGTTCGGTACGGCTATCCAGTGGCTGGATCAGAACAAGACGGTCAATGGCACACTTAATCCCGGTCAGAAGATTTCGTTTGACAGTATTAACAACCAGCTCAGCGAGACCACAAACAGTGAGGCAAAGACCATAGCAGACGCTGCAGACGTGGCCATGGCATCTCTTGGAGTCATAGTGGCAATAGCCGCAGGCGCTGAAGCAATATCTCTTGGAACCGCCGGACCTGCAGCGGTTATCGCCGAGATAACGGCCATGACCGGAGTCATTGCGGCCGTCATTGCGGCTGTATCAAGCGTTGTGATTTCCGCCAAATCCGTAACGAGCGTTTACGCGTCATTTGTTAAGTCATATTACACACAGCCTCTTGGAACTTCGGTCGTGGTAGACCCCGCGGTTATTTCTGTGGACGGATATCAACTGACAGTCGCATCACCGCTAGTTGAGGTGTGAGGTGGGTACGTAACTGATTCTTGGAAGTCCGTTGCCGCATGACGGGCGGTGCAACCTGATGCATATGGGAAAAGTCTGGAATACGCCTTCACTGACCACAATACAGTGAGACCGCACTCCTCAATCATGTATCTTGCTCCGAAGGATTTCAAAACAGATGATCTTCCGATCCGGGTTTCAGGGCACAATAACGGGAATCCCTAGAGAGGGAGAAGAAGAGATCAGAGAGAGAACAAGAAAAAATGGACGTTGAGGCAAATGGGATCAAATAGAGAGGAAAAGTGTTCCAGTTTTTGTGGGAGCAGATCATCTCGTAAATCAGCGAAGGTGAGTTCCAGCTAAACGCCTTCATAGCGGTATGTAGAAAACGGATCACTCCGGTGAAGTCAAACGGCAGGCTTTCCAGATCCGCAATCTTGATTGCACTCGCCTTTCTTGGAGAAACTATTAGAACGAGGGATATCCGGAACACTATTGCAAAAAATTCAGAGGGGTCGTTCTCTCTTGCCAGGTTCCTGCATGTTGAAAACAGTCATGGCAATTGCTGAAAACGCCCACAGTATGGCAACGATCATCAAAAGATAGTTCACA